>CALVIE010000099.1 GCA_944329385.1 uncultured Bacilli bacterium | reverse complement strand
ACAATATATTACTATTTGATTTTTCTTGGTCTTTCATGGATGATTTCAGGTTCGCTTGGAGTTAGTATTTTTGGTACTGACAGCAGTTTGTTTAATGAAATGTGCAATGATTCTTTTGTTTTTGCAAAATTTGCGGGTTTTAATACTTTAGTAAATATTATATTAGCTTTGTTAGTTGAGATAATAATTAAGAATGTTTCGTTCAATATTTCTGCCGAAAAAAATGTTCTTGATAAGGTAAAAAAAGATGTCAAAAAGAAAATTAAGAAAAGTAAGTAATATATTTTTGATATTATTTATAAATGTTATTTTTATTTTATTATTTCTAACTATTTATGAAAGTCAAGAATTTTCCGGTGTTTCTTTTGAACAATTACTTTTTACACTTGTTACTTCTGAAGGCACTAGTACAAGTGTGATTGTTGATGGTTTTATTTATGTTGTTTTACGATTGTTTTTAGTAGATTTGATTTTATTTATTATGTTTTTAGTATATAAAAATATTCTTAATAATAAAGCGACGTATATAAATATAGGTTTAAAAAACAAGAATTTTAAATTTAGATTATTCCCAATACATTTTATTATAAAGTTTATATTTGTTTTATTTTTTGCTTTATCTGTTGTGAATTACGCTTACTATAAACTTGGAATTGATGATTATTTAAATGCTAAAACTAGTAATTTCATTAGAGATAATTACGTAGATGCGAGAAGTGTGTCAATTGAGGCACCTAGCGAAAAGAAAAATTTAATTTATATTTATGTTGAATCATTAGAAACATCATTATTTTCTAATAGTAATGGTGGTAATTTTAAGTCATCTGTAATTCCTAATTTAGAGGATTTGGCAAGTAATAATATTAATTTTAGTGCTAGTAATAAATTAGGTGGAGCGAATCTCATAGATGGTGCCGGATGGACTATGGGCGCGCTTGTTTCGTCAACTTCTGGTGTACCATTAAAGTTAACTGTTAGCAGTAATAATGAATCGAATGACTGCCGTGGATATAATACTTTTTTACCCGGTGTTTATTCTATTGGTGATGTTTTAAAAGATAATGGTTATAGTAATTATTTTATGCTTGGATCTGATGCCGCTTTTGCTGGACGAGATGTTTATTTTAGTGAACATGGTGATTATCAAATATACGATTATAATTATGCTAAAAATGAAGGATGGATTAGTGCTGGTTATTCGGTATGGTGGGGTTATGAGGATGCCAAACTTTATAATTTTGCCAAAAAACAATTAAAAGAAATTGCTGATGAAGATGAACCTTTTAACTTTACGATGTTAACGGCGGATACTCACTTTACTGATGGATATGTCGACGAATCATGCGATACACCATATAATGAACATTATTTAAATTCATATCACTGTAGCGACTCGATGCTTGGAGATTTTGTTAAATGGATTCAAAAACAAGATTTTTACGATGATACGGTTATAGTTATTACTGGTGATCATTTGTCGATGCAAAGTAATATTACTGATATGTTTGACTACGATAATGAAGATAATAGATATGTTTATAATGTCTATTTAAATACCGATAAAGATACGGACAATGTTAAAAATAGAGAGTTCAATGCTTTAGATTTTTATCCAACTACACTATCTGCTTTAGGTTTTGAAATTGAAGGTGATAGATTAGGCCTTGGAACTGATTTGTTTTCTGGAAAGGAGACATTAACTGAAAAATACGGAATAAAGGAGTTGGATGATAGACTTCGTGATAAATCTTCTTTTTATAACGATGTTTTGCTGCAGGATACTTTTTCAAGTTGTAATTGAGAATTTTCCATATGATGTTAAATTGTATAAAAGAGTAACAAAGTAGGGGAGTAGCACCCTACTTTTTCTTTACATTTTACTTGACAAGTATATGTAAAATGGTTAAAATGTAAATAGTAGGAGGGTTACGAAAATGGAAAGATTAAATGACATTTTAAGAGAACTTGGTATTTCTAAAGTAAAACTTGCTAAATGTTTAGGTGTTTCTAGACAGATGATTTATAATTATTTGGAGCTTGATGATATTAATAAATGGCCAAAAGATAAAAAAGTAATTTTACTTAATATTTTGGGCGTTAAATCAGCTGATGATATAAATAAAATTAAAGTTGATACAGATTATATAATGGATGTTGAAACAAGAATTAATAGTTTATTTGAAAATGGTAATAAAAGCGAAGTTAACGAAGGAAATATTATTTTTAGTGGTTTAGATGAAAAACGTAAAGATTTATTACATTCAATTATAGATGATTTAAAGGAACGTTTAAGTGATGATAAGGACGAAGATGGATATAATTCTATTTTATATTTATCTAATTATATTAAGATGATGGGTAGTACAAAAGAATTAAAATACATTTTGGCTTATTTTTCTAAGGTTGGAGGTTATATTAAACCTTATGAATTTGCGTTTGACGAAACTGAACAATTTATATTCGAAAGTATTTTGTTTTCTGCATTAAATCTATATCATGGCGGTAATGCAAGTAAATCAAGAATTGCTGAGACTCATAAACGTTTTGTTGCGCAAATTGAGAAAAAACTCGAGGATAAAATGAGTAGAACTTTGGAAATAAATTCAGCTAAGGTTCAAGCAATGAAAGAACTTGGTTATACTGAAGTTAATGACGAAAATGTTGCAGAAATATTATATAAAATAGATGAAATTCAAGCTAGAAAACGTTCCTAATAAAAATCCGATAATATATA
>CALVIE010000098.1 GCA_944329385.1 uncultured Bacilli bacterium | reverse complement strand
ATACAAAATAAATTAGCCTTACTAAAGCAGGAATTTTCCAATGTAGAATTAGAGCAAAAACATTTTTTAGAGTATTATAAAACTCTTGAAGTAAAACAAGAGCCTAGATGTATAAGAAATTCTAAATCATCTTTAGAAATGATAGATATGATCTTTGCATGTGAAAATTATGAAGAAATTTCTCACGATAATATTGTAATAAAAATTCTTTTAATTATTTTTGAATATTTAAAGTTTTGGAATAGAAAACGACTAATATTGCATAATTTAATTAGGAAAAAGAAATATACTTTAGACTTTTTAAAAGCTCAATTTCAACAAAAATTTTATGAATTAAAGACACAAGAATTAAAATCAGAGATAAAAAAACTAAATGATAATTTGTTAAACTATGATTTTTCTTCAAAAATGAAGGCTTATTCAGAGCTTTCAGCAAAAATGTTTAAACATTATTTAAGCGTAAAATATAACAATCTTGGTAGAGAGAGGTATAAATTAGAAGATTTGAAGCTAAAATCTGATTCATTTATAGACGATTATCCTGTAATATTAAGTACAACCTATTCTTTAAAAAATTGTCTATCAAATGATGTTATGTATGATTACATTATTATCGATGAGGCCTCTCAAGTTGATCTATGTACTGGAGCTTTAGCATTGGCCTGTGCAAGAAAAGCTATTATTGTAGGGGATTTAAAACAACTACCTAATGTCGTTAATAATAAAACGGCAGAAATAACAGAGAACATTTTTAAACAATATCAATTAAATGAAGCATATCGATATAAAAATCACTGTTTGTTATCCTCTATTACAGAATTATTTAAAAATGCACCTAAAACACTATTAAAAGAGCATTATCGTTGTCATCCTAAAATTATTGAATTTTGTAATAAGAAATTTTATAACAATGAATTAATTATTTTAAGTGATGTAAAAAGTAGCAGAATGCCTTTAGTTTTGTGTTATACAACTGAAGGTAATCATGCTCGTAATCATTATAACCAAAGACAAATAGACATGATTGTAAATGAAATTATTCCCCAATACAACATATGCATTGATGATAATTCCTTGGGTATTGTAACACCATATCGGAATCAAACTGAGGCATTACAGAAAACTTTTAAAAACACTACCGTTAAGGCTGATACTGTAGATAAGTTTCAAGGGCAAGAAAATAAGGTTATAATTATTTCTACCGTAGATAATGAAATAAGTGATTTTACAGATAATCCTAATCGTCTTAATGTTGCAATATCAAGAGCTATTGAACAATTAATCCTAGTCATTAATCCTAATGAAATGAGTAAGGATAAAAATATAAATGATCTTGTAAATTACATCAAATATAATAATTTAGAAATTTATGATAGTAAATTATATTCAGTATTTGATTATCTTTATAAATGTTATGAACAGAGAAAACAAGAAATTTTAAAAAAACATAAAAAAATATCGCAATATGATAGTGAAAACTTAATGTATATTTTTATCAATAAAATTATTAATAAGTATTACCCGAATCAATTTAATGTAACTCCACATGTAATGTTAAAAACTATTTTAAAAGATAAGTCTTTATTAACTACCAATAGAGAACTACAGTATGTGCTTAATAGCTTAACTCACATTGACTTTCTTATTTATAAAAACATTGATAAATCTCCATTTTTAGCGATAGAAGTAGATGGCTATAAATACCATTCTGAAGGAACTAAACAAGCTCAAAGAGACATTTTAAAAAATGAAATTCTTAAAAAGTATGGTATTCCTTTGTTAAGATTTAAAACCAATGGTAGTAACGAGAAAGAAATTTTAATTAAAACAATTGATGATATAAAATACTAAATAGTAGTCTTTACACTAGTTTATTTTTTGCTTTCATTTTGAAACGCTCCATTTCAGATACCGCTTACTAAGTTGTTACATTCTTAACTTTTTGCTTTGCAAAAATCATCTTCAAACCCTCTTATATTATCAAGTTCTATATTGTATCTTTTGCCTTGCTTATTTACACAAGTGGCAAAATCAACTTCGCCATCGGCAAACTTGTTTTTCCAAATACAAATCAGCAATCCGATTTCTTGAGTCTTTAGGTTTAAAACCCTTGTTCCATAAAGCGTATAATTTTTTTCCGCCATTATTCTTTCCTTTCGATTATCAAATTTGAATAGATCTCATCAGGCTTATCTGGATCTATTAAAAATTTCTTCATAAATGCAAATCTTTCACCGTAAGCATTTTCACAAATTACGGTGTCGAAGTTGTAAAATCCAATTATTTTGTAATACTCATTATCAGCGTTTTCAAAGCCTTTAATCTTTTTAAGTTTGTATTTTTTGCCTAATTCAATCATTGCTACCCCTTGCCAGCAATGACATATATCACTCTCAATGGGTTAAATATCAAGTAAGTAAACACAAAACGTATCATTCAGACACAGTTCATTTTTTGAACACATTTTGAACGGTATTAAAACTGGATTAAAACACCATTTAAAAATTCTTGTTATCAGGATAATTAATAAAATAAGCGTTTACAGTATCAGAATCTCGTCTTAAATTTTCGACGACTGGAGTAAGATTATATAGCTCTTCAATCTCTTGTTGTGTCCTGCAAAAATAATCAATTACAGTGACTGTGTTGTAAATCCGCTCAGCTAGTTTTTCCAACTTCCTAAAATCTTTTTGCTTAATGCGATATTTCTTATTTTTACTCATACGACCTCCTTTTTAGGTGTCGTATTCATTACTCGAAAGATATTAAATATCAAGACAAATTATTACTTATTACA
>CALVIE010000097.1 GCA_944329385.1 uncultured Bacilli bacterium | reverse complement strand
GATTTTAAAACTTATATTAAATTTATTAGAAAGGAGGCACTTGAAATTGGTTTTTCTATTACAACTATGGATGGTTATCTAAAAATATGGAAAAAGTTTATCATTTGGAAAAATGAATCTAATTTTATTTATAACGAAGACGAATATTCAAGATTTTTATTAGAATATTATAAATTTGATATTACTAAATATACAAATAAATCTGTTTCTCATCATCAACAGTTAATGCGTTCTAAAAGAATTCTTGATGATTTTGAAACTTATAAAAAATTTATGATTAAAAGAAGTTTACCTAATGCTTTATATTCTAATTATCCAAGTAATTGGAACTTAATTTTGGATAATTATTTAAATTATGTAAAAGATGTACGTCAAAATAGTAGTGGAAGTATAAATTCTAAAAAAGATTATCTTATTCGTTTATTATCCTATTTTTATCAAAATGGTTTAAAAAATATTGAAAATATTTCTAAAAATAAAATTACTGAATTTATAAATTACGTTATAAGTAAAGGTGATGTTTCTAAAAGAAGAAATTTTTATGTTTTAAGGGATTTTTTAAATTATCTATTTATTGAAAATATTATTTTAGAAGATTTATCAATTTTTGTACCTAGAATTAGTCGAAGAAGAAAAAGAAAATTACCAACTTATTTAAAACAACATGAAGTTGAAAAATTACTTGAAAATCTTCCAAGGACAAGAAAAGTTGACATTAGAAATTATGCAATTATTTTATTAGCTGCTAGACTTGGACTTAGAATAAGTGATATTTTAAATATTAAATTAAAAGATATTGACTGGAAAAATTGCAAATTAACCATTATCCAACCCAAAACAAATAATTTAAATGTTTTGCCTTTATCTAAAGAAGTTGGATGGGCTATTATAGATTATATTAATAAATCAAGACCTAAATGTAAAAATGAATACTTATTTGTTAAAATGAAGTATCCTTTTGAAAAATTGGCAAAATTTACTGAGTTTAATAAATATTTTGATAAATGTGATATCGAAGTAAATGATACAAAAAAAGGAATTCATAATCTAAGACATAGTTTGGCATCTAATATGTTAGATAATGATATTCCTATTCACATTATTTCATCAGTTTTAGGTCATTCTTCCATTAATACCACATCCAACACTTATATAAACATTGATCTTAAAAATCTTAAAAAGGTATGTTTGGAGGTAGATGAATAATGTATGATTATAATACCATATTTACTGAATTTATTCAATTTAAACATTTTTTAGGATATAAATACAAAACTGAAGAAATACAAATTAATACAATCAAAAATTATTTAATAGAAAATAATATTACTAAAATAACTAAAGAAGTAACTGAAACTTATGCGAGATTAAATCCTAATTTATCTTCAAATGCTTTAGCCAGAAATATGTGTGTATTTAGAGAGCTTTGTTATTTTTTAAAGTATCAAAAAAATATTGACTGTTATCAAATACCAACTAAAATATATCCTCAAAATCATAACAATTTTATTCCATATATTTTTTCATATAAAGAAATAAAATTAATTTATTCTAACTTAAATAAACCATTAAATAATTATCATTATAGTTATTATAGTCAAATATGTTCCCCTTTAATTATAAAAATACTTTATCAAACAGGAATACGCATTGGAGAACTTTTGAATATAAAATTAGAAAATTATTACCATGAATTATCTGCTTTTAAAATTATTAATAGTAAAAATAATGAAGAAAGATATGTAACTGTTTCTGATAATTTAAATGAAGAAATTAATAATTTTATAAAAAAGTTTTTCTATAATGAATCAAATGAATATATTTTTAAATTATCTCATTCAACTATTTTAAATTACTTTAAAAAAGTATTAAAATTATCAAATATTAAAATAACTAATAAAGAGCCAAGATTACATGATTTAAGGCACACTTTTGTTGTTCACAATATCGATAAAACTATTAAACAAAAAAAAGATATAAACCAAATATTACCTTTATTAAAAGCTCAACTTGGACATAAATCTATAAATTCAATTGCTTATTATTTTCATATTAATAAAGATATATTAGGAACAATTAATACAATTTCAGAAAAAGAACTTGGTTATTTAATACCTAGTATAGGTGATGTTAATGAATAAAAATTTTTCATATTATTTATCAAAATTTTTAAAAGATTATTTAATAGTTGAAAGAAATATGTCTAAACATACTATTCGTTCTTATAAAAAAGCATTCCAAATATTAATAGATTTTTTAGTAAATATTAAAGGCTTTCAACTGAAAGATATTACATTTGAAAAAGTAACGAGAGATATAATATTAGAGTTTTTAAATTATTTAGAAGATGATAAGAAAAATAATATTAGAACAAGGAATCAAAGATTAGCCAGTATAAAATCTTTTTATCAATATTGTGCAATTGATGAAATTGAAAATATTGATAATATAAGAAAAATATTATCAATTAAAGCTAAAAAAGAAGTAAAAAAAGTAATGACTTATTTAACAGAAGAAGAACTTAACAAAGTATTTAATAATATAGATACAACTACAATTAAAGGAAGACGTAATTTAACTCTATTAGTATTACTATATGATACGGCTGCTAGAGCTAGCGAGATAATTAATTTAAAGTTAGAAGATATACATTTAGAAGAAAAATATATAATTTTAACTGGTAAAGGTAATAAGCAACGTATTGTATCAATGATGGATCAAACACAACAATTATTAATTAAATATATTAAAGAAAATAATATTACAACTGGATATTTATTTAATAAAAAAGGTAGAAAAATGAATAATGATTTTATAAAAGATATTATAAAAAGTAGTATAAAAATTGAAAAAATAATTTCTCCACATACATTTAGACATACAAGAGCAGTTCATTTATTAGATAAAGGTGTGAATATTGTTTATATACAAGAATTGCTTGG
>CALVIE010000096.1 GCA_944329385.1 uncultured Bacilli bacterium | reverse complement strand
GTTTTACAAATCGGTCAAGTTTTGAGTGTACCTAGTAATAGTGTAAGTGTGGGGAATACTTATACAGTGAAATCAGGGGATACAATTTTTATGGGGAATAGTGAGTAATATTATAAAAATATTGATGAAATTTAAGGCATTTTGAAGAAAAATGTCTTTTTACATGGTATAATATTAAGAGTTATTAAAACTATATTAGGAGGTTAGCTTATAATATGAAAAATGAAGAAGTTAAACTTAATAATGATAGTATTTATATTAAGAGAAAGGCATTTTGCAAAAGATGGAATATTATTGAATTAAATGAAGACAATAATCAGATTAAAATTAGATGCTTATCTGCTATCACAAAACTTTTAAATATAGCAAATAGACCATCTGATTTTGAAATTAGTATTTATAATAAAGACGATTTTTTAGATGATTATTGTTGTGAAGTATCTATGATATTGGGCATTGAAAACAGGTTGAATACTTTTAACAATTTTGAATTAAAAGATTTATATAAATTTCTTTTAAAATTAGATTTAAATAATGAAGATGATTATAATATGTTTCTATGGTATTTAGAAATAACTTTGAACTATGACTTTGGTAGATATATTGATAAAAGCAAATTAGTTAATAAAGTCGTAGAAGCACTACAACTTAGTAATGCTAATGTAAAAATTTTAAAGAAAGAAAATGATTATGAATTATATCCAATTCACATTGAACTTCTTGATGAACCTTTAGTAATTGATAATTTAATATGGTTAGATAAATATAAAATTACTAAAGAACATTTTTCTAGTGCGGTAAAAATGCAAAGAAAAAAACAAAATTATAGAAATATTATAGATGAATTAAGATTTAGTTTAGAATCATTCTTTCAACAACTTTTTTCTAATAAAAAGACTTTAGAAAATCAAAAAAATAATGTAGGAGAGTTTTTAAAAAATAATAATATATCAACTACTATTTCTAATATGTATATTAAATTATTTGATTTATATACTGTCTATAACAATGATAATGCTAAACATGGTGATAATATTACTGAACAGGAAATAGATTATTTAATATATTTAACAGGTAGTTTTATCAGATTAATCTTGCAAATTGAAGAATCAAAAAAAGAAGTAAAGGAGTGATAATATAATGAAAAATGATAACTTATTTCTACCAGTATATATAAATAAAGATAGATTGTTAGATATTAATTCAATATTGTTTGATGGATATAGTGATTTTTCTGAAATGACCTTAGAAAATAATACTGATGCCAAAAAAAGCAATAAATCAAATGTTAATGGTAGTGTAGGTATGAAAATATTTAATTTGAGTAGTGGCATACAAGATGAACAAATTGATGGCCAATCGAACAAGGAAAAAATAACTTTAAAAAAAGTTCAAACAACAAGTTCCTTGTTAGCTAGTACATTGAAGATTTTAAAAAATAAAAAACTAATTAAAGAAGAAAAATTTAATATTGGAGATTTTGTGGAAATAACAGGCGTTTTTAAAAATAATTCAATATGTGATTTATTAGAACAATTTATAGAAATGATTAGCTTTGCTGAATTAGCAAATAAACTTTCAAACAACAACAATAATAATAAAAATGAAACTTCGAAAACAAAGGAACAGATTAAGCAAGTTAAACAAATGATAAAAACTAAAGACGATTTAGAAAGAGAATTGGTTTATGAAACACAAAATGAAATTTATGTTATTCATTTACTAACAAATAATATTTATAATTCGAGTTTAGATAATATATATAACAATAGTCTAACATATTTTTGTCAAGTAAAAAATATTGCCAATGATTACAATTTTTTTTCAGATACTCAATTGTGTAAATTTGATAGTGGCTTGCTAGCAGATTTTATTTCACAATTGAAAAGCATAGTAAATGAATGTAATGGTAGTTATCGATTTGATTTTGAGTTATTAAGTAATTCAAGTAATAAAAAAGTTTATGAATTAGAATTAATTGCAATTTATAGAAAAGCAAGTTAGTTTTTATGTAGTAATTAATTTATAGTGGAGGAAGAATATGATTAAAGGAAAGCCATTTGTAAAATGGGCTGGTGGAAAAAGGCAGATAATAGATAAATTAAAACAATATATTCCAGAGAAATTTAATACTTATTATGAACCATTTGTTGGTGGAGGAGCATTATTATTTGAACTTTCACCTAAAAAAGCAGTTATTAATGATTCAAATAAAGAACTTATTAATGTTTATGAATGTATAAAAGACGAAAAAAAATTTGAAGCAATGTGCAGAGAATTAAATCATCATGAAACCGAACATTCTGAAGAATATTATTATAAAATTAGAAATTTAGATAGAGATAAAAAGAGATTTAATAGAGTAGCAGATTATAAAAGAGCTGCTCGTACTATTTACTTAAATAAGGCCTGTTTTAATGGCTTATATAGAGTTAATAGTAAAAATGAATATAATGTACCGTTTGGTAAGAAAACTAAAGTAAACACTTATGAAGGGCAAAATTTAGGTATTATATGTGGCTATTTAAATTATAATGATATTAAAATTCTCTCAGTTGATTTTGAAGAGTCAGTAAAGGATGCTAAAAAAGGCGATTTTATTTATTTTGATCCCCCTTATGATTCTGATACAACAACCTTTAATAGTTATACTGAAAATGGTTTTGGAAAAGATGAACAAAAAAGACTTGCTAAAGTGTTTAAAGAATTATCTGATAGAGGTTGCTATGTGATGCTTTCTAATCATAATACAACACTAATAAATGAACTTTATAAGGGTTTTAATATTCATGTAATTGAAGCAAAAAGAAATATAAATGCTAATGGAAAGAAAAGAGGAAAAGTAGAAGAAGTTATTATTACAAATTTTGAAAATAAAAAAGGATTTGAATAATAAACATAGTATAATATATATGAGGAGGTTTTTTGTATGAGTAAAAAATATTATTATGAAAATAAAGATTTTAAACTTATACAAGGCGATTCATTAAAAATACTTAAAGGTATTGAGCCTAAAAGTATTGATATG
>CALVIE010000095.1 GCA_944329385.1 uncultured Bacilli bacterium | reverse complement strand
AATAAATTTTTATTAATTTCATTATTAATTATATTTTTGTGGGTTTTGATTTCTTTAATTCAGTATAAATTTGATTTTGAAAATTTAAAAGAGTCTTCTATTAAAAATTTAGAATACTGCGTACAAAATCATAATGATGATTTTTGCGATAGATTTTCAGTAGCTGTAATGCCAGATACTATTTCAATATTTTTTCAACTAATTATTAATTATTCTTTAAGAATTTTTACTTTCTTTGTATATCCGATTTTAATTATTATATCTGTAACATCAGGTATTTATGGAATGGTTAAATCAGGAATGTTTAAAAATATTTTGACAAGAATGACATATAAAAATTATATATCTAAAGTTTATTTATCCTCTTTAAAGAATTTAATAATACTTCCGTTTTTTTTGATAATTCTTTTTGTAGGCTCTTATATTTTGTCAGGTGGTAATTTAACAATTCCAACAGAGGAATCAAGCTTTATATCTCAAGAGTATTTAAATAATTTAGTTGTTTTTGGTTTAGCTTATGTTCTTAATATTTTTCTTCTTAATTTATTTATAATTAATATAAGTTATATATTTACAATAAAAAGTAATCATTTTGTGTCAGCTGTAATTGGTTCTTATTTGTGTTTTTGGATTATTTGGATAATTTTAGAAGCTTTGATTGGAGTGTTTGTTCAAAATGTATTTAATGTTAAATTATTAACAAATTCTTTGAACTTTTCGGCTTTTTGGGTTTATGATCATGTGATTAGTTTGCCATTTATGATTCTTTTCGCTTTAAGTTTAGTCATTGTTTCGACAATTGGTGTTTATTTAATCGTCCGAAATAAGGAAAGGGTTGTTTTAAATGCGGAAAGAAGTATTTAATAAGTTTATTAATTCATGGGTATTTAAAATTATAATATCAATTTCAATCATTGTGACAATATTTGCCGTGACAAATTATGGACTTAATAAGTCATATGCTGTGGCTTTGCAAAGCATTTTAAGCTCGTCAGTTTATATAGTTTGCGGACTATTTCTTCCATTATTTGTGACAACAATTAATATATATAACATTTTTAATAATAACTATTTTTTTAAAATAAGGCTTGATTCAAAGCAAAATGAGATTAAAGAGTTACTTAAATGTAGTGTTTATGCAAACAGTATAATGTTTCTTGTTGTATTTTTACTTTTATTTGTATTTTTAAATTTGTTTTGCGCTTCTAATTTAGATTTTATGAATAATTACCAATTTTATAATATTCCAAATATAATTTATATAATTTTTTATATTGTAAGGCTATACGCAATAATGATAGTAGTTTCTTTATTTAATAGTTTTTTATTAGAAAAATTTTCTACAAAAGTAGTAATAGGTTTAAATATAGTTTTTTATGGCATCTTTTTCGATTATAATTATGTACCATTTACAGATGGAAGAACATCTATTCTCGATACATCCCCACTTATTTTTGAGTATTTACAATTAAATTCATATTCTACATTTTTAACTGAAATTTTATGTTCTATTTTTGCTTTGTTACTTCCGATATTATTGTTAAATATTCTTTTAAATTTAAATGTGAAAAAAAGTGATATAAATAGTTTTAAATATGTGGTGTTAAATGATACTGAATATACGATTAGAACTAAGAAATTTATATTAATTTTCTATTTTGCTTATTTAATTATATATTCATTGATTAAAATTTTTGTGATGAATTATAATGATAATGGTTTTAACGTTGTTTTAGGATTAAATGCGGATATTAACGATAATTTTTTAAATGTTATTTCATTTTTCCTTAACGTTTTAGTGTTTGTTATGCTTGGGACAATGTTATTTGTGAAAGATTTATCGAAAAACAAAAGTAATATTTTTTTAAGGATGAATAAAACAAGATGGACTATTTTAAAGATTATATCTATAATAATTCAGTTTGCTATTTTACTGGCGGTTGGTTATTTAGTTACTTTCACTATATTTATTTTGTTTGATAGGATGCCAGATAATACTTTATTACTTTATTTTACAAATTTAATCATATTTATTTTGCTTGAACTTTTTAT
This sequence comes from uncultured Bacilli bacterium, assembly GCA_944329385.1. GTDB lineage: Bacteria > Bacillota_I > Bacilli_A > RF39 > UBA660 > Coprosoma. Next base: position 993 of record CALVIE010000095.1, on the reverse strand, counting down.
ATTGATTTTAATATATGGAAATGTTATTTTAAAATTGTTAATAGGTTTAGGTTTGATATTATTACTTTGCTTTAACTTAATAGGGGTTGTAAGTATGACAAATTATATTTGGTATTTAGTGGTTTCTTTAATTATTATGATTATATTTGCGATTATGATTTTTAGAAAGATAATTTATAAACTGTTTGAAAGTGAGGTTTTTAGATGAAAATTAGGTTAATAAATGTGTCAAAAGAGTTTAAAAAAGTTCCTGTTTTAAAGAATGTAAATTTAGAATTTGAAGAGGGGAAGATATACGGTTTTGTTGGGCGTAATGGTAGTGGTAAAAGTGTTTTACTTAAAATAATGTGTAACTTCTATGAACCGACAACAGGCGAGGTTTTATATGATGGTGTAGATATTGTAAAAGCGAAAACATATCCTCCAGAAACTAGAGCTTTAATTGAATCACCTTCTTTTCTTCCTGATCTTACAGGCTTTGAAAATTTAAAGCTACTTGCCGCAATTCAACATAAAATAAGTGATGAAGATATAGTTAAAACATTAAAGCTTGTAAATCTCGATGATGAAATGAATAAAAAATATAGTAATTATTCACTCGGTATGAAACAAAAACTTGGTATTGCCCAGGTTTTAATGGAGAATCCCAAAGTAATTATTTTAGATGAGCCATTTAATGGAGTAGAGAACGAAACAGTAAAGAAACTGAGAAAGGTTTTATTAGATGAAAAAGAAAAGGGAAAGATAATTATTTTAGCTTCGCATATTAAAGATGATATTGAAGAACTTGCCGATGTGGTTTACGAAGTTGATGCGGGTAATGTAACGGAAAGAAAATGAATTTGAAATAGGGTATAAAAGTTATATTCTATTTTTTTTGACATATTTTTTATTAGAGGCGATGTTAATGAAAAAAATACTGATATTATTAATGATAAATTTTCTTTTTATTCCAGTTGTTTCGGCTGAGGACTTAAAACTTGCCGAAAATGC
>CALVIE010000094.1 GCA_944329385.1 uncultured Bacilli bacterium | reverse complement strand
CTAAATATACCTTTATAACTATATAATTTTATATTGACAAAGATAAGATTGATAAATAGAATAAAATATAGGAAGCGTTTTCTAAGGAACTGAAAATAAAACATGAGGTATCATTTGTTTTATTGGTAATTGTATTTGAATTGATTGTTATTGAAATAAAATTATTAGGCTAATGATAAAAATAAATATCAAAACCTGATTAGACAAATTATGTTTATTGTAGTGGAAAGTTAGAAAGGGATTAGAATGAAAAAGATACTTTTTATTGTAAGTTGTGTATTTTTTCTATTTTCTTCTTATTTGTTTGTTAATATTTATGCAAATAAAGAAATAACAAACATTTTAGAGGAGGATAGCAAATATACAGTTTCGGTTACTGAAGTTCAAGATCAAGAAAAAACAGTTGAATCATTGAAAAAAATAGCTGCAGCTAATAGTGTAAATATTCAAAAAGCGATATATCGTTTATAAGAAAATGGTACTTTTGTAATTGATGTTTATATAGATATAAATGAGCCAGAAGAAGTATTAGATAATTTTGTTATCGATGGAAAAAAGTTGTCTGATAGTGATTTAGAAGATAGTTATTTATCATCCAAAAATGAAGATAATAGTAATTTGATTGGTGTGTTTTCGCTTTTAAATAAAGAAAATACAATTCATTTACGTAAGTTTTCTGGATTAAAAAAGGAAAATTTAAAAGGTGTATATAGTTTTTCAGGGGTAAAAGATAGTGAGCAATTTAAACAAATAAAAAAACAAATAAATGAAAATAATATTACTCTTGATGAAGATTATAAAAACTTATCAAATGATACTTTATATAGTTCTAAAATTACAATATTTTTACCTCTACTAATTATGTTACTTGTTTTGACTTGTATTTATAACTATATAATGAAGTTTAAAGAATATTCGGTAATGATGTTAAATGGATATGACACTAAGGACATATTAATAGATGAAATTAAATTTTATGCTATTTTTAACTTAGTGTTAGCTATGATTACAACAATTGCATGGATGATTTTACATTTATTTAGTTATGAAATATTTAATTATTATCTATATATCTATTTATTAGTAAGATTAGTGATAGTTGCATTGATTGTAACTGTATTAGAGAGTATTTGCGGACTTTTGATAAAAAGAGTAAAAATATCGTTATGTTTAAAGAATGAAAAGCCTAATAAAGAAATAAATATCATTAGTATAATTACAAAGATATGTTTTTGTATAGTTTTTATATTTACTAGTGTTTCAGCAATGCTTGAAATAAAATCACTTGAAGAAATGAATACTAATATGGCTGATTGGAAAGAAACAATTAATTATGCTTATACAACAATAAATACTTTACCATACACAGAAAATGGAAATAGTTATGAAATAGGATTAAAATGTCAAAAAGTATATAGATTATTAGACGAAAAAGGAGCGATGATGATTCGTCCTGATTGGTATTTTAAAGAAGATGAATTAGGTAAAAAAGATTATATTCAAGATCAATCAATTTATGATAGTGATCTTATAGAAGTTAATAATAATTATCTAAAAAAATATCCAGTTTATGATAAAGATGGAAATCAACTTCTTTTTCCAGAAAATGAAAACGTATTAACGATTTTAGTTCCTAAAAAATATGAAAAACATCTTGATGAAATAAAAGAATCATATGAAGGTTTTTTAGATTTAAGATATCTTGATCAAAACTTATATAATGAATTAAATGGTTTGCCAGAAATTACTGATCGTCAAGAAATAAGATATATTATTTATACTAATAATCAAAAGTTTTTCACTTATAATCCAGATATGAACAAAGAAGAGGGAAATTATATTAAAAATCCAATCATAATGGTAACAAACGCAAATAATCGTGGAACAGATATTTATTTGAGTTTAATGAGTATGGGAGAACTAATAGTCCCTATTAGTAATCCAGAAAGCCCTTATGATGAATTATATCCAATATTTAAAGAAGCAAAGGCAAGTGACCTTTTTACATTTACACCTACAGTATATAGTCGTGTTGATAAGCAACAGTATGAATTACAACAAACATTGATGGAATATACATCGATTTCAATTTTTTCTTTAGTGGGTTATGTTATTATGACAATTTTTGTTTCAATGAATTATGTTGAAAGTAATAAACAAATAGCAGCAGTAAAAACAATTATGGGCTATTCATTTATTCATCGATATTTTAAATATTATTTATTGAACATTATACCATTTGTTTTAATAGCGTTTTTAATTGGTGTTGTTGAAAAAGAAATAGTATTAGGGTTATATTTAGGAATAATTATTACGATAATTGATTTTATCGTTACAACGTTGATTTTATGGTATTATGAAAAGAAGTCGATAAATGCGGTATTAAAAGGAGAATAACTAATGATTGAAATTAAAAATCTTAATAAAAAAATTAATGATAAAGTTATTTTTAATAATCTAAATCTTACTATTGAAGATGGTGAAATGCTTGCTATTTCTGGAGCGAGTGGTTCTGGGAAAACTACGTTATTAAATATTTTAGGTAAATTAGATAAAGAGTATGATGGTAATATAATTATTGATAACAAGAATTTAAAAACAATAACTCAAACAAATTATTTACGTAATACAATAGGGTATTTATTTCAAAATTATGCTTTAGCCGATAATTTAACAGTTACTAGAAATTTAGATTTTTCATTGAAATATAGTGATGATAAAAGTTTAGAAGCTAAAGAAAATGCTTTAGAAATGGTTGGTTTAGATCCTAAAGAATATTTAAATAAAAAAATATATACACTAAGTGGAGGGGAACAACAAAGAGTTGCTTTAGCACGGCTATTTTTAAAACCTTGTTCGATTATTTTAGCTGATGAACCAACTGGATCATTAGATGTAAAAAATAGAGATGTTGTATTAGAAATTTTAAGAAAAATGAATGAACATGGAAAAACAGTTATTGTAGTAACACATGATCCGTATGTCTTAACTGTTTGTGATAGGGTGATAAAAATATAATTATATTTAAAAGTGCTAGTTTTCTAGTGCTTTTTTTTA
>CALVIE010000093.1 GCA_944329385.1 uncultured Bacilli bacterium | reverse complement strand
TATATATCTTTTAGTTACCAAATAACATTATTAAAAAGAATAGACAAAGATTAATTATATTTGACATTTCTAAAAATTAAAAAAGAGCAATTTTTTGCTCTAATTTTGAAAACAATTATTTTTCCTTTATAAGAAATTCTTCCTTTTTCTTATCAAAAGTAAAAATATATTCTTTGTTTGCTTCTACTTCAACTTCTAATTTAATAGGTCCATATGTTGTAAATACATTACGATACATAACCCCAGGTCTTTGAGTTGTACAAGTAGCATCAATAGTATGCTTTCCCGGCGTTAGATAAAAGCCATAACTCATACCAGCATTAAATGTCATAACAGTTTCATCATCGATTGCTCCAACAGTGATTTGTGTTTGTTTGATAGCTCCTTTTGGATTTGAAACATATACTTTTATTGCATCTGGATGTTCTTTTAACCATTTATTAACATAACCACTGTGTTTTTTGTTGGCATAAATCATCCAAACAATGTATAAGATTACTACTGCTACTCCAACAACTATATATAATGTATATTGTCCCATTAATTTCCATCTCCTTTCTCAATCGTTTTTATCTTAATGGGTTTAGACTCTTTTCCAATTACTTTTAAATCATTTAATAAATTGTTAAATTGCCTATAACCAATTAATTCACAGTCAATGTAATCAGTTTTATTATCTTCATCTACTATATTTAATTCACATTCTGAATCACCGGTGCTATTTACTATTCTTGCGCCAAATTGACATTTATTAATATCATAACATTTAATTTTATTTCCCTTTTTATACTTAAACATATTATCATCAATATAAATTGTAATAAAATTATTATAAATAACTAATTTAAAATAGAAAACTAAAAATAGGAAGGAAATTAAACTAATAATATAAATATTATCAATAAAATAAGTTAGTATATAAAATAGTAAAATTGTTCCTAAGATTGAATATATAATATTTAAAATAATTCTATAAATTTGGGGTTTATATGTTTTTTTTGATTTTAATTCCATAATAAAATCTCCATTACACTTTCATTATAATATACATTATATGTTCTTTCAATATAAAATTATTATTTTAATATCAAACTTTAAATAAACTATTTGCAATATTTATCTATATTGTCAATATCATACTTGTCATTTTTAATTACTGTAAATGTTTCATTATCTTTATCGACGTTACATCTAATTACATCATAAAAAACTGTATCGTAGTATATAACATTATCACCAGTTACTTTTACTAAGGAAAATCTCGGTGCTTGATGAATGTTTACAACACCAATGTAATCTATGGCTAGTAATACTAATATAAATATTATAAAATAACCAAAGTTACAAAATAACCTTTTTCCGTATTGTAATTTCTTAGTGAACCTACTAACACCAATTAGGGAAACTATTCCACCAAATACAGAATAAATAGCTCCCCAACTACTATCACTAGGAAATATAGCCATGGCAGTAAGAGAAATTAAAACACCAAATACGATGAATATTAAACCAATAAAATTATTTTTGTTTTCTAGTTTTTTATTAGTATAATCGATTGTATTAATTATATTTTCTTCTAACTTTTCTTGATATTCTTTATTATTTACTACTTCTCCACTCATTAAATCATTTAGGGAAATATCAAGCTCACTACATAATGGTTTAAATAGTGATAAATCCGGCATATTTCTCCCGTTTTCCCAGTTGCCAATAGTACGGTCAGATACTCCTAATTTCTCAGCTAGGTCCTGTTGAGTCATATTCTTATTTTTACGGCATTCTGCAATAAATTTACCAATTTTTTCTTGATTCATATTTTCTCCTTTCATACTCATCATATAAAAAGTTTAGGATTTTTAACAGGAAATATATCAAGGGTTATTTATTATCTTTCCATTCGTGATAAAGAATATCTTTTAAAACTAACATACTATCTAATTCATTAAAACCATAATTATCTTTTAGACTATTTAATAGTTTTCTTATTATAGTAGAATACTTAGATATGTCTACTTGTTGGGTATAATTCTTTAATACTGGATATTTTTTACTCCATGCATTTGTCCAGTTAATTTTTGATTCTTTTTCTTCATCAGTATTTTTAATTATTTCTTCTATTTCTTTTATATCAATATCAAAATCTATTAATTCATCTAAAGTTAAGTTATATAACTTAGCCAATTTTTTTGATTGATAAATATCTGGAATAGTTTCATCAGTTTCCCACTTAGAAATAGTTTGTCTACTTACTCCTAATTTTTCTGCTACCATTTCTTGTGATAAACCAGCTTTTTTTCTTGCTTGAAATAAATTGTTTCCTAAATTCATGTTTTACCTCCACAATTAAGTATAAATCTTGTAATGGCTTTTTGCTATCAAGAATATTTTACACTTGTGCTATTTTTATTAACATTTAATTTTGTTTTTCTTTTAAAATCTGTTCATTAAATTTCTCCATAAATTCATCAGTAGTAGACCAGAAAAACTCATATCCTGATATTTGATATAGAGCATAGGCACAAAGATATTCATAGACACCACGATTAGAACTTTTATAAATAATTAAATATAAAGGTTTCATAGCAGGAACTCCAATATCGACGACTCTTTTAAAGCGATCATACGCTAAAATCCTAGCCCAACCTTCAGTAACAATTATCTCAGGATTGGCTCTTTCTTCAGCATAAGCCTCATTAACTAAAGTTTGCAGTTCACTACCGATTTGATTTAGGATATCAACATCTATATTTTGCAGGAGTAGTTCTTCATTTATGCCATCTTCTGTAATTTCTTCCCAACTTATTTCATTTTGTTTATTAGAGTTATTTTCCTCAGCAGCTTCACTTGAAGGACAAGTATAGTTTTCCCATTTAAATATAGTTTTTTTAGCACCATTTGAACAAAAATAGGTAGCAACTAATACTCCCTTATTTAATTTTGTTAAAGTTCCACCATTATACTCTTCAGTTATTTTTATAACTGTACTATTATTAAATACTTTGGCTTGGATAGTGTCTATTACCAAAAGAATTAATAATGTTACTATAACTATTACTATAATTTTTG
>CALVIE010000092.1 GCA_944329385.1 uncultured Bacilli bacterium | reverse complement strand
TTTAATAAAAATATTTATATTTTTATTAAATCTAAAAATAGATGATATTATCAATGATATTTAAAATATTAATTGATATAAGTTTTTATTCAATGATAAAAGCGCTTGCATTATATAAAAAGACATATTAGAATAGGCTAGTAAAAAATAGTTTTTGGGCACAATTATTTTTTACTAGCTAAAATATTTTACGGGAAAGGATTTTAGAATGAAAAAGAATTTTAGAAAACTTGTTATTACTCTAGTTTGTATGGTTCTAGCAATAACAACTTTTGCTATGAATAGTACAAAATCTATTTACGCAACTAATGATGATCAAAAGTTACGTAGTGTTTTTTCAATTGATGCTGGAAGAAAATATTTTTCTGAAGAACAATTGATTAGAATTGTTGAAAAAGCCTATAAAAATGGATACACTGATGTTCAAATTTTATTAGGAAATGATGCTTTACGTTTATTTTTAGATGATATGAGTTTATCAGTTAACGGAAAAAATTATGCTAGTGATGATGTAAAAGCAGCACTTACAAAAGGAAATAGTGAATATTATAATGATCCAAATGGAAATGCTTTAACACAAGCAGAAATCGAAAGAGTTCTAGCTTATGCGAAAAGTAAAGGAATGAATATTATTCCAGTTATTAATACACCAGGACATATGGATTCTATTTTAGTAGCTATGGAAGAATTAGGAATTTCTAATCCAGCTTTCCAAGGGTCAAAACGTACAGTTGATGTTACAAATAAAGAAGCTGTAGATTTTGCTCAAGCCTTAGTAAAAAAATACGTAGATTTCTTTAGCGAATACTGTGAAATCTTTAACTTTGGTTGTGATGAATATGCTAACGACGTAAATAGTGGTGGATGGCAAAAATTACAAGATCAAGGTTTTTATGATGAATTCATTGCTTATGTTAATGGATTAGCAAAAATTATCAAAGATGCTAATATGTTACCAATGTGCTTTAACGATGGTATCTACTATAATAGTAATGATAGTTTTGGTACTTTTGATAAAGATATCATTATCTCATACTGGATTGCCGGTTGGTGGGGATATGATGTTGCTAAACCTGAATATTTAGTTGAAAAAGGTCATAAAATCTTAAATACTAATGATGGATGGTATTGGGTTTTAGGAAATTACAACTATGAAGAACATAATAATCCATACTTCTATGAAAAAACAGTAACTAATATCAATAGTAAAAAATTCACAGAAGTTGCTGGTGCTAAAGGTGAAATCCCAATTATCGGAAGTATGCAATGTGTATGGTCTGATTATCCAGAAGCTACATATGAAGAAGATGTAGTATTTGAATTAATGGATTTATTCTCTTCAAAACATAGTGATTATTTAATTCGCCCAGCTGATTACACTAAAGTTGAAGAAGCTCTAGCTAAAATCCCAGCTGATTTATCAATTTATACTGATGAATCTGTAAATGCTTTAATCGCTGCTAAAGATGCTGTTGTTTATAATTTAGATATTAGTAAACAAGCTGAAGTTGATGCAATGGCTAAAGCAATTAATGATGCGATTGCTAATTTAAAATTAAAAGAAGTTAATAATCCATCTGACAGTAATAATCCTGAAACAACTAAACCAGAAACTGCTCCAGCAACAGGAGATATGACAAATATGTATTTCTTTGTAACTACAGCAATGGCTGCAGGAGCATTAGCAGTTTTATTACGTAAAAAAAGAGCTTAATATAAACTAAAAAAGTCAAAATTTATTTTTGGCTTTTTTAGTTTATTAATAAGCTTATATTACGTGCTTGAATAAAACTATTGATTAGTTTAAAATTTTATTTATAAGATAGAATAGGGAAGGGAATTGATAATGTGTTAAATGATATATTTTCAAAACCATTAGTATTTTTAATTATTGTTATTGCAATATTATTAATTATAATTGCTATAAGTGAAATCATCTTAATAATGGAAGCATATAAACGAGTAAATTTTTCTAAAACATATAATTTAGGTGATTTACCTAGTAAAATTAGAGTCATGAAATATAATAATCAAGCAGGTTATAATTATTTTATATTGTTTTATCCTTCTTGGCGTCATAGTAAAAATAATGGTACAGCTGATTTAAGATATAAGTATAATAAAATAAATTGGCATAATAGTAAATTATATTTTGAAAATTACTATATTTATTCTAAATATCCAGAAGATATAATTAAGCTAGTAACTATTTTAAGACAAAAGGGTTATAAAATAAGTTTATGTGATGAAGAACAAGAGAAAAAAGCAAAACTTGAAGAAAAAGAAATATTTGCAAGTAATACTTCAATTGAAAAACTTGTTAATTATTATTCAAGAAAACCTTATGATTTTGAAATCTTATGTTCAAAAATTTTTAATCGTCTTGGTTATATTTGTGAATTAACACCACCTACTAATGATGGTGGTTATGATATTTTATTAATTAAAAATGAAGAAAGAATTATTGTAGAATGTAAATGTTATGCTTTAGATAATAAAATTGGTCGACCATTAATTCAAAAACTAGTTGGTGCCAATAGTACTGTTCATGCTGATAAAATGATTTTTATTACTACTAGTGATTTTTCTGTAGCAGCGATTGAATTTGCTCAAGAAGCAAATGTTGAATTAATAAACGGAAGAGTACTGTTTGATTTTTTACATGAACTAGGATTTATTAATAAACAGCCTATTGAAATATCATTAGCAGAGTATCAATTAAAAATAAGTGATTTAAGCTTATATATACCTACTGATATTTATGAACGATATTATCTAGAGTAGATGATTTTTATATAATTATATAGATATACAAATGTATTTAAAAATTAAGGAGAGATAACTATGATTAGTGCGCTATTATCTTTTTTAGGTGATATTTTTGGAGCAATTGCTAGTAGTTTATGGGGAAAGAAAAAATAATTAATATGGCTAAAATTAAAGAGAATTTAAATTCAATATTATCAGTTTTATTATTTTTGATGGTTGGAGTGATTGCTTTTATTATTGGTAAAATTATTTTATTTTCACCAAGTGTTTTTACAAATGATTATGCTATTGTGTTACTGGAAATGCTATTACCTATTATTATACCTTAATTATTCATGAGATTATAATATAATCATGAAATATCCTTATTTCATAGGCATTTTCTGCTTTTATTTA
>CALVIE010000091.1 GCA_944329385.1 uncultured Bacilli bacterium | reverse complement strand
CGTTCGCTCTTGACATCACTTTTCACAACTTAATTCCCATTCAAAACAAAGCGGGACATTTCAAATTTAATTAATAACAGTAAAAAATAAAATTGACAAATTTGCCAAAAGATTTATAATATATCTGTTTTTTGGTGGTGGTTTTATGAATTTACATGATTATGTAAAGATTATTAAAGAAGAAGAGGTTAAATTAATTAATGAGCTTGTTTTGAATGGTGGATTTAATATTACTGATTTAATTTACATGTTTGATAAGGAAAGTGAAATGCTTATTTCTAAAGTAAATGAATCACCCAAATTAATATATAATGAAATTATAGATGATTATGTAAAAACTGCTTTTGAAGTTTCCTTTTTAATTCCTGGTATGGCTTTGGGTTCTAAAGATGCAAGAAGTGGAATTTCTTTATATGTTTATAATGGAAAAACTAGACAAAATGGTGAGATGATAAATGAAAATACTCGTTTTGATTTGGCGAGTTTTACAAAACTTTTTACTGTTTTGGAGGCTTTAAAATTAGCCGAAGAAGGGAAATTTGATTTAGATAAATTAGTTTCTTATTATGATAATAAATATAATTTGGATATTTCTGTAGAAAAAATGGCTAAATTTTATTATGAATTAAGGACAGATGGAAGATTAGATGAAAATATTTCTTTTAAAGAATTACAAAGAAGACTTTCTTCTAGTAAAGTTATTTGTAAAAATACTTTTATTTATAGCGATGTTCCTTTTATTATTTTAAAGGATATTATGCCTTTGGCTGATATGAATTTTAAAAATTATTTTAATGGAATAATGGGTTTACAAGATACTAGTTACGATGGTGATTTTGGAAGTGTAACTGGAAGTAAAAATGGTGAGTATGTGAATGATCCTAAGGCTAGAGTTATGGAAAAATATGGAATTTATCCAGGGCATGCGGGAATTTTTAGTACTTCTAAAGATTTAATTAGGCTTTTTGATTTTTTAAATGAGGGATTTTTATCTCATGAATCAGTATCTAAAATGATTACTCCTATACATGATAATCCTATTATATTAGATAAAAACTCTAATATACGTTATGTGAATAGAGCTATGGGAGTTTATTATAAAAACCCTTATGGTATTAAAGTTAATGATATGGCTGATGTAATGAGTGATTATGCTTTTGCGATTGCTGGATTTACTGGTACTTGGGCTGTTTTTGATTTAAAAAATGGTCTTACGGCGAATATTTTAGGTAATCCACTTTCAGATGATGTTATAAGAAGTGGTAATTTAAAAAAACTTAGTGAATATTTTGGTGGTGTGAAATTTGAAAGTGCTTTGAAAACTATTAAAGTTTTAGACGATGAGGATAATTTAGTTTGTCAGTTACCATTTTCAAGAGTAACAAATATTTTAAAGGAGAAGTCTATTTATACTTTACTTAAACTTAGGCTTGCTAAAAATGTTTTAATGCGAAGGGCCATGATAGAGAAAAGTGGTGTTTTATTAAATGCTGTTAAAGATGATTTTGAAAAGGTAAAGGTTATTAAGAAAAAATGATTGTCATTTTTTCTTTTTCATTTTAATATAATTTATTGGAGGGTTTTGTATGATGCTTTCTGATTTACAAACTAAAGATATTATAAATGTGTTTGATGGTAAAAAAATTGGTATGATAATAGATGTTAGTTTAGATAGGGAGGGAAAAATTATTGAAATGAGTGTTCAAAGAAGAAGACTTTTCTTTTTTAGTGGTTCTACTTTTAAAATAAAATGGTCACAGATTGACAAGATTGGTAAAGATGTTATACTAGTTAATGTGAATATGTAGGAGGAGATTTATGAAAATATTACTACATACTGGGAAGTTTGAAGATGTTAAAAAAAGTGGAGTTGGTAAGGCTATTTCCCATCAGATGAAAGCTTTGGATTTGGTGCATGTACCTTATACTACTGATATTACTGATGATTTTGATATTGTACATATTAATACGATTTTCCCAGAATCTTTGATGCTTGCTAGAAAGTGTAAGCAAAAGGGTAAAAAGGTTATTTTTCATGCACATTCTACAGAGGAAGATTTTAGAAATTCTTTTAAACTTTCAAATAATGTTGCGCCAGCTTTTCGTAAGTGGTTAAAAATTTGTTATGGTTTTGCTGATTTACTTATTACACCAACAGAGTATTCAAAAAAGGTTTTAGAAAAATATGATTTGGGAAAAGAGATAATACCTATTTCAAATGGTATTGATTTAGATTTTTTTAAGCCATCTTTAGATGGGAGAAAAAGATTTAGAGAAAAATATGGTTTTAGTGAAGATGATAAGGTTATTATGGCAGTTGGACTTTATATTGAAAGAAAAGGAATTTTAGAATTTTTAGAGTTAGCTAAGAGAATGCCAGAGTATAAATTTATTTGGTTTGGTTATACTAAGCCATCACTTATTCCTTTTAAAATAAGCGATGCGATAAAAAATAAAACGGATAATGTATATTTTCCTGGGTATGTTGAAAGTACGGAACTTAAAGATGCTTATGAGGGATGTGATTTATATATTTTTCCAACTAAAGAGGAAACTGAAGGTATTGTTTTATTAGAAGCATTAGCTATGAAAACTAAGATTTTAATTAGTGATATTCCAATTTATGATGATTGGCTTAAGGATGGAGTTAATATTTATAAAGCTAAAAATATAGATGATTTTGAATATAAAATTAAACTTATTTTAAAAGGAAAATTACCTGATTTGACTGAAGAAGGTTATAAGGTAGCAAAAGAAAGAGATATTAAGAAAATAGGTTATAAATTAAAAAAAGTTTATGAATATGTTTTAGAGAAAGATTTAATAAAATAAAAAAATGTTAAGGGAAAGTTAAATTTTAGAAAACAAGTGATTTTTCAAAAATGTTACTTGTTTTTTTCTTTTTTTTGGTTTATACTGTTTTTAATGATAGGAGAGAGTACAATGAAGAAAGAAAAAATGAAATATTATGTGAGAAAAAATCTAATAAGTTTTTTAATAGGACTAATACTATTTGGAAGTATAGGAGTATATGCCATAGTAACATTTAATTCAAAAGATGTAAGTTATGAAAATGAGGCAAGTGGCCTTGCTTCAAAAAATGTCCAAGGGGCAATAGATGAGTTATATACTGAGTGTACAGCCGAGAAGATTGACGTAGGAGGAGAAGAGGTTGTAATTACAACAACAGGAGATGGGCTATATAAAGATGAATATGAAGAAGGAAGATATATTTATAAGGGTAAGAATGTAAATAATTACATAACGTTTAATAATGAGGTATGGAGAATAGTGTCAGTAGAGCCAGATAAAACTATTAAAATAATGAGAGAAGCAAATTTAGGAGATAGAGCGTGGGACTCATCTAGTAGTTATGGAAAAAATAACTGGGC
>CALVIE010000090.1 GCA_944329385.1 uncultured Bacilli bacterium | reverse complement strand
TTTGAAAATTTTTTAATTTACTATAACATAAAAACCTCACCAAACCAAAAAAAAAAAAAAAAAAAAAAAAAAAAAAAAAAAAAAACAAGTAATATTTTTGGTAAATCACTTATTTTCATTTGAACCATTTTATCTTCTCAAAACCAATTGATTATGTCTAACCAAAAAATCTTTAGGTGTCATTGGTGGATAGTTATGTGAAACAAACATAATATCAGAAATCAACCTATTTCCATCAATCTTAGAAACAACATCAGGACTTAATAAATCATAATATTCATCTTTACTCATCTTTACATTTTTTGAAAAATCTAAAACTTCATCCCCTTTTTGAACAAATGAATGTAAAAACTTATAATTCTTAACTGGACTATTCACAAAAGCTGTAACCACATAATCACCATTCACACCTAAAATTGAAGAAATCTCATGACATCTACTTCTATATTTACCAGCATAAACATCACATAAAATATCAAAAATATGTTTATCACTACTTTTAAAATAAGCATCTTTTACACTATTCACACATAAAGAAAAATGTACATGACCTAAAGAAGTATTCAAATTTTTTTTCGCCCCAGCAACATTATAATTCCATACATAAGGATGATTATTCAAAAAATCACATACATATTCATTAAATAATGTATTAACCGTATACTTACCTAAAATAAAGTACAAATAACCTTTTTTATCAAGTTTATATTTTAAATTATGACTATAATCCAAATTATAATATGGATCCACTCCAGAATTATCTAACTTAACAATTTCATTAAAAGCTCTATTAAATTCATCACTATCATAATAATCTGTATAAATCATTAAAACCAACTCCAAAAACTATTATACTCCTAAAACTAACCAAATAATCTATCAATACTTAGATAAATTATTTAAAAACTCCTCTTCATTCCAAATAGTAACTCCTAAATCCCGTGCTTTAGTAAGTTTACTACCAGCTTCAGCTCCCGCAATCACCACACTAGTTTTCTTACTAACACTACTACTAACAGATCCACCTAACTGTTCTATTCTAATTTTGGCCTCATCACGAGTAAATCTCTCTAATGTACCAGTTAATACAAAAGTCTTTCCAGTAAATACAGTCTCCTCTGTACTTACCTCTTTTAAATAACTCATGTTTACGCCATCTTCTTTAAGCTTATTAATTAAATTAATGTTATTCTCATCTCTAAAAAAGTCATAAACACTCTTCGCAATAGTATTTCCAATATCTTTAATACTCGCTAAATCATCAAAACTAGCCTTCATCAAATTATCCATATTTTTAAACTCTCTAGCTAAAATATCCGCCGTTTTAGTACCCACATGACGAATAGAAAGACCAAATAATAATCTTTCCAAAGAATTATTTTTACTCTTTTCTATCTCATCAAGTAACTTTTCAATACTTCTCTCCCCAAAGCCCTCAAGCTCTTTCAAATCTTCCGTATGTTCATATAAATGATAAAAATCATCATCGTCTTTTAAATATCCCAAATTATAAAAATCTTCGATAATCCTATCACCAAAACCAATTATATTCATCGCATGACGAGAAGTAAAATGAATTAATTTCTCTTGTTTTCTAGCTGGACAATGTTCATTCAAACAATAATAAGCCGCCTCATCTTCTTTTCTAATCAAACCTTCTCCACATATTGGACACTTTTCCACCATATTAAATTTTTTCTCAGTTCCATCTCTTCTTTCGATAATCGGTTTAACAACCTCTGGAATAACATCACCAGCTTTCTTAATCGAAACAATATCACCAATACGTATATCTTTACTTAAAATATAATCCTCATTATGTAAAGTAGCTTTAGATATTAATGATCCCATAACACGCACTGGTTCTAATATCGCACTAGGTGTTACTTGTCCGGTTCTACCAACCGTACAAATAATATCCTTAACCTTAGTTAAAACTTCTTCAGCTGGAAACTTATAAGCAATCGCCCATTTTGGACTTCTAGCTGTATATCCTAATCTTTTTTGATCAGCCAAATCATCAACCTTAATCACAATACCATCTATCTCATAAGGTAAATTAGGTCTTTCCTTAGTATAATAATCAACATATTCCATAAGTTCTTTAATATCATTAATTTTTCTATTATTAGGGTTAACCTTAAAACCAAGTCCACTCATAAAATTTAAAGCATCATAGTGTGTATAAATATCATAATCCTCTGGATCTGGTAAATGATAAATAAAACAAGATAAATTTCTACTAGCCGCCACCTTAGAATCTAACTGCCTAACACTTCCAGCTGCCGCATTACGAGGATTCGCAAAATTTGCTCCTTCCTTATTCAATTTTTCAAAAGAAGCCTTGCTCATATATATTTCCCCACGAACTTCTATATCAATAGGCTGATTTATCTTAAGAGGAATATCTCTAATCGTTTTCGCATTATGAGTAATATCCTCACCAGTAACACCATCCCCACGAGTAGCCGCCCGCACTAACTCACCTTTTTTATATAAAAGTGAAACAGAAAGACCATCCATTTTAAGCTCAGCTACATACTTAGGACTTTTAACAACCTTTTTAACCCTCTCATCAAAAAGAATAATTTCTTCTTCATTAAAAATATCTCCTAAAGAAAGCATAGGAATTTCATGAGTCACCTTTTTAAAAGAAGAAATAACCTCACTTCCAACTCTTTGAGTTGGTGAATCTACCTTTTTTAACTCTGGATGAGCTTCTTCTAACCTCATAAGCTCTTCCATATACCTATCATATTCTTGGTCAGTTATCGTTGGATTATCATTAATATAATAATCACGATTAGCTTTATTAATAATATCTGTTAACTCTTGAATTCTTTTCTCTATCATAATTTTCACCTAATATATATTATAAAGAAATATAAAATAAACTTCAATAATTTCCAAATACATTTTTTCATTGACTTTTTCTAAAGCTATTATATAATTAAACTATGGATAAAATAGAAAAGAAATTATATACCTTTGGTTTTGAAACATATCAGTTGGCTTTCTTTGAAACCCAAGACTTTCAAAATTTAAAAAAATTCTTCACATACGAAATACCAAAATTTGAAATTCCCAAAGTTAAAGCGTGCTCATTTAATCAAATAACACAATTATCTCAAAACTTTGTTAAAAGCCATACCGATAATGTAAACATAGCAGTTCCTTATCTTCATAATGAAAACTTAAAAAAAACACTAATAGAAAATTTTGGAAAAAAGCCAAACAATTACCAAGAAATATTAGATTTTATAAATCCATACATTGAAAACAAAAACATATTAAATATTACTCCAAATATCATACCAAATAACTTTCAATATGGTAGTGCGAAATATTACTATATATATGGAAATTTGAAAAACCCAAACTTTTATAAAAAACTGCCACCTCTTGCTGTGCATTGTTCCAGTCCTTATATATAATTAAAAACTTTCATAACTGCTTTTAATTATATCATTAAATGG
>CALVIE010000089.1 GCA_944329385.1 uncultured Bacilli bacterium | reverse complement strand
TGCACGTGTTAAAGAACGTAAAAAATACGGTCTTAAAAAAGCTCGTCGTGCTCCACAGTTCTCAAAACGTTAGTAAAAAACTTGAGAAAAATCAGGGAAAAGCCTTATTTTATAGGCTTTTTTCTTTTTAAAATCTTATAAAATTCGCTTATAAAGTAACAATAAGGTAACAAATAGAGTAACATTTTCTCTCACTAAGAATGTGTAATTGAAATGTGTTCATTGTTACTTTATTTTTTATTTTGGAGACAGATTCTTTTTTTTATGTAGAATGTGGTGTGAGAATTGCTACTTTATATTTGCAGGAACATACATTTTATTTACTGCTTCTACTAAAGTATTAATATCTAAGTGTGTATAAACTTTCTCTGTCAATGACATAGCACCACGATGACCTACAATAAGTTTGATAGATGTCTGATCAACTCTTGCTTCTGCTAATAGTGAAATACAAGTATGTCTTGTGCAATGCGGTGTAAAACTTGCAAGTCCATATGATTCCATTAAAGGTGTCCAATATGAATCATAGTAATTTCGATATTTGAATGGTTTCATATTTGGCATGCATATAAGTGTCTTTGCTTGAGAATATTCATACCAGCTTTTAAAGAACGGTAATATACAATCAGCAATAGGAACTCTACGTATACCACTTTCTGTTTTACTTTTAACCACATCAAAATATTGTTCTTCTAAATTAATATTTTCTTTTTCAAGTTCAAGAAGTTCACCAATTCGTAATCCAGTATAAATTAGTATTAGTGGAATTTGATACCACTTATCTTCTTTCATTGACCAGAATAGATCAATATTCTTTTTTGAAAATGGGTTACGATCCCTTGCATTAGGATTTTGTTTTTTAAATTTTAAAATATCAACGTACTTTGAATTATCTTTTGGACAAAGTTCATACATCATTGCATATTTGTACATAACATTAAATAGGACTTTAATCTTTTTTAGAGTTGGATAATTTTTTCCACTATTATCAATCACTCTTTGCAGTTGGATTGTTCTGATTTCTTTAAATTCAATGTTATGTAATTCTTCGCATACTTTAAAGGCTGATTTGTATGCTTGTATGCTTGATTTAGATTTATCAGCTATAAATTGATCAAATGCTTTTCTATAAATATCTGCAAATGTATAGTGATTTTCAAAGTTATAGGGGTTATCATGATAATCTTGTAACATCATAATTCCTTCAGCTCTGGTCTTGACATAGTACCAAACCACAGAGGATAGTATCGAGAATATTCTTATAAGTCACATCACGCATTCTATTGTCATTGTAAAGCTTAGTAATATAATCGATATTATCAAAAAAAATATAACCAAAAGATTCTTTAGTATTCTTTCTTATATAAGAAGATAAGACAGCAGAATCGTATAAAAGAGTATCAGGAGTAGAGAGATCAATCATAAGAACACCACCTAAGATGATTATACAATACAAAAAAGCGATAATCATCAAAGATGATTAATCGCCATGGACAAAATTTATTTTGTCCTTTTTTTATATTTATCGTATTTCCTATTTAACCCTGTTTACCCGGAAAGAAGGGAATCCTATTAGACGAATAATAGCCAATTATTCATCACGGGAGTTTCACCCTCGCGTGGTAGCTCACGCAATTGCAGTGCAAGTGTATCATTATCCTCATAGAGTATCGTCGCTAGCAATAGCCAATTGCTTTTATCAATCTATTGTTTGATCGCTCTCTATATAATAGGTCATGGCGCAATAGTGATCAGCTCATTCTATGAGATTTGTATCTAATAGTTGTTATGAATTTTTCAAGGATCTATTGAAGTGGATAAACTCTCCTTCACCTAAGAGCCGTAAATAATGATCAAAATAAGCCTTCAAATTATAATTTTTTTAAATTTATTGATTCTTTTTCTAACTGCATTTGGTGTCATATTTAACTCTAGTGCAATTTCGTTAATATCATATTCTAAAAATCTTAATAATAATATTTTTAATAAAATTGAATTAGATTTTTTTAATTTGTATAATAAACTATCATTTTCAATTTGATTTAATAAATCTTCTACAGAAATTATAAAAATTTGGTCATATGTTGGTTTACAAACAAAAAAGTTCTCTTGTGTAGTAATTTCATTTTCTTTGTATTTTCTGTCGCGATTAAAATCTATTCTATCGTATTCATATAGCTCCTTTATAATTGATTCTGGAGTCCCAAGATTTCTTAATATTAATTCCTCCTTTCTTTTTTTACTTTTCCATTTTAATTCTTCTTTTTGATGATTATAGGCCATATCAATTTCCCCCTTTCAATTAAATAGCCAAAAAAATTAGATTTTTAGCCTATCTATAAAGGGAAAATGGTTAAAAATTATAAAAATTCTTTACATGTAATTAAAATTGCTATATTATTATAACATAGAAGTTAGCAATAGCTAACCAGGAGGTAAATATGAAAGTTGTTTATGCAAGTAGAACTGGAAATGTTCAATTAATGATTGATCAATTATTGATTTCTGAATCTTTACAAATTAAAACAGGTAAAGAAATTGTTTCTGAACCATATTTATTGTTTACTTATACTGATGGATATGGAGAAGTACCAATAGAAGTTTCTGATTTTTTAACAAATAATTCAAATTTTATACAAGGTGTAATTGTATCTGGTGACAAAGGTTATGGTGAGGCTTTTTGTAAAGCCGGAGATATAATTAGTCAGGAATTTGATGTTCCATGTCTTTACAGATTTGAAAATAATGGGACAGATGCTGATGTTTCTGCTATTCAAGATATTATTGATAATGTCTAAACAAGAATATTTCGAGGAATTATTAGCTCACCATTGTGCTCCAACTTTATGTAAATGTAAGGTTGCAAATATGTTTCATTTAGAAAAGTCAAAATTAGAAGATATTGATGAAACTATTAAAACATATAATCAAATTTTAAAAACCAAAAATATATATATACATATTTTTCAATCTTTAAATAGTAGAGTTACTATTTTTGTTTTTTCAAAAAAGCAATTAGAATCATTACTTAATAGAGATGAAGTAAAGCATTTTCTTTCACTTTATGGGTATAAAAAATTTTCAATTCATTCGGTATTTAATCATTTAGAAAAAAGATTGAATGAATCTATTGAGTATCCACATGAAATAGGAGTTTTATTAGGGTATCCTTTAGAGGATGTAATTGGATTTATTGAGTCGCAATCTTGCATTATGATTGGGACTTGGAAAGTATATAATTCTAATCCAGATGAAGCTCAACAAAGATTTAAATTATATAAATCCGTTCGAGAATATTTCATAAAAGAAGTTAGGAATGGAAGAAAAATAGCAACACTAGTACATTGAATAAATCAGGCTAAATGCACTAAAATATATTTTTTAAGACATATATGATTCAAGAAATGCATAAAATTTATATTATAGTTGTAAGATGTTTTTTGAATGTACTAATACAATTAAGTGTTTTGTGGTTAATAAAAGAGACTATTATTTCTAAAGATTTACAGTCTTTAAAAGTTATAGTCTCTTTTATACTTATCACCTAATAGACACAATAATATAGTATACCTTAATTATTCATGAGATTATAATATAATCATGAAATATCCTTATTTCATAGGCATTTTCTGCTTTTATTTATTCTTTTTCTATTCACCCGTTGGGTGAATAGTTTTTCTTGTGTGCCGAGCATGGCATGGATTCAGTTGGAGATAAACCAACCACAGGTAGTTGCCGCCAAGTGTAGTGAACCACAAGCCGTTGAT
>CALVIE010000088.1 GCA_944329385.1 uncultured Bacilli bacterium | reverse complement strand
TCAAAGATAAAACATTTCTAACATTTGATGATAAAATAATTGGATATCAAAATTATAAAGAGGGCAACAAATTACAAGTATACTTTAAGATGTAAATAATTTAATATTTATATCTTATTTTTTTATGTTAAATTATTTACCAAGAGTTTAAGTGAGAACGGCAAATTACAGAGGTCATAGAATCTAACAAATTGACAGTTCAGCTTTTATTTCTATTATTAATTTAGTTTAAGATAGTGAGGTCGTAGAATCTATATAACAAGCTTGATGAAATAATGGTGGAAACAAGAGACTTAAATTCAGAAAGGAGTAAATAATGAAATCAGTATTAAGTGTTGATGTAGCTAAAGGAAAAAGTATGATAATGTTATCTACTGAATATGGAGAAGTATTGATTGAACCTAAAGAGATAAAACATAATTTTCGTGATTTTAATGAATTAAAAGATAAAATTGAAAGTTTTAATTTAGAAGATTTAACTATTTTCATGGAATCAACAGGAATATATCATTTGCCAGTAGAAAGATATTTTAAAGAAAATAATTTTAATACATTAGTAATTAATAGTTTAACGACCAAAAATAATTATGATACATTAAGGAAAACAAAAACTGATACAAAAGATTGTATGAGATTAGCTAAATTATTTTTCGTAAATGAAGTAGAATATCATGATTTGTCTAAAAAAGATTTATATGCTAATTTGAAAGCAATGACAAGACAATATTTTTATCTAACTCAATTAAATGTGAGTTGTAAAAATAGATATAAAAGACTTATAAATATATGTTTTCCAGAATTTGAAGAAATATTTAAAGGCAGCAGAATATATGAAGAAACAGCATTAAACTTTATTAAAACCTTTCCTCATGCTTATATAGTAAAAGAAAAAAGAATAGATGCATTATACAATAATTTGTATAAAACTAATTCTAGACATGATTATTATTATAAGAGGTTAGCAAACAAAATCAAAGATATAGCAGTTAATTCATATCCAGGTGTCGATAAAGATCATTCGGATGTAAAGAACTTATCTGATATGGCTGCTATTTTACAAGAGAATATTAAGACAATAAATGAATTAAAAGAAAAGATGATAAAAACTGCAAAAGAGTCACCTTACTTCGATATAATTAATTCTTTTTACGGGATAGGAGAAGTATTAACAACCGAATTATTAGGTGAATTAGGTGATATAACAAGATTTGATAATCATAGACAATTAATTGCTTTCTGTGGTTTAGATCCAACAATAATTCAATCTGGGAAAAGTATAAACGTGCATGGAACTATTTCTAAACGTGGAAATAAATATGCAAGATGGATATTATTTAATATTAGTCAAATAGTAGTTAAGTTAGGGCATCAATGTCCTGGACACCCCGTATATGATTATTATTTAACAAAAAAAGCAGAAGGTAAACATTATTATGAAAACCTAACTGCTTGCTCTACAAAAATATTAAGAATGTTATATACAATGTGCAAAAATAATACAACATTCAAAATAAATTAACAAATTAATTTTAACATATATATAATTACATTACACGAAAAAAATTAAAAAAACGCATATTTTCGTGTTTTTAGTCGTGGTATAATATTAATATAAATTTAGTGTTGACAAAACTTAGATAGTCAATTTATAGGGTAAAGATAATAGGAGCCGAAAGGCTCTTATTTTTGTGCCTTTAAATCCTATTCACTTACAAAACTTTTCTTATTATATATGTTAAATTGTATTCACTCTAAAAAGTTTGTTGTATTAAGAATGGTGTCGTGATAGATCCTTGTTGTGGTACTGCTGGATTTTTAGTATCTGCAATGCATTATATGTTAAAGAAAGCCTCTAATGAACAAGAAAGAACCTCAATTAAAAGAAATCAATTACATGGTTATGAATTACAACCTTATATGTTTACAATTGCAACTACAAATATGATTCTTCGTGGAAACGGGAAAAGTAATCTAACATGTGATGATTTTCTAGCACAAGATGCAAATAAATTACAATTAAAAGGTGCAACAGTAGGAATGATGAATCCACCTTATTCAATGGGCAAAGTAAGTCCAGAAAAATGTGAACTTAATTTTACTGAACATTTATTTGATAGTTTAGTTGTAGGTGGGAAAGCAATTGTGATTGTTCCTCAGAGTTCTATGACTGGTAAAAACAAATATGAACAAAATATTAAAGAAAGTATTTTGAAACATCACACATTGGAGGGTGTTATCACATTAAATTTAAACACATTTTATGGAGTTGGTACAAATCCTTGTATAGCTGTTTTTACTGCTGGAATACCACATCCAAAAGATAAAAAATGTAAATTTATTGATTTTATAGATGATGGATATAAAGTATCACCTCATAGAGGATTAATTGAAACTGAAAGTGCAAAGGACAAAAAGCAACATTTATTAGACGTATGGTTTGATAGGATAGAGTCTGAAACTAAATTTTGTGTTAAATCAACAATAAAACCAGATGATGAATGGTTACATTCTTTCTACTATTTTAACGATGACCTTCCAGTTGAAAAGGATTTTGAAGAATCAATATCTGATTATTTAGCATTTCAATTTGATATGATTATGAAAAAAAGAGATTATCTTTTTGATTTTAATAAAATTAAACTAAGTAATTTTCAATATAAAGAAATTCCCAAATTATCTTCTAAGGGATGGTGTGAAATAAAACTAGATTCACTAATTGATGAAGTTAATCGTGGAAATGTAGGAAATTTAGGAAAAATAAAAAAAGGAAACTGTCCGATTGTTACCGCAGCATCATCGAATCAAGGTGTAGCATTTTTGGGGGATATTGCTTATGCTTATACAGATGGTATAACAATTTCACTTAATGGTGTTGGCACTAGATATTCTGCTTATCATGATTATCCCTTTAATTTGAATTCTGATTGCGGAAAAATAAAATTTAAAATTAATCTAAATAAGTTTGTTCTAATATTTATTTCTACCGCTATAAATAAAAATCAGGAAAAATTTACTTATGCCTATAAAGCTAATGAAACTCGTATAAAAAGACAAACAATATTATTACCTTGTGTTGATGGAAAAATAGATTATGAATATATGGAACAATATATAAAAAATATTATGTATAAGCAATATAAAAGATATTTAGATGTTTTGGAAGGTTAATAGAAAAAATTTGTAAAATGAGTAATAAAATATTTAATTTCAAGCAAAAAAATAATAATATTTTTTTTCCAACATGAAAAAAACATAATGTAACATGAATTAGACATGAAATGAACTTGACTCAGTTTTGTCAAGTGCTATAATATAGTAAAATATCAATAAATTATGTGGAGAGGAACTTGGTTCTTCTCTTTTTTCTTTGAAAGAAGGTGTTATATAAAATAAAACTAAAGGAAGCACATATTTTTAATGGATTAGTAATAAGTGGTCACTATTTATAAAAGTAGTAGCCACTTTTTTTTGTTGGTATTAAAAGAACTTTTATATATGAGTAGCCACTTATACTTATAAAAGTAGTCATTTTTGCAAGTGCAAAAATAGTAGTGACACCATTATTTTATCTTTATTTTATCAAGGATAAATAAATTTATGGTGTCGTTCTTCTTATGCCCATTAAAAATATGCAGTATTTTTACTATAAAAAACACATCAAAAATAGCAAAAGTGGCTACTCATAATTTTAAGAAAGGAAAAATAAATATGATATTTAGAACAAATAAAATTACAAATTATACGAAGATTGATAATAGATATTTAGAAGACAAAAATATTTCTTTAAAGGCTAAAGGATTATTAACTTTAATGTTATCTTTACCAGATAATTGGAAATTTAATGTTAA
>CALVIE010000087.1 GCA_944329385.1 uncultured Bacilli bacterium | reverse complement strand
AAATAATTATAAATGGAATGGAAGTATTGGACTTATAAGTGTGAGCGATTATTTAAAAGCAAATAGTGATATGGAAACATGTGGAACCCATTCAAAAAATAATATTAAGTATACAACTTGTAGAAATACTAACTGGATGTATATAAGTGGAACATATTGGTGGACTTTGTCGCCTTACACTTACTTTTCGGACTATGTTTGGTATGTCTACACTGACGGCGGCCTCTACAACTACACTGCACGTCGTTCCGGCGGCGTCCGTCCCGCAGTCTATCTAACCTCTAGTCTCTCCTTAAGTGGAAGTGGAACAGAAAGTGATCCGTTCATCATTGGATAGGCTTTTAAATAAAGGTGTAATCATTCGCAAAACTCCAAAGGAGTTTTGGAAAGCGGGGCAAGCGAAAGCGCAGACCTCGCAAAAGAATGTCACTTGCCTTAAAATTAAGGCAAGTGACATAAAATTTATAGGGATAATACTAGTAATATGATTTTGTTCTAACAATTCTAATGGTGAGTTAAACGTGAATAACTTTGAAAGTATCAATAATAAATTGATTTATACTCAGCTAAAGATAAAACATATTCTTACAAAATATATTATACGAGGTGATTTGACTTGAATAAAAAAGGATTTACCTTAATCGAACTTTTAGGAACAATTATTATATTAGTTGCTATTGCATTAATCGCTTTTCCAGCTGTTTTAAACATGTTAAACGAATCTCAAGGTGAAACAGATGAAGCTATGAAAGATATAGCCATCGGAGCTACAAGAGAATATGTAACAGATAGGGTAGATGATTTTCCTAAAGCTTTAGAATCATCTTCTAGTATTAAATCATATGGAAATAAAGGTAATATAAAAATAACCGATTTAATAACTAACGGATATATTTCAGAAGATCAGATAAATGATAATAAAAACTGTGAAATGAAAAACGATTATGTCAAAGTAACTAGTAACTCTAAAAAATATATCTATGAATATGTTGAAGTAGGTGGGGATTCATGTTAAAAAAAGGATTTACTTTAGTCGAACTTTTGGCTGTAATTGTCATATTAGCTGTAATTGCTTTAATAACCACACCTATTATTATAGATTCATTAAATACATCTAAAAAAGAAGCTTTTAAAGATAGTGTTAATTCTTTAATAAAAGTTACTCAAAACTATTATGCTGGAATAACTTATAATGATGAAGGATTATTACCGGTTAAAATAACTTATAATAATAAAATTCCAACCGCTAAAGGAATTGATAAAAGTAATAACTGTAAAACAATATCTAAAAATATCTTAGATTATCAAGGGGATAATCCAGATAGTGGAAGTATACTGATAACCAAAGAAGGTAAAGTTATAATAGCTTTATATAATAAAAACATCCAAACTTGTATTCAAAAAGGGGAAGATAACAAAACTGCCAAGTTTGTCGATAAACCAGAAAGTGAATGTAAAATAACTCAAAATGCATGTTAAAAATAAATTTCTTATTGTCCTAATTTTATTAACTATCATCAAAATATTCCTATGTTGTTTCTTACCGAACTTTTATATTGAAAGCTATGGCTATGATGACATGTTGATGATGAAATTAAGTGACAATATAAGTAACGGTCTTTGGCTCGGTAATTATACAGACACCACTTTAGTCAAAGGCTTTTTCTTTCCCTTATTTTTAAGCACTCTAAGATACATAAACATCTCATCTGAACTAGGTATAAGTTTGTTATATATAATCGCTTCAATTACCTTCTGCTATATAACAAGAGATTTATTTAAAAATAAAAACTTTTCTTATATTTTATATTTAATTTTATTACTTAATCCAGTCACCTTTAGTAGTGAAACATTCCAAAGACTATATAGATACGTTCTTGGACCATCTCAAGTCTTATTTTTACTAAGTTTTTTATACGGAATATATAAAAATACTGAAATAAAAAAAATAATTCCTCATTTGATTGGTCTATCCCTAACATATCTCTCAGTCATATACACCAGAGAAGATTATTTGTTTATGAATGTTTTATTAATTATAATGTTTATCTTATACATTTATAAATTAAAAAGAAAATCATTAATACTAATTGTTTTCCTTATCATCGTTATTCCTACTAATCTCTTCATCTCATCTTTAAATCAAAAATACTATGGAGCTAATACTAATAATGAAATCATAAACTCAAACTTTTCTAAAGCATATCAAAACCTAATGAAAATAAAACCAGATAAAGACAACTACCGGGTATCTATCCCTAAAAGTAGTTTAGATAAAGCAATGGATGTAAGCCAAACATTAGAAACCCTAAAAGAGCTAATAAATGAAAATTATAAAGAAAGTCCGGATATCAAAAACGGCGAACTAATAGATGGCTATATGATATGGTCTCTAAGAAGAATTGCCTCTAATAAAGGCGTCTATAAATCATTTAAAACAAGTGAAGAATTTTGGGGACAAGTAAATAAAGAACTAGAAAAAGCTTTTCAAGAAAATAAACTAGAAAAAAGATTTACTATTCCCTCATCCTATATATCACCGCCAACTTTGTATAATTTAAAAACATTTATTAAAACCATCCCCAAAACAATAAAATATGTCTTAACTTATAAAGACTTTATAACTTATGATTATAATACCTTAAAAAATTCAAATAAATCATATATAACCAAAGCTGACATAAGTAAAATAAACTATTATCCTTACTATTCTCTAATCATAAAAACTTCAAATACCAATGACCTTGGGAATATGACTTATAAAGGAGTAGGGGGAATATTTAACATAATTACTTTTATTTATCAAAAATTATCTCTAATCATTAACCTATTAGGTGTGATTTGCTTTATAATATTGTTATTTAGTAAAAATAAAAAAATTATAATTCCAGTGCTTACCTTATTAACAACTACTTTATTAATATGTGGGATAACTTATACTGATGCCACATCATTCAAAGCCATTAGATACTTCTATCTGGCTCCAGTCTATATAATCTTAATTATCTTTAGTATAACATCGATTTTCATACTTTGGGAGGACATACAAAATGGAAAAATACGAACTAACTATCTTGTTACCATGCTTAAACGAAGAAAAAAATCTTCCAAACTGTCTAAAAAAAGCCCTAAAATTTCTTACGGAAAATAATATAAAAGGTGAAATATTATTAGCTGATAATGGAAGTAGCGACGCATCTAAAAAAATTGCAAAATCATTAAACGTAAGAGTAATCGATGTCAAAGAAAAAGGTTATGGAAATGCCCTTAGAGAAGGCATAAAAAAATCAAATGGAAAGTATATAATTATGGCCGATAGCGATGACTCCTATGACTTATCAAATATTTTCGAATTTTATGAGGCCCTAAAAGAAGGGTATGACTTTGTTATTGGCAATCGCTTTAAAGGAAAATTAGAAAAAGGATCAATGCCTTTTCTAAATAAATATGTGGGAAATCCAATCTTATCATATATCCCAAAGAAAATATTTAAAACACCAAATTACGATTACCATTGTGGTTTAAGAGGCGGATCCAAACAAAAACTAATTAACTTAAACTTAGAAAGTGAAGGAATGGAACTAGCAAGCGAGATGCTTATCAAAGCTTTTTTAAAAAACTATAAAATTAAAGAAATAAATATAAACTATTATAAAAGCAAATATTCAAGAAAGTCCCATTTAAAACCATTTAGAGATAGTCTAAGACATCTTAAAATAATTTTTAAACTAAAAAAGCTTTAAAACACTAAAATACTGTTTTAAAGTTTTTTTCAAAAGAAAAAATAAAAAACCTAGCTTAAGCTAGGACCAACTAAGACTTGGCCTGGTGGCCTCCTCTACCTAAATTGTATTATATTTTATTAAATAAATCAATATATTAT
>CALVIE010000086.1 GCA_944329385.1 uncultured Bacilli bacterium | reverse complement strand
GAGAAAAGTCAAAAAGAAACCCTTTAATCATAAGGATTTCTTTCATTTTCTCCGATAACTAAAAATCTACGATAAAACAAATGGGTCGGTTTTAGTACCAGTTCCAGAAACAAATTTTATTGAAGAGGATAAATAAAGGGATGGCCTTGGAGAAATAGTAATATTGTGAGGGTATTGACTATCGAAACCATTGCCACCATAAAACACCTCCCCATAATTATTTGGTGTAATAAACCAAAATGCAGAACTATTATCTATCCAAGTACTATTTTTACAAGTACTTACATTCTTATTCAATAAATAAAGCGTACCACAATTTGACATATCTGAATTTGTCCTAACGAGTTCACTTAAACTCATCAGCCCAATTCTACCATACCAAGTATACCCCTTTTCATCAGCTATTTTATTAATCAAATTTGTTGACATACCATTCGTATCATTTTCCGTAGCTCCAACATTCCAAGTATGAACCACGATATTATCTTTAATAGATTCGTCTAAATTGTTATAATATTGACCGTTCAAATATATGTTTAACTCAGAATCAGAATCAACCTTTCCAATTTTAGAACTACCAAACATTACTAATTTTCCCCAAGCATTACATCCGTGAGAAAAACCAGAACAATATCCAGTATTTCTTAAATTAGCTCCATCAAATCTTTGGGAAGGTAATGAATCATTTTTTATAATTTTTATCGTCTTATCTGCCTCTACTGACACTATTCTCCAAAGCTCTTTATTTGCAAACTTAATAAAGTTGTTAGGATTTTCCCCTTTATAAAAATATCTATCTTCGTATTCATCTTTATATAGTCCGTCCCCAGAAGTTACAACAGTGTCAATTAAATTATTAGCAGTTTCATCAGAAAGATCATTAGCACACATTCCATATAACTCATCAATTGCTCCTTGTACGTTTGTACTTTCAAGACCACTTTCTTTATTATCATAAGTTACATCATTACTAGGAAAATAAGTTGCTGCCGATACTCCAATAGTGCAAAATATCAAAGCAGTAGTAACAAAAATAAATATTCTTTTTTTAACTACTTTTTTAATTAATTTCATACTTTTTTCATCCCTCCTATTATGATTATAACACGTTTTCAGTCTATTTCCCCAAGAAATATTATATTTTCCCAAATAAATGTCAAAATAATGTTGGTGAAATAATTATGATAGTAAAAAATCTGAGATATTGTAGGGAAAATTTAGAATTAAAACAAAAGGATATAGCCAATATTTTAAATGTCACATATTCAACAGTTTCTGGTTGGGAAACAGGTAAAGATACCATACCTTTAAGAAAATTAATTGAATTTGCCAACACATTCAATCTAAGCTTAGATTATTTATTTGGTTTAACAAACATAAATGAAAACTATGAACCATTAAATATTGATTTAAAACAAATAGGGAAGAACTTAAGAAATATAAGAATAAAAAACAAAAAAACTCAAAGTGAAGTTGCCAATATATTAAATACCTCTCAGTCAGCTTATGCTCATTATGAAAATGCCATTTATTTAATACCAACCAGTTTCTTATTTAATTTAAGCAAAATATATAAAAATTTTTCAATTGACTTAACTTTGGGAAGAAATGTGAAAAAATCGTAAATAAACTTGAAAAAATAAAAAAATAATGTATAATATCATTCACAAACGTGAAAAAATATAATATAATTAAATAAATAATAGGGAGGTAAACAATGCTTATAGGTTTTAAAATTAAAAATTTTAGATCTTTTAACGAATTACAACATTTTTCGATGGTGGCTGGAAAAACAAGAAATTCTAAAGAACATATAACACAAAAAAACAATTTAAAATTGTTGTGTTTTAGTTCGCTACACGGAGCTAATGCATCAGGAAAATCAAATTTAGTTTTAGCTATAGATTTAGGTAAAAAAATTATACTAAATGGTATAGAAGGAATTTTTCAAAATCAATACTTCAAATTAAAAGAAGAAAATGCAAATTTACCATCATATTTTGAATATGAAATTGAAAAAAACGATAAACTATATTCTTATGGTTTTGAAATAAGTATCAAAAATAAAGAAATTATTTCTGAATGGCTCATTGATATGACAAATTCAAAAGAAAAAGTAATTTTTGAAAGAGATTTAATAAAAAAAGATTTAACAACCGATTTAAAATTAAAAAATAAAGTAGATAAGAATAAGTTTGATGTGTGCAAAGACGATACTAAAAACAATAATAAAATTCTTTTCTTAACTGAACTTACAAGAAGAATAAAAATGAATCCTTCAAACGATGACAGCTTTATTGACTTTTTAAATATCTATGACTTTTTTGAAACCGATTTAATTATTATTCGTCCTAGTTCTAGTAAAGGAATAAAATACAATTATTTTTCAAAATACAAAACAAATATAAAACCATTACTTAAAAAATTGGGGTTAGATATTACTGATATAATAGAAGTAAAATCAAATATACCAGAAATTATGGATTTGTTAAATACAAAAGATAAAGAACAATTACAAATAGATATTAACAATTTAAAAAAATATGCACCAAAGTTTGATATGACTTTAAGAATTCAAAATAGTATTTATCTAATATCAGGAAATAATCAAGATGATAACCTAGATGTAAAAACCATAAAATTAATTCATAACAACCCAAAAGTATATTTTGATACTTATGAAGAATCGGATGGAACTTTAAGAATTTTAGAATTAATTGATATATTATTATCAGAAAATCATGTATTTTTAATTGATGAATTGGATAGAAGTCTTCATCCATCATTAACCATAAAATTTGTGAAAACTTTTTTAGAAACACATAATAACAAAAATTCCCAGTTAATAATTACTACTCATGAGTCAAGATTATTAACCTATAAAATACTTAGAAGAGATGAAATTTGGTTTTGTGATAAAAATGAAAATGGAGAAACAACTTTGTATTCTTTAGAACAGTTTAAAGACGATGCTAGATTTGACAGAAAAATCGATAAAGCATATTTAGATGGAAGATATGGGGCAGTGCCAAACTTTGTAGACGGAGATAATAATGAGGATTAAAAGTAAAGATACTTTTGCCTCAAGGCCATCTAAAGCATATAAAGAAAATCCAAAGTATTTTTTAATCTTTGAAGGTGAAGTGACAGAGCCTCAATATTTCGAAGGCATCAATGAACATAGAAATAAATTAGCTATACCTCAAAAACTATCGATAATAAATGTATTAAGAAATTTAGAAGATTTGTCAAAAAGCCATCCGATTTATGCCCTAAAAATGGCCAAAGAAATAATTTCATCTACTGATGCCGAATTTATAACAAAAGAAAACTTACTCAAAAATATCAAGGATTATATTATAGTCCATAATAAAAATTCCTCAGGTGATTTAATAACAAAAGCTAACGAATATATTAATAATTATGTGGAAGATAATATATATTTTAAAGATGTAGATAATATTATCTGTGATATTTTTAAAGAAGATGTTTTTAATAATATAGCTAGTAATATAATAAATTATATCAATTTTCAAAGATATAGTTTAGATTATAATCCTGATATAGATGTCATCAATTTAATAGTCGATAGAGATAAAGGCAGTTTTAAAGCTGAACAATATGATAAACTTTTGAAAGAATGTGAAGATAAACAGATCAAATTATATGTCAGTAATCCATGCTTTGAAGTATGGTTATTAATGCATTTTGATGAATTTGAAAAACTAGACTTTCAAAAATTACTTGAAAACAAAAGGGTAAGTTCCAAGAAAAAATCAAGAAAATATACTGATAAAAAATTGTCAGAAATTATTGGATATGATAAAGCCAATTTAAATTTTAACGATTTTATAGACAAAGTTGATGACGCTATAGTCCGTGAAAAAAACTACTGCGAAGATTTAAAAGGACTAAAAGAAAATGTTGGTTCTAA
>CALVIE010000085.1 GCA_944329385.1 uncultured Bacilli bacterium | reverse complement strand
TTAAGCATTAATATTAAACTAGGTTAATATTTGCATGAGGTGGCGTAACCATTTCTTACAAGCTCTCTGCTTGTACTCGATTTTTTTCATATTAGTTTTGAAATGTCAACACTTTTGGGCAAAAAATTCACAAAACAAACCGCAGGGGTGTGGGGGCAGCGGTTTGTTTCAATGCCATAAAAAAAGAAGCAATTAAATGCCCCTAGATAAATACTTTATATTATCTTTTACTTCTTTTATTAAAATCATTATGCCTATTTATTGTTTCATCATTAGTAATGTTGCTTGAAGAATTTTCATAATTAAGTATAGATTGTGGTATTTCCGCATTAATTCCTAAGGCTTGAAGTTCCATATTATAATCTTTAATAATGCTTTCAGGATTATTTGTATAATAATCAAATCCTCCATTTAATGCATTTTCTTTATTAAATTCAATATGTTTTAAAACGGCTCGAATTATATCTTTATCAATATTAAAATCAAAAAGTTTTTGCCTTAAATCGGTATATTTTAATAGTATAGGCTTGGATTGTTCGATTATAGATTGAGCTTGTTTTTTTGTTCCAAACTTTTTCACTTTCACATTAAATAAATCTAAATAACTTTGTAATTCTTTTAATGCTTCTAGCATAATATCTTCTAAATAAAATATAATTACGTTTTTTAATTTAGAATTATAAAAAGTTACATTATTTTCAGAATAAGTTTGTAAAATTTCTATTATTTTATTATTAAACGTTATTCCTATGTTTCCTAATTTTACTTTACCATTTGTGTTTTTTTGAATTTCTAAAATAATATCACCAATTTTATCCATAATAGTTTGAACTTTATCAAAAAGTAATTTCTTTTCTTTTTCATCATTCCAAGCAATATTTTTCTCTCCATGATTTTTTCTTTGAACAAATGAGAGTTCATTGCCGATTTCTTTACTAGTATTTAATAATTCTTGCCTAGATACACCAATATAAGAGAAATCTGGAACTTGATTAATCGGTATATTAGTCTGCATAAATCGTTTTAAATTTGCTATTCCAAATTCTTTACTATCTTTAATCTGTGCATATAAAGAACGTGCTATTAAGCATGATTGAACTTCAAGTAAGTTTTTTCTAATATCACTATTCATTGATTTTTTTAAATTTCCAGTTGAAACATTTTGAAATGAAAATTTATTACCATTAGATAATTGAAGTCGCAATAAAGAATATGAGGCTAAACGATTAATATATTCTGTTTTTCTATATTTTAACTTATTAATTTCAGTTAAGTCATAGCCTTTTTCCTCTAAATAATCAAAGAAAAGATAATCAATAGTATAAGTTGATACTTCATGAAAGCCATAATAATTGTTACTTGGCAATTTTTGGTGCATTTTAAAATCAATAGAATGCATAACCTCATGATTAAATACTTGAGCATCAAATAATGTAAACTCCTGTGTAATACCAATATAGGCTTCTTCAAATAATGGGTCATAATAAGTCATACCACTAGCTATTCCAAAACCGTTTTCTTGATATTTTAAATCTTTAAATTGTAAATGACTTTTATTATCTAACATTTCACTTGCATAGTCATATATTTCTTTGTCTCCAAGCCATTTATAAAATCCTTTAGATATTTCTATCAACTCTTGAGGTGATAATTTTAAAGTGGCTAAAGGTTCTTCTTTGGTTTGAAAAGAGTTGTTTTTTATGTTTTGAGATAAATTTATTAATAAATCATCATCATAAACATAATCTTTAAGGTCAAAAACAATATCGCTAATCTCTTTATATTTTTTATCTCTAATTAAACTAAATCTACCATGTGTTAATTTGTTCATTAAGTTAGTAAATTTTAATTTTTTTATATCAGTAGTGTGCAATAGATTAATATACGTAAGTAAACAATGCATAAGTATTTCTTTTTGCTTTAAATCAGTCTCTTTTTTTAATCTTTGACTAACATATTTTAATTTTTCTCTTATTTCTTTAACGTTCCAAGTGTAGTTTTCCATATATCTTTTCCTTATTCATTAGTGTTTGTTTTTAATTCGGTTTCATATAAGTGTTTATAATTAGGACAATTCTCTAAAAGTTCCTCATGTGTTCCTTCAGCTTCAATATGGCCATCATTTAAAAATAATATTCTATCACTATCAATAATAGTTGATAACCTATGAGCAATTATCAAAATAGTATATTCTCCTTGCATATTATTGATGGCCTGTTGAATTTCTTTTTGAGTTTCATTATCTAAAGCACTTGTTGCCTCATCAAATAAAATAATTTCTGTTTTTTGAATTAAAGCTCTCGCAATAGCCAGCCTTTGTTTTTGACCACCTGATAGAGTAATACCACCCTCACCAACAATTGTATCATATTTATCAGGTAAAGTATTTATAAAATCATCTAAACAAGCCATTTTACAAGCCTCTACCATTTCTTTATCAGTTAAATCTTCTTTAACTAATTTTAAATTATCCTTAATACTCAAATTAAATATATATGGACTTTGATTGATAACTGTAATATTTTTTCTAATACTATCTTTATCTAACTCATTAATATTAACTCCATCAATTAATATCTCGCCACTATCTACATCATACATTTTATCAATTAAATTAAATATTGTACTTTTACCAGCACCACTTTTACCTACAAAAGCAACTGTACTATTTGCATTTACTTTAAAAGATAAATTACTTAATACCTTATTATTTCCATAGCTAAAACTGACATCTTTAAACTCAAAATTACCATCAACTTTATCCAAATGAACATTACCAAATTTTTCTTTTTCGAACTTATTATTATCAAGAATATCAATTATTCTTTCAGCCGAAAGATTAAAATTTTGAATGCAATTGAGTAAATCATTTATAACATAAACTACGGTAACATTTTTTAAAGAATAATTATATATTACTATTGCCATTGGAATTGTAATAAGATTATTCGTTATAAAATAAATGAAAATTATGATAAGTATCAAATTGCTCAAATCAATAACGCTATCATTAATTAAATTATAAGTTCTATTTACAGAAAGCATTTTATATCTAGTTTGATTTAATTTTTTAATTTTACTATTCATCACATTAATAAAACTATTTTCTGCATGAAGCATTTTTATATCTCTAGCTCCTCTAACAACTTCTCCTGTAAAACCAGACACATTATCTTCTTCGCCTCTAAACATCTTATCAAACTTATAAAATGATTTCCACTGCATATTAGTAAGAACAAATAATAAGATTATAACTATAAGCATATAAAGAAAAATCCAAAAATTTATAATTAAAACTGCAATTAAAATACCAATACTACTAATAATCTCGGTCAAGTTTGAATTGATTATATTAAATATAGAAGAAAGTTTACTAGTATCACCCATCAACCTTTGAATAAAAAATCCTGATGAATTACTATCTAAAGTTTTATTTTTTAGTTTTAACATTTCTTTTCCAAGTGATATTTGAATATTGTTAAAAGTTTCTCTATAAACAATATTTAACAAATAATCACTAAAATATTTCATAATATTTTTTAGTATTTCTACGGCAAAAACTACAAAAGCAATAGATAAAAGTTGAAGAAGTTCATTCGAAGTCAAATATACAATTAATCTGGCACTTAAAATAGGTAAAACAACCCCAATAACTGCCAAAAATAAACCAATTATAGCAAGTAATATAATTTTACTTTTTTGTCCTTTAACATATTTCCAAGCAAATTTTAAATTTTTAAATAATTCTTTCATACGTTCCCCTCACTTATAACTTATTTAATATTATTTTTAAAAAAATCATTACCAAATTTTGTTAATCTTTCATTTTGTCT
This sequence comes from uncultured Bacilli bacterium, assembly GCA_944329385.1. GTDB lineage: Bacteria > Bacillota_I > Bacilli_A > RF39 > UBA660 > Coprosoma. The sequence continues at coordinate 104 of CALVIE010000085.1, read as the reverse complement.
ATTTGGAATAACTATATTATTAAAATATTTTAAAGTGTTTGTTAATTCTTTGTTTTGATTATCTAGTACGTTATCAATAGCTTCAATTATTTCAACATCCTGAT
>CALVIE010000084.1 GCA_944329385.1 uncultured Bacilli bacterium | reverse complement strand
GCTCTAACCAACTGAGCTACAGGCCCATTTGTCATTTGACTTTATCATTGTACATTATTTTATGAAATTTGACAAGACTTTTTTAAACTTTTTTTCTCATTTGTTAAACTTCTTCTATATTCTAACATAATAAAATCAAAAAAACAACATAATAATAAACCATTTTATTAAAAATTTTCTATATTATTTCATATCATTTACCTATATTTTTTCAAAATATTTAACACTTCCATACTTTTTATTAAACGTAAGCATCTTTCTCTATTTATTTTAACCTCATCTAATTCTACCTTTTCCTCAATAACTTTACGTTCAAAAAAAGCATAATTAAATTCAGAAACAGTTAATTTATATTTTTCTAAATTTTTCTTGTCCACATTAATCACCTCACTTTTTTAACCAATTGTTTTACATTCTCATTTATTTCATCTATAACAAACAAATCAGATATATCATCCGCAATACCAAGTTCTTTAGCTAAATTAACTAAAAAAGCAAATTTTCTATCAAATTTATCAGAAAATTCTAAAAAATCATCCACTTTTAATTTAAGCAAATCACTTTTTAAAGCAAATTCCAACATTTTATATGACTCCAAATCACATTTTGTATTGCAGACATCCTCTATAGAAGGTAATAAAGAAGCATCAAAATTTAAATCATATATTGTAATCTCTTCTTTCTTGGTATCAAAATTGCCAACACCTGATCCAAATCCAATCACCCTAGAACTTCTTATAACAAAACTTGGGTTTTTCACACGCACATTAACAGTCTTAGTATCCTCATCAAACATATCAGAAAACTCACCATCTGTAAAAAAATTTTCTTCTTTATAACGTAAAATGCCCATTAAAATATTTTTAAATGATCCTTTAGGCTGATACTCTAAATTAAATTCACATAAATAATCATTTCTAAATATCATCTTCTGAATTCCAAGTTCTTTCACCTTATCTAAATTGAAAATAATCTTATCAAAAAACTCATTTCTCATATCAATAGATAAATCATTAATCTTATTGACAATAACAAGCATCAAAGCCAAATATTGCTCTATATTATTCCAAAAATCATATTTACATTCCCCATTTAAAATAGAGAAAAAATTACTGTATCTCTCACGAAACTTTTTTCCAATTATTATTTCACTCAAACTACTATCCTTTTCTAAAAAAAAAGCACAGTGCAAATAAGAAAAATAATTATTTTGTTTTATAAAAATAATATCATTGATTAAAGAAATTGCCTCATCATAATTGTCTTTCATATAAACTAATAAATCATTTAAAAAACATTCGTTATACTTAAAATCAAATTGCACGCCATCATTCAATAATTTAAGCAAACTTTGTTTTGTATCTTTAAATTCATCCACTTTTTCATTGTTATTCAAACTATTATTTTTATCCAAAAAAGAATTAAGCCCATTATAAAATTTACATAAACATTTGGCTTTTCTAATTAATTCCATCTGTTTCCTCCTTCGTGTATTAATAAGTATAACACATCTAAAAATAAAAATAAATATTTATTGTAGCATCTTCACTAATAAACTATGAAAAAACTTTCAGTTTTATCAAAGTTTTTATTCCTTTTTTAATCTTTTTGTGTTATACTTAGTGAGTAATCAATTTTATGGGCTGTTAGCTCAGTTGGTAGAGCAACTGACTCTTAAATGGGAGCTTGTTATAGTAATATAACAATGAAAATCGAGCAAAAACGGTAAACGCTGAAATGCCAATACCGTGCTAACTTAATAAATTACGTAAGGTTATTAAGTAGTGTAACGCATAGAAGTTGAATAAATATAATACTTCCACGAGTGTTCGACAACCTATTAGGTTGATAATATATGCTGAACTACATAGAATAAGTAATATGTAGAAATATTAGATAAAAAACTAATATGATAACACATTGTAATCAGTGGGTCTAGGGTTCGAATCCCTAACAGCCCACCATAATTTTGATTAAACTTAAAAAATTGCCGAAATGGCAATTTTTTTTAATAATTTTCAGCTTTAATTTCAAAATATGATTGTGGATGAGCACATACTGGACATACTTTTGGAGCTTCTTCTCCATAATGTACATGACCACAGTTACGGCAAACCCACATCTTAGGAGTTTCACTCTTAAATACTTTTTCATCTTTTACAGCTTCCAATAATTTATTATATCTCTCTTCATGAGTTTTTTCAATTTTAGCTACTGCTTCAAATAAATAAGCGATTTGATCAAATCCTTCTTCTTTTGCATCTTTAGCCATATCAGCATACATTTCAGTCCATTCGTAATTTTCACCTTCAGCAGCTAATTTTAAAGCTTCCATCGTATTTACTTTTAAACTATCTTTAATATCACCACCAAATAAAGTTTTAAGCCACATTTTAGCATGCTCTTTTTCATTATTTGCAGTTTCTTCAAAAATAGCCGCAATTTGTTCATACCCTTCTTTTTTTGCTGTAGATGCAAAATAAGTATATTTATTTCTAGCTTGGCTTTCACCTGCAAAAGCTGTTAATAAATTTTTCTCAGTTTTTGAACCTTTTAATTCCATAATATATCTCCCTTCTTTAAATTTTGGCATTCATTACCACTAAAATTATACCATATTCTAAACATTTTTCAAAGAATTTTCCATTTCATTTTCTATCCATTTCATAATCACATTAACTATATAATCTACCTGACTTGAAGTAAGTTCCACTCCCTTAGGAATATGATACCACTTAGATAAACATCCTCTGCAGCACGTCCCAGTCGCGTGCTGAGAGATAAAAACAGGATGACCCTTATAAGCCGTTTGTTTTCCATCATTTTTAGGATAAGCCGGTTTTATTTTCTTATTAATAAAATCATATGCGTGATTTCTAATAACATCTAATCCTTTCTTTCTAACATACTCTTTCATATCTTTATTTAAATGAAAACTAGATCTAAACTTTGACTTACTAAGTTTTAAAAATAAATCATCCATCGCACTTTTCCAAATAATTCAAAAACTTATCTATGATAACTTCCAAAACTTCAAGCTTATCATCACGTCTATCATCTCTATCTACAAATACATTAAAATCAGTATACTTATCCAAATTTTTATCATAAATAGATATAAACACTTGATTATCATCACCAAACTCATTATTAATATCTCTCTTACCAAGCTTACCAGTAACTCCAATACCAAAATCACTTAAAGCAAACTTAGTAATAGCTAAAGCCATCTCTCTAGCTGTTTCCATACTATAAACACTATATTTATCAATCACATCCTTACTAACTCCCATTTTAATCTTAAATTCATTACAGTAAGTAACCGCACTATATTTTAAGACTTGACTAGCACCAGGAATATTAGTAATCGCATTTACTACTGCTCCACCAGTACAAGACTCCATTGTACTAACCGTTTGTCCTTTCATTTTAAGTATACTGACTATTTTTTCTAATTTTCTTTTCAATTTAATCACCCAAAATAATTATACACCAAAAAAAGAGACTTAATGTCTCATTTTCATATTCTTTTGATAAGCCGAGTAAACCATTCGTACACATACGCCATCGTTATCCTCACGCTTATAATCCCAAAAATCCAGTCCATTCATCACACCTCTTAGTACTCTTCTATTTTGTTCATGTTCTAAAGTTTCATAATCATCATAAGCTCCAAGTAAAACCCTAGTTTTCGCATTAGTAATATCAGGAATTTTCTTAAATAAATTAACTAAAGTACTAGCCTCCTCAATAGGCATCAAAGCATGCACTAAATTAATATCAGATAACTTAGAAGCATCTTGTGATAATAATTCTATCAAAGATAAATGACACACCTTAAAATTAGGTAAATCAGATAAATGGCTAGTCACTAAACGTCCACTATCATTAATAATTTCTAAAGCCTTATAGTTATCATCAAAATCTGAAAACTGCTCTAACTGTTTTCTAAAAAACTTTGAATAAATCTTTAAACCTTTATCTTCTAAATCAAAAGATGCTTTTACTACTTTAGTATCATTTAAAGAAATTTTTCTATTTTTTACATCTAACTGCGGTAAAATATCAATCATTTTTCTCCCTCTTTCTTTTTAAAGCTCCAATATTGTACCACAAATCTAAATAATGTCAAATTGACAATAAAA
>CALVIE010000083.1 GCA_944329385.1 uncultured Bacilli bacterium | reverse complement strand
ATTATACTAATAAAAATAAGATTGTATTTTTAGTAAATGATATTAATAATCCATTTAATATTTCTAAAGATCCATTAATAATGGATCATAGAGAACTAATAGAAGTATAGGTATATAATAACAATAATTAAAAATAATTTTAATTTAGAAAAAGAGGTGTGATAGATGAATCCGAAGTATAATGATAAAATATCTAATAAATCAAACTTTGATGATTTTGAATCAAATAATAGAAATAAATTTATGAAAGTATTTTTAATAATTCTATTGTTTGTACTTGTTTTGATGTTTCTTTCAATTGTAGCAGCATTAATATATTCATTATTTGTTTTACCAAAAAATGATCAGAGCCCTAATGGTGAAGTTATTATTTCAATTATTGGAATTGCAGTAACTGTATGGATTGGTCTTAATATTTATAATATTGTATCAAAAGACGATATTGATAAATTCCAATATAATGTAACAACAAAAATCGAAAGAACTTATAATCAATTTAATAATAAAATAAAATATACAGAAGGCAATTTAAATAAAATAGACATTAGATTATCGATTATTCAATTTATTTCATTATTGAATGAAACTAGATCAACTTATATTATTTCATACTATTTTGCTATATGTTTTTCTAATTTAAAAGAAAAAATTGAAAATGTTGATTTGTTAGTAGAAATAGAGTACTTTTTTATAAAAACTACTCAATTTTATGAAAATAATAATTATAATAAAGCTTATATTTATGGACAAAATACAATCGAAAAAATAAATCTTTATAATGATTTAACAAAAGGTACTAAAAAGAATAAACTTATAGAAGCTTATAATAATTGTCGTTTATCAGATATGTATTATTATAAAAATGTATCTGCACAAAGAGCACATAAAAACGTAAATGCTGATGAATTAATTGAATCTATTGAATTATATAGAAAAGTAAAAGAATATGTTTTTAAAACATATTCTAAATCATCAAAAGCAAGATTTATTGAAAATGAATTATATGGATATATTCATAATACTATTGCATATACATATCAAGAGTTGGCAAATATGTTAGGAATTGAAGAATATAATAATAAGGCTGATGATGAATATCGAAAAGTATTTTATTATTATGAAGAAAGAGGGAGATATTATCGTAATTATGGAACTTTTTTAGAAAGATGTGGACATTATAAAGAAGCAATAACTAACTATGAAAAGGCAATTTATTTAGATAAAAATGATTATAAATCATATAACAATTTATATTCTTTAAAATTAAAATTAATAGAAGCAACGATAAATAAATCTCTTAAAGAAGATAATGTAATGCTTTATGAATTTGATAGTAGTAAAATTAATTTAGAAGATATTGATACTATAGATGAGGCAATTACTCATTTAAATATAATTAGTCAAATGAGTGTAAATTTTTGTGATATCCATTATAACTTAGCAAAAGGATACATGTTTAAATATTTATGTAATCCAAAAAAAGATAAAGCGCTATTAGATAAAGCATTAAACATCAATGAATTTGCATTAATTTTAGATAAAAAGAATTTGGGAGCTTTATTCACTAAACGTAATATTTTTGAAGCTTATAAAAAAATTTTAGAAGCAAATGAAATAAATAATAAAATTAGAGAAATAACTACTAGACCTAATGATACAGCTGATAAAAAAGTAAAATATGAAAATTATTTAGCTAATACTTTATCTAGAAAGGAATAAAATATGACAAAAAAATTATTAGATTATATTAGTTACATGATTGATGATAAAAAATTAGCATCATGTTTATGTGTTGCATATGGTGATTTATATCATGATAATTTTTTTTGTGTAGGAACACTATCAGATAATAGCAATCAGCTAGTTAATAAAGATTCAATTTTTGACTTATCATCAGTTTCTAAATTTTTTACTCTTATTGTTGTTTTTAAAGTTATTGAGCTTAAAAAACTTTCTTTAGATGATATTGTATATGATTTGGATAACAGATTTATAAATTTACGTGATTTAACTATTGAAAAATTATTATCATACCAGGTAGAATTAAAAACTAGTCAAAGATTAGAAAATTGTAATAATATTGAAGAGTTGGAACAACTGTTATTTAATGTTACCTATTTAAATAAAAAAGGAATTTATAGTGATATCCCATCAATGATAATAAGAATTATCATTGAAAAAGTTATGAATATGGATTTTTTCTCATTGATTGAAAAATGGATAATTAATCCATGTCAATTAGAGAATACCTATTTACATATTCCCAAAAAAAAGTTAACAAATACCGTATCAAACAATAATGAACATCGTATCATAAATGGTCAATTTATAACATTTGATAATATTAATAAAGGAATTTGTAATGATGGCAAAGCACGAATATTTAAAAATAATAAATTTGCAGGACACGCAGGAATCTTTTCTAGTATTTCTGATATGTCTAAATTATGTAAGTATTTTTTGAACAATAAGTTATTAACTCAAGAAACAATAGAAAAATTAGGTATAAATAAAACAGGAGAAAAAATAGAAGACAGTTATACAAAGTATTTTGGATATCTTTGTTATTCAAAACACCCCATTAGGAAATTTTCAGAAATACATTCACTATTAAGTGATTGTTCAATAGCTTTTGGCGGATATACAGGAAATCAACTGACAATTGATCCAATTAACAAAATTTATATTTTTCTTGCTTCAAATCGATGCCATAATCGTATTACACAAATTATTCCTGAAAAAGACATTCAGCAATATATTATAAAAAATAATGATATTGATTTAGTTAAATTTCAAAACAAAGAATATATTTATACAAAAAATTTTGTTTATATTAGGGATAATTTGATAATAGATCCTATTGTTAATGAGATACTAAAAAAGGTGTAAAATACCGTATCGATTTTTAAATATATACCATTTTAATAATATTATTGACGGATATTATTTTAATTCTAATCATATATATTGTAATAAAGATTAAAAAATATTAAAAAACAAACAGAGTTATCAGTAATGGTCAATGTCATCTTAATTTAATGACATTGACTTATAAGTAGTGTACACTAAATTGGATAGTTTCTAAGAGAATTGTTACAATTTAGAAAAGTAAAAGTGACGTAATCTAAAATGCCAAGAGTAAGAAGAACTTATAGTGATGAATTTAAAAAATTGTAGAATTATATAATAGCGGTAAACCTAGAACTGAATTGGTTTGTGAATACGAATTAATTTCTTCTGCTTTATCTTCATGGACTAATAAGTTTAACTCTACCGGTTCATTTAATATCGAAGATAATCGTAATGATGCTCAAAAAGAAACTTATTAAACTTCGTAAGGAAAATCAGCAATTAAAAATGGAAAATAATATTTTAAAGCAGGCAGCGCTGATTATGGGACGAAAATAAATATTATCATTACCTATGTAAATCAATATTCAATCAGCATTATGCACAAATTATTAGATATACCTCGATCATCGCTATACTAAAATCGTAATAATGATTTAAAAAATAAAAATAAAAAATACAATTATTATCTGAATGTTTTAGTAAAAGAAATATTTTAAATCAGTTGAAACAATTACGGTTCAAGAAAGATTAAAATAGAATTAGCTAGGTCATATTGTCGGCAAAAGAAGAATTAGACGTATTATGCAGGAAAAAGGCCTAGTATCAAGTTATACAGTTAAACAGTATAAGGTATATCAGACAGTATATACTGATGATAATATGGATAATAAACTGGAGTATAATTTTAATCAGAAGAGAGAATGAAAGTAGTGGTTAGTAATCTGATATATGTTAATGTTGATAGCAAGTGGAATTATGTATGTCTTACGTTAGATTTGTATAATAGATTGTAGGATATGTTAGCTGGAAAGAATAAAAATGCCAAGTCAGTAGAAAAGAGTCCTATTCGATAAAATATGGTTTACGAAAAATTGATTATTTATTAAACGAATTACATTGAAATGATCAATCAGCAAGGTCGAGTTAGGAAAATATGTCTTTAAAAGAGGTTTAAATACAAAACTCATGTCAGTACATATATACTCGACCTTTTTTCTTTCTTCTAAACTGATTTTAAAGAAATAATCTGACATGATATCATGAGTTCTCGACTCAACGATATCAACTATTAAATTGTT
>CALVIE010000082.1 GCA_944329385.1 uncultured Bacilli bacterium | reverse complement strand
TCGCTTGCGATTTGCCACAATATCGTTATAGCGATTTTTGTTTCTCAAAAATCACCATAACTTCCTATACATTATACCTTAATTTAAATAAATAGCAAAATTTTTCAAATCGATAAACTTTTTTCAAAAACCGTTAAAAATTCTGAAGGAAAAGCATCTATAAGATCTCTATCACCTTCAAAACATCTTTTTAACTTAATTATATCTATATCATCACATTCTTTAAACCAATTATCTATATCATCATTTTGTACGTAACTAAAAAACTCCAAAAATTTTTCATCCTCTTTTTGATGACAATAAGTCATTAATTTATGTGACAAAGTTAAAACAATATAGTTTTCATCACACAAACTAAAAAATTTTAAAACATTAAAAATTTCCTCATAACCAATTTCATCTAATATCTTATCCAAATCATTAATGTTATTTATTAAATAATCAATTGTAAATTTATTTTTATCATATTCATTTACAAAGCAATTTATATCTACACCATCCGCACTCCTTATTTCAAACATATTATCACCTCTAGGCCTTATAATACCAAAAAAACAAAATAAGTCAAATTAAAAAGGAAACTATATAATTTCCTCCTTTATTTTAGGGTTTTTTAAAGCTAAAATAAGCTTATCAATTTCCTCTTTAGTATTATAAAAATATAAACTAATTCGGCATGTATTTTTCACATGAAATTCATCTTTCAAAATTTTCGCACAATGATTACCAGCTCTTGTACAAATATTATATTTATCTAAATAAATTGATAAATCCTGTGGAAAAATTCCTTCATAATTAATTGTTACAATTCCACTTTGACTATTTTCATTATATATCTTAACTTCTTTAATCTCTTTTAATCTTTCAACTAAATATCTCTTCAATTCAAGCTCATAACTTTGAATATTTTCCATTCCTATATTCATTAAATACTCAATTACATAACCAAAACCAATTACTCCCGCAATATTAGGTGTCCCAGCTTCTAATCTATCTGGTAAAGCTTTATATATTCTCTCTCCATCAGGACTAAAATCCGCATTCATTCCGCCTCCAAAAATAATTGGTTTTATATCGTTTAAAAGCTCTTCCTTACCATATAAAACACCAACTCCTGTTGGACCACACATCTTATGAGCAGAAAAAGCTAAAAAATCGACATCTAAATCCTGCACGTCAACCTTTATATGAGGAACACTTTGAGCCCCATCAACTAAAACTAATATCCCCTTACTATGCGCTAAAGCAACAATTTTTTTAATATCTCTAACATCACCAACCACATTACTGATATGAGCTAAAGAAATAACCTTAGTCCTAGGACTAATTGCCTTTTCAACATTACCTATCAAAACTTCATAATTACTATCAAGTTCAATATAACTTATCTTTAAATTTTTCTCATCCTTAAGTTCAAACCATGGAAGTAAATTAGAAGCATGTTCACTTTTAGTAAGTAATATTTCATCACCCTCATTTAAATAATTTCTAAAAAAACCAAATATAATTTTATTCAAAGAATCCGTTGCCCCACTAGTAAAAACAATTTCTGATTTTTTCTTCGCATTAATTAACTCTTTAACTAAATTTCTTGTCTGCTCATACTTCATACTCGCTTTTATACTTAAAGCATAATCACCTCTATGTGCATTAGAACTATAATTATCATAATAATCAGCCACAGCCTCGCCTAAAATCTTAGGTTTCAAAGTTGTTGCTCCGTTATCAAAATAAATAATTCCAGACTTTAAAATACCAAAATCATCACGGTTCATAACCTCACCTCCAATACTTATTAATAATTTTTTCTAATATATCTTTATAATAAGTAATTCCATTTAAAAGAAAACCTTTAGTAAGTAAATTTTCTGATTCCTCTTTAGAAATACCTCTGCTCATCAAATAAAATATTTCATCTGAAGAAAAAGTTCCAATTAAAGCACTATGATTAGCTAAAACATCTTCTTCATCAATAAATAAATTAGGTTTTATTACACATGTATTTTGAGCCATATTAATAATTCTCGCACTTTGATTAATATCACAGCCTATAATTCCTTTAGAAACAAAACCAGAAACATTAAATTCTAAATTTCCATCTAAAATATTAACCCCATTATTTATTATGTTACTAATGGTATTTTTTGCATTATGATACACTAAAAAATTATACTTTTCATCACTTTTACTAATCGTTTTTAAATTAAAATTAACCTTTGCGCCCTCACCATTTAAATTAATAACCGTCATTTCTTTAATCTCATCACCATCATTTACCTTCTCAATATTTAAAAAACTATTTTTTTCTAAATAATACTTATATTGAAATTTATAATTTCCATCATGTTTATACTCATATACATTCACATTCACATCTTGTAAAACATTAATATAAAAATCCAACTTTATTTCCACATCTTTGGCATCAATAACAATATCAGTATCCTCTAAAACCTTTATTTTCACACTTTGAACATTTAAAAATTTACTAGCCTCACCAATACTAATTTCTACCCCATCTTTACTTTCTATCTCAATATCTTCACCATATATCTTTAATTTATTCATCGCACTTACCTACTAACTTATCATAACCTTCTGTTTCAATGGTTAAAGCAAGTGAACTATCACCACTCAAAACTATTTTTCCATTATTCATAACATGAACAAAGTCTGGTTTAATATAATCAAGCAATCTTTGATAATGAGTCACAAGTAAAATTGCAGGTTTTCTTTCTTTATAATAATCCATTACTGCCTGTCCTACTATTTTCAAACTATCAACATCAAGACCAGAATCAATTTCATCAAGTAAAACCACATCTGGTTTTAAAATATTCATCTGTAAAATCTCATTTTTCTTTCTCTCACCACCGGAAAAACCATCATTAATACCTCTATGAATCATATCAGGATCCATATGTAACTTTTTAGTTAAAAAATCCACTTCTCTAATAAAAGATAATAATTTAAAATTATCCCCTTCCTTAGCTCTTAACGCACTTCTTAAAAAATCCGCATTAGTAACACCCTCTATCGCTAGTGGCATCTGCATCCCTAAAAAAATACCTTCTTTTGCTCTCTCATTTACTGGCATATCATTAATAACCTTACCATTATAACTAATCTTTCCTTTAACAATCTTATAACTACTATCCCCCATAATTACCTTAGTTAAAGTAGACTTACCAGTACCATTTGGTCCCATAATCACGTGAATCTCTCCAGATTTAATTTCTAAATTAAAATCTTTTAATATAATCTTATCCTCTACTTTCACACATAAATTATCTATCTTTAAAATGTTCATTTCCATCACCTCCTTATATTTTAACATTTTTTATACTTTTTTTATATATTTTTTTCAAAATAATGATACAATAATTATGGTGATGAAAAATGGATTGTATATTTTGTAAAATAATAAATGGAGAAATTCCTTCTTATACTATTTATGAAGATGAAATAGTTAAAGTATTCTTAGATGTTAATCCAGACGTTAACGGCCACACTCTAATTATTCCTAAAAAACATTATCAAGACCTATTTGATATTGATGAAATGACTCTACTTCATATTATAAAAATAGCTAAAAAAATAGACAAACTTTTAAACGACAAATTACACACTGATGGCCTAACACTAGTTCAAAATAATGGTCTAAAACAAGAAGTAAAACATTTTCATCTTCACCTTAAACCACAGTATAAAAATGAAGGAAAAAAACTATCTCCAGAAGAAATATATGACAAAATAAACGGTTAACCCCGCTTATTTTTAATATAATTAAACTTTTGCCATATTCATAAAACAAATTTCCTCATATCATAAATTAGATAAGGGGGAAAAAACATGTTCAAAAAAAACTTTGGATTTGGTCAAAATTGTTGCGATCAACAGCCAAACTGTCCAATTATGGAACCAGTTATAAACAACTGTATAGAAAGACAGTTCTGCCACGAAGTAAATCATATCTGTCCAGTTCACACTCATATAATCAATAAACATATCTACAATCACACTTATACTCCAGAATATAGCTGCTCTGAAGAAAATCAAATCATCAATAATGACCCTGGTTGTGGTTGTAACAAATTTAAAAATGGTGGCTTTTAACCATCATTTTTATATATGTTAAAAGCCAAGAATTATTTATTCTCAGCTTTTAACTCTTTTTCATTTAAACCTGTAAATTTAGGAGTCTGTAAATAAAATTGTGTAAATAGAAATCTTTCCATGATAAAATAGAAGAAATGGAGAGATTTTTATATGAAA
>CALVIE010000081.1 GCA_944329385.1 uncultured Bacilli bacterium | reverse complement strand
TTTAAATGAGAGTTAAAGGTGGAACTATTCATCGTGCACGCCGAAAGAAAGCTTTAAAACAAGCTAAAGGTTATTTCGGTAGTAAACATAGACTTTATAAAACTGCTAAAGAACAAGTAATGCATTCAGGTGCTTATGCTTATAGAGATAGAAGAAATAGAAAAAGAGATTTCAGAAAATTATGGATTACAAGAATTAATGCGGCTTGTAGATTGAATGATATTAGTTATTCTAAATTTATTGCTGGACTTAATAAAGCTAATATAGAAGTAAATAGAAAAATGCTTTCTGAGATTGCTATAGATGATCCTAAAGCATTTGCAGAACTTGTAAAAGCAGCTAAAGCTGCACTTGAAGGAAAAGAGTATAAAGCAGTTAAGGTAGAGGCTAAAGAAGATGTAAAAAGTGAAAGTACTGATTTAAGTAAAATGACAGTAGCTGAACTTAGAAAAATAGCTAAGGAAAAAAATGTTGAGGGTTATTCAACTATGAAAAAAGCTGAACTTTTAGAAGCTTTAAAGTAAGAGGGGTAGCCCCTTTTTTCTTATATATTAGGGAAGTTATACTTTGATTATGATGCATTAGTTAATATAATTCTTTGCGGTTTAAAAATATATACAAAAGCTTTAAAACAATCTGTTTAAACATAAATTTTGACATTTTGTTCAATTGATTTAAAACTATGTACAAATAGCATAAAAAAATGGTATAATTGTACTACTTGGAGATGAGGATATGTTAGTATTAGCCAAAGCTGTACTGTCAATTATGTTAGGTTTCTCAGTCTCAGTTGTTTTTGGCTATTTTGCTATTAAATGGCTGAAGAAAAAGCATATTAGACAGCAAGTTAGTAATACACTAGGTGAAAGACATAAGAGGAAAAACGGGACGCCGACTACTGGCGGAGTGATATTTATTATTCCAACAGTTTTGATAATGATAGCCCTGGTGCTTACTGGTAAAGTAGAGTTTTCAACTAATTTATTTATTGTTTTGTTTGTTTTTACTGCTTATGCAATATTTGGTTATATTGATGATTATTTGATTATTAAAAAGCATACAAATGAGGGACTTAGTATATTTTGGAAACTTGTTTTACAGATAATAGTAGCCTTAGTATTTTTCTATATGTTTTTAAGTAGTGGTAATGAACCAATTGTGGATATTCATACATTAGGAATAAAACTTGATTTAGGATTTCTTTATGGAATGTTTTTACTATTTGTATTAGTTGGAAGTAGTAATGCAGTGAATATTACAGATGGTTTAGATGGTTTAGCTGGAGGACTTTCTGCAATTGCGTTTTTTGCTTTTGGACTTATTACTTGGGGAGCTGATTGGGCTTCTGGTAATGAGGCAATCGCAATATTTTGTTTTGTTTTAGTGGGTTCTTTAGTAGGATTTTTGGTTTATAACTGTTATCCGGCAAAAATATTTATGGGAGATACTGGATCTTTATCTTTGGGTGCTGCTTTAGCTAGTGTGGCAATTATTACAAATCATGAGGTAACACTTATTATAGTAGCCGGTGTATTTGTAATTGAAACACTTAGTGTTATTATTCAATGGATTGCGATTAGTAAATTTCATACCAAAGTGTTTTTAATGGCTCCACTTCATCATCATTTTGAAAAACTTGGATGGAGTGAAACAGATGTAGTTAGGATGTTTTGGTCTGTTGGATTACTTCTTAGTATGGCCGCTATTGGCTTTGGTGTGTGGATATAGGAGGATTAAATTATGGCAAAAAGTGAAAAAGAAATAAGTATTGAAATTAAAGGAAAAGAATGGGAAGAGGCTTTAGATAAGGCGTTTAAAAAAGCTAATAAAACAGCTAAAATCGATGGTTTTAGACCAGGTAAAGCTCCAAAAGAAGTATTTTTGAAAAAATATGGAAAAGAATCTTTATATATGGAAGCAGCTGATAGTGCGGCTGATTTAGCTTATCAAAAGTTACTTAAAGATTATGCAGATGATGTGAAAGAATTAGTAGCTCGTCCAGATATTGCTTTAGAAAATATTGATGATGAAAAAGTTACATTTAAATTTACATTAACTTTAAGACCTGAGGTAAAACTTGGTAAATATAAAGGTTTAGGTGTTAAAAAAGATGAAGCTAAAGCTTCAGAAGAAGAGATTGAAGATGCTATTAATCACATGCGTGAAAGATATGCAGAAGATGTTTTAAAAGATGGTGAAATTGCAGATGGTGATATAGCGGTAATTGATTTTGAAGGTTTTATAGATGGTAAAGCTTTTGAAGGTGGTAAATCAGAAAATTATTCTTTAAAAATAGGTAGTGGAACTTTTATTCCTGGTTTTGAGAAGCAGTTAATTGGTTTAAAATCAGGTGATAAAAAAGATGTTAAGGTTACTTTCCCTGAGGATTATCATGCAGAAGATTTAAAAGGTAAGGAAGCTATTTTTAAAGTTACTATTCATGAAGTTAAAGAAATTAAAATTCCAGAATTAGATAAAGATTTCTTTGATGATTTAGGTATGGAAGGTATTACTACTAAAGAAGAATTAGAAGCTCAAATTTCAGAGAATATTTTAGCTCATAAGGAGATGGAAGCTGAAAATAAATATATTGATAATTTACTTGAGGCAGCTGCCAAAGAAGTTAAAGTTGAAATTCCAGAAGCAATGATTAGTGAGGAGCTTGATAGAATGGTTTCTCAGTATGCAGAACATTTAAAGATGCAAGGAATTAGTATTGAACAATTTTATCAATTTACAAATTCTGATGAACAAGCTTTGAAAGATCAAATGAGACCAGAAGCTATTAAGAGAATTACTTATAGATTAATGCTTGAAGAAATTGCAAAAGAAGAGAAAATTGAAATATCTGACAAAGAGGCAAAAGAAGAGGCTAAGAATTTGGCTGAGAAATATCAAATGAAAGAAGAAGAATTCTTAAAACAATTTGGTGGCCTTGATATTGTAAAATATGATATGAGAATGCGTAAGGCTATGGAAATCCTAAAGAAATAGGATTTTTTTTGCTAAATTCGGAAGTAAAATTTATTTTTTAAATTTTATAGATAATTTTAGTATACAAGTTTAATTTGTTACATATAATATTTATAGTTATTATGTAGATAATATGTAGTTAATCTATTGACAATGTTATGATAATATGTTATATTGTTTATGAAAGGAAGTGATTAATATGGCTAGTTTAACGAGTGCGATTAATGTTAATGTTGATGCTAAGGTAAAAGAAGAGGCAACAGCTATTTTAAAGGATTTAGGACTTAATATGAGTACAGCTATTAATATGTTTTTAGTACAAGTTATTAAAAAAGATGGTATACCTTTTGAGATAGTTAATCCTAAGCCTAGTAAGGATACTTTGAAGGCACTTGACGAAGCAAAAAAAATTATAGAAAATTCTAATATATATACTTGTTATGACAATAGGCAATCTTTAAAAGATTCTTTATTGGCTGATGATTAAATATAAATACAAAGTTTTTTATTCAAAGAAATTTAAAAAGAATTTAAAGAAAATGTTAAAACAAGGAAAAAATATAGAAAAATTGTTAGATGTTGTTGATAAATTAGCTTTAAAAGAAGAATTAAATGAAAAATATAAAAATCATATGTTGAAAGATGATAAATATTATAAAAATTGTGGTGAATGTCATATAGAGCCTGATTGGTTATTAGTGTATCAATATTATGAAGGTGAATTAATACTGGTGTTAGTAAATACTGGTAGTCATAGTGATTTATTTAGATAGCAAAAAAACGTTAAAATCTATAACGTTTTTTTGCTAAAGTTAAGTGAAATATATTCAAATGCGAATGTATTTTTTTTCAAAAAAATGTGATATAAAGTGTATAGTAAGAGGTATAAATATGAAAAAATATATGCTGAGATTATTTGATGATGTCTTTGAAAAAATTAAAATATATGGGGCTATTTTAACTATTGGTCCTAAATGGTGCGGAAAATCGACAATTGCTAAGCAGTATGCTAAAAGTGTTTTGGAATTTCAAAACCCAAGAACTAGAGAAAATAATTTGGAAATTGTAAATACAAGGTTTGATTTTTTGTTAGAGGGGGAAAACCCAAAGCTATAGAAATTAAACTTGGTAATAAAGATTCTATCAAAGAAGTGGCTAAGAATTTATTAAAGTTTTCTAGTATTGTAGATACTGATGAAATGAATAAGCCTTCATTTTTGATGGTACTTACTGCTACTAAATATGCATATAAAAGAGAAGATGGAGTATATGTTGTACCGATAACTTGTTTAAAGAATTAGGAAAAATTGGTGAGGCAATTACTATGTTTTTAAA
>CALVIE010000080.1 GCA_944329385.1 uncultured Bacilli bacterium | reverse complement strand
ATGTGAATTGAAGGGGCGACAGCTTTTAATTTTATACCATATCTACTACCCTGTTTTATTATTTCCGGGGTGTCTAATGTCATGTCGGCTAGTGTTGGAGATGCAACTCCATAGCCGGTTTGTTTAACCATTTTTAAAGCATCTTTGACTTGATCATATTCTCTTTTAGCTTCACCTAAGTCTTGGAACAAACTTAATAGTTCAGAGCGGCTTGTAATATCAACTCCAATTATTTCTTTTAATACTTCATTATATAAGTTAGCTGGCGTTTTGAGTGTTACTTTAACGTTTCCAGTTGCGGTATCAACTTCCGAAAGATAAGCTTTTTCAATATACTCACATTCCTGTAATCTATCTGTGATTTGTTCAATATCTCTTAATTTATCTATTTCATGAACGCTATTTCTAATGGTTTCAATATATGATTTTTTTAACCAGTTATTAGGGTCTAAACAAGCTACCCAATCGGCCATTTCGACGTCAATACAAACTACTGGAAATTCATATAATGCTTCTTTTAAAATGTTATACGCATCTCTTTCACTCATGTTATCAATATTCATAGGTATTACTGGAGCATTATATTTTTCTTTTAACTGTTCGGCAAGGTTTTCTGTTTCTGGTAGCATTGGGTGAGTTGAGTTTATTATGACAATAAAAGGTTTTCCAATTTCTTTTAATTCTTCGGCAATACGATTTTCAGCTTCGATGTAATCAGTTCTATCAAATTCACCTATTGAACCATCGGTCGTTACTAAAATACCAATGCTTGAGTGATCTTTAATAACTTTTTCAGTACCGATTTCAGCAGCTTCGACAAAAGGAATTGATTCTTCATACCATGGTGTGTGGACCATACGTGGTCCATTTTCATCTTCATACCCTTTGGCACCATTAATGACGTAGCCTACACAATCTACTAACCTTACACTAGCGGAAAAATCATCTATTTTTATGGTTGCGGCATTACTAGGTACAAATTTAGGCTCGGTTGTCATTATTGTTTTTCCTTGAGCGGATTGTGGTATTTCATCTAAGGTTCTTTTTCTTTCATATTCGTCTTCGATGTTTGGAACAACTAAGTTTTCAATAAATCTTTTAATAAAGGTTGATTTACCTGTTCTGACGGCTCCTACTACACCTAAGTAAATATCTCCACCTGTTCGTTCGGTGATGTTTTTGATAATGTCTATTTTTTCCATATTATCCCTACTTTCTTCATTAAAATATATGAAGATAATTTTGAAATATTCACAAAAAGACATTGATTAAATCATTTTATCAATGTCTTTTGGTATATTATCGTTAATAACCGCTTCAATAATTTTCTTTTGATTTTCTTCTGAAACTGGTCTACCAGTCATTTGACTTAGTTCACTAATGACTTCTCTTAGAGTTCCTTCATCTTTTAAATTGCCTTCCCCTAGTTTTTTTGCCAAGTCAAGAATAGTTTGTTTATTAACGTTAGTTTTTTGTTCTACACGCTTGAAAAAGCTATCAGAAAATGCCATTTTAAAACCTCCTACATTAATATATGCATGAGGTTTTTTTAGGCTACTGCTCTCCTTTGTTTTTGAAGTTTAATTTGATTGGAGTTCCGGTGAAGTCAAAATTCTCTCTTATTTTATTTTCTAAGTATCTTTCATATGAAAAGTGAATTAGTCCTTTACTATTAACGCTAATATTAAATGTTGGAGGGCAAATATTGCTTTGATTTGAGAAATATATTTTTAATCTTTTTCCTTTATATGAAGGGGGCAAGTTTAAAGCATAAGCATCAGTTATGACATTATTTAAACGACTAGTTGAGATTTGTCTATGAGCATTTTCGTTTGCTTTAATAATTTCTGGCATCAGTGTGTGGATACGTTTTTTAGTTAGTGCGGAAAGAAATACTACTTTTGCATAAGGAATGAAGCTAAATTGGTATTTTATTTCTTCTTTCCAATGTTTCATGGATTTGTCTTTATCTTGAACTATATCCCATTTGTTTACAGCAATGACAATGGCTTTACCAGCTTCTATGGCATAGCCTGCAATATGTTTATCGTGTTCAATGATTCCTTCTTCAGCATTTATTACTAAAACGCAAACATCAGATCTATCAATGGCTTTTAATGAGCGAAGTAAGCTGTATTTTTCAGTGTTTTCATAAATTTTTCCACGCTTTCTCATGCCGGCTGTATCAATGACAACAAAGTCTTTATTTTGATATTTAAATGGTGTGTCAATGGCATCTCTAGTGGTTCCAGCTATTGGGCTTACTATAACTCTTTGCTCATTTAAAATAGCATTAACTAGACTGCTTTTTCCAACGTTTGGGCGACCTATAACTGAGAATTTTATGGTTGTTTCATCATAATCTTCTTTTATTTCTTGGAAATTTTTGGTTATTTCTTCTAGCAAAGTGGCAATACCATTGTTGTGTTCAGCGGAAAGTTCAATGTAAGTGTCAAAGGCTAAATCATAAAAGTCATATTTATGTTCTTCATACGCTTTAGTATCAGTTTTGTTAATGGCAACAATTACTGGTTTTCCACTTTTTTTTAATATATCTTTAACTACATAATCATTTGTGGTTAGTCCTTCTTTTCCATCGACTACAAATACGATGGTATCAGCTTCATCGATAGCAAGTTCGGCTTGACCTTTTATTTCATTATTAAAACTAGCTTCAGTTATATCAATACCACCGGTATCTATTAAATGAAAACTATAATCTAGGTAGTTAACTGTGCCATATAGTCTATCTCTGGTTACTCCAGGTGTATCGTTTGTAATGGCTATTTTACTACCAACTAAACGATTAAATATTGTTGATTTGCCAACGTTTGGTCTTCCGACTAGTGCGACTATTTGTTTTCGCATAATTATCACCTACTTTTTTATTATATTGTTTTCTTTTTTTATTTGTTTGGCTTTTTTTCCATAAATAATTATACTATTTTCTAACAATTGACCTAATTCAATAGCTTGAAGTGTTTTTTTTGCTTCAAGATAAAATTTAAAGCCTTTTTTATAGATTATAAAATTATTTAGCGTTTGTTTGTCTAAGGTAAATAAGTCTTCTATTTCATATAAAAAAGAATCTTTAATGATTTCGATATTGAATTCTATTTGATCGTTAAAGTAATCTAAATATTCAAGATTTTCTTTTTGCATATCAATAATTATTCCATAGTTTGAATCTTGATATATATAAACATTATAATATCCATTTAAGTTTATGGAGTGTTTATTTAATAATTTAATTAAATTTTTTTCTATTTGATTATAGTTGTTTAAATCATAATTTTTTAGATAAAAGTGTCCTATAATATTATCATCTATTATAAGTTTCATTAAATCACCTAACAATAGTTTATGAAACTTATAAATATATGTTATTCTACATAGTTCTTTCTATTTTTTTATGAATTTCTTCTTTGCCGTCTTTTGTGATACTAGAAAAAGTGACAAATTCATCACCAACTACGAGATCTAAGTCTTTTAAAATCATATTTCTTTGTTTTTGTCTAGCAGTTATACCTATTTTATCTACTTTAGTGGCAACAATGGTAACTGGTATTTTATAGTATTTTAAAAAGTTATACATTAAAATATCATCATTGGTTGGGCGGTGACGAAAATCAATTAATAGAAAGACACATTTTAGGTTTTTCCTATTGATTAAGTAATCTTCTATCATTAAACCAAATTTTTTTCTTTTTGTTTTGTTTACTTTAGCATATCCATAACCGGGAGCGTCTACTAAGTAAAATTCATCATTTATATTATAGAAGTTAATTGTTTGAGTTTTTCCAGGTCTGCTTGATGTTCTAGCAAAATTTTTTCTATTGATTATAGTGTTTATGAAACTACTTTTTCCAACGTTAGAGCGTCCAACTAGCATGTATTCTGGTTTTTTATCTGTTGGATACTGGCTTCGACGAATCGCCATAACTGATAAATCTACAGATTTAATTTTCATTGTAATCACCTTTATTCCTTAAAAGTATAACAAATTTGGTATAAAAAGTAAAGTTATAGGTTTTTTGTTGATTTTTTATCTTATTTTGTAAAAAAATTTTAATTTTTAAAGGAATTTAGGATGTTTACGTCGTATGTTTATATATAAAGGGGCTTAGAAAGGAGTTATATGAAAAAAATTTTATTAATTGTATTTTTATGTGTTTTAACAGTTCCAGTTTATGGGCTTGAAAACATAAAATACAAGTATTATCGTCTTAATAAAGTAGAAGGACCTTTGGTATTTAAAGGTGAGGCTAGCGAAGATTTTCCAATGATTGATGAAAATAACCCCCGAGTTTTACAATTGACCATTTAAGAAAGATAAAGTTTGCCTATATTTTATATAGCTTTTTTTATGTCAAGTTTT
>CALVIE010000079.1 GCA_944329385.1 uncultured Bacilli bacterium | reverse complement strand
AAATGGAAGAAATAAAAAAAGAGAAAGAAAAAAACTGAGTAAGGTTATATATAGAGTGTAACTTTATTTAGCAAGAGGAATTTGCTCCCGTAAAAAGCAAAAAACTATTTACAAGAACAAATGTTTGTGATATACTGAATACATCAAAGAGATGAGGTGAAAATATTAAGGGTTAATTTAAACAAACATTAAGAATGAGCAGTTAATCTATTATGTAATGAAAAATAAAACAAATGCTAAATTTTGACAAAGTAAAAAAGTAGGATAGCGACTATCCGATATTGGTCTATGGAGGGGCCTAAGGTTCCTGTGAAGTAGAAAGAGCTTACCGTGAGGTTAGCTAATACCAAAATTTATTTTGGTATTTTGTTCTTATTCATAGCTTAAGAAAAATATATTGTAAACTTCAATTTTAAAAGCACTAAATTTATTCATTAGTGCTTCTTAATTTTTTGATTTCTTGGATAGTTAGACCGGTAATTTCTGAAATATCTTCTATGCTCATTTTCTTTTTAAGCATATTTTGAGCTATTTCTAATTTATTTTCTTCAATTCCTTCTTTTTTAGCTCCCTCAAGTTCATTATGCTTAACTAAAGCATCCATCTTTTCTTTCTGCCACTCATGAATAATAAACTCATCTTTACTCATATTTATAACCGCCTCCATTAACTTTTGAACTTTATCTTCATCTAGTACTTGTCTAGCTAGTTCATATAACTCACTAAACGTTCGCGCTGTAAGCATTGTATACCAAATAACTTCTTTACTTCTATTACCTTCATTGTAATATAAATTTCTGTAAAGTTCAAGGGCTTTAGTTAATGTATGCCTATTAGAATTATATATCTTATGACTCTTTAATCCATACAAAACTATATCATCTTCTAGTATATCTTCATAAGGGCTTTCATTCAAATTAAGCTGATATACATATTTATATTTTAAATTATTTATATCTTCTCCCATTTCTATAACTCTTGTAGATATTATATCTCCATATGAAAAATTACGGCTAGATACATATTCAAATTTACTTTTATTCATCTCTACATCAATAAATATTTTATTATTAATGACAACTAGAATATCGACGGTTCTTTTATATTCATTTTTACTGGTGACAGGTATTTCACTATCTAAAAGATTTATACTATCGTTATCGTTTATATTGATAGGAATAATTACTTTTAAAAAGTCTTTTAAAATGTCTAAATTTATTTTAAACACGCTTTTAAAAGCTCTATCATAGCTTAAAGGAATCAAAGATAACTCTTGGTCTAACTTTTCTAAATGTTCTATTTTCATATAACTCCTTTCTAAGCCCTTCATATATAAATATACGGCGTAGAAATTAGAATTCATTCTAAAATTTTCAAAAAAATTGCAAATTTTATTCATTATTTTTTTTTCACTACTATTATTAAGTTACCACAAAAAAGCAAGTAATATCTTAGTAAATTACTTGTCCCTTTTGAAAGCGTTATTATTCATAGCTTAAGAAAAATATATTAAAACAAATTATGATATTTTAAAGGGACTGTGGATAGTGACTTTGATTTTGTTTTTGATGAGGCTTTTTCGATTGTTTTATTGCGGATATGGTTTTTGCGTGATATAATATTGGTGTTTATATGCTTTATTAATAAGGAGTGAAGGTTACATGAAATTAAAATTTAGAGCTGATAAAAAAGATTGGATTATATTTGGGTGTTATTGTTTAGTATTACTTTATTTTGTGGCCATTGCACTTTTAAATATTATTCAGTTTGCGAAAGGCGATTTAGATCATCCATTTCATGGTTTAAATCCTTTTCCAGCTTTTTCTCCTGATAATATAGGCCTTACTATGGTTTGTTATATTATTGCTCTTGTTGCTAGTATTTTTAGTGTATCTGATCGTTTTTTTGATAGAGAAAAGGGTATTGGTTTTTCTACAGAAAGTAAAAAGGCTTCGAAGGGATATTCTAGATGGACTTCAGCTGAAGAAATGAAAAAAGAGCTTACAATGGTTAAAGTTCAAGCAGCAGAGGCTGATGCGGGAGGTCTTCCTTTAATTAATGATGGTAAAAAAATGTGGGTTGATAATGGAGAAGGTCATAATTTGATCATAGGTTCAACTGGTGCAGGTAAGACTCAAGTGGCAATTTTTCCGCTTGTACATTCGCTTGCTAAAAATAATGAGTCCATGATTATTACTGATCCAAAAGGTGAAATTTATGAAACAACGGCTGAAATGCTTAAAAAAAGAGGATACAATGTGGTGCTTTTAAATTTCCGTAATCCACAGCAAGGGAGTGGTTGGAATCCATTACATTTACCTTATAAGTATTATAAAGAGGGTAATTCGGATAAAGCGAATGAGCTTACAGACGATTTAGCTATGAATATTTTATATGATGAAAATGCCCAAAATAGTGATCCATTTTGGGAAAAAACTTCAGCAGATTATTTTTCTGGTATTTGTTTAGGATTATTTGAAGATGCGAAAGAGGAAGAAATTAATTTAAATAGTGTTAATTTGTTTACAACGGTTGGTGAGGATAGATGTGGGCCTAATTCTATTTATGCGAATGAATATTTTAAGTTAAAAGATCCAATTTCACCGGCGTATGTTAGTGCTTCTTCTACTATTTCTGCGCCTAGCGAAACAAGGGGAAGTATTTTGTCAGTATTTAAGCAAAAGATTAGACTTTTTGCTTCACGTGAGAATTTATCAGAGATGCTTTCACATAGTGATTTTGAGTTTGAAGATATTGGTAAGAAAAAAACAGCAGTGTTTATTGTTATTCAAGATGAAAAGAAAACTTATCATTCTTTAGTAACTATTTTTCTTAAACAATGTTATGAAACACTTGTTGATTATGCACAAAAATGTGGTGGAAAACTTCCATATAGAACCAATTTTTTATTAGATGAGTTTGCAAATATGCCTCCTTTAAAAGATGTCGATACAATGGTTTCAGCTGCTCGTAGTAGAAGAATGAGATTTTTCTTTGTTATTCAAAATTTCGCCCAATTAGCTGAGGTTTATGGTAAGGATAAAGGAGATACTATTAAAGGTAATTGTACGAATATTGTTTATTTGATTAGTACTGAGCTTGCTGCATTAAAAGAGATTAGCGAGATGTGTGGTGAGATTAAGGTTAAAACTGATAAAAAAGATAAGGATGGTAAAGCTATTGAAGAAACAAGACCTTTGATTACAGTAAGTGATTTACAAAAGCTTAAAATGGGGGAAATTATTTTACTTAGACTTCGTATGGATCCTTTTAGGACTAAGTTAAAACTTAATTGGCAAATTGATTGGGGAGAAGCTGATAAGTGTGAAAGAGCAACTTATCCTACTAGAGAAAAACAAAAAGTTCATACTTTTGATTTAAAGACTTTTGTTAATGAAAAAAGGGAAGCTAAAAGAGAAGAGAGTATGAATAAACTGATTAGTCAAGTAATGCCAAATATGAACAGGAATGTAGGCCTTCCTGGTATGAATTCTACAAATAGAGCTAAAAAGCCAATGTCAATGGAGGATATGCTTAAAAACATTGACAAGGCAGTTGAGAGATTAGAAAAGGAAGAGGCTCAGAAGAAGGCTAATATTAATGGTAATAGAACTAGTGTTGGTAAAATTGATCCAATAAAGGTTCCATCTTCTATGGCTAATGATAGTAATATTGATCCTTTAAAAGTGACGGGTCATAAAGAAGTTAAGAAAGATGTTAAGTCGTTTAAACCAGTAATTAATGAAGTTGATTTTGCAGCTAAAATAACTAATAAGGTTAATAAGACTGTTAAAGATAAAGAACATAATAGTGAAAATATAACTAAATCTGTAAATAATAAAGTTATTGATAATAAAATTGAAACTAAGAGTGTTAATGATGATAAATACGGTAGTGATTATGTTACAGACGATCAATTTTTTGATGATTTCTTTGCGGATGATGATGATTAGAACTTGTTTTGCAGGTTCTTTTCTTTTTTTTTTATCATATAATGTAATAGAGGTGATTGGTTGGAAATTTCAATAGAGGATTTTTTAAGGGTAAGTAATCCTAATGTTATTGATATAAGAAGTGTTGAAAAGTTTAATGGAAATCATATTCCAGGAGCTTTAAATATAAATGCAAATGCTCTTTTGAATACACCAGAACGTTTTTTGAATCCTAATTTAACATATTATATTTATTGTCAGAAGGGTAGTTCTTCTAGAACTTTAGCCCAAGTACTTAGAGTAAAAGGTTATAATGTGTTTAATATTATAGGTGGATATGAGGCTTGGATTTTAAATTCATAATGTCAGATTAATTCTGATATTTTTTCTTTTTAAAGGAAAACTCACTCAAAAAATCGTATGTTTATATATAGAGGTGAAAATTATGAATTATTACAATGAAATAAAAGATGTATTTGTAAAAAATGAAATATATAAAAAAGTAAAAGATTATTCTAAAAA
>CALVIE010000078.1 GCA_944329385.1 uncultured Bacilli bacterium | reverse complement strand
AGTAAACTTACCAAAGAAGAAAAACTAAAGATACTTAGTGAACAATTAGATGCCGAAGAAAAAGGGCAAACGTCAAAAGCTTTCACTGGTACAAATGGGTGACAAAACAAGCAAAGCATTAAAAAAAGAGGCTATTTCCATAAGTTTGGAAATAGCCTCTAACTTTGTTTTTAGGAACGCAAAATTTGCACTTTTAGGAACGCAGAATTCGCACTCCTAGGAACGCAAAATTTGCGTACTAATTAACTTGATATATAGTTAACTAGAGAATATATTATATATAACCCCTATATTCCCCTAAAAAAACAATAACAATTTTGATGATTAAAGCATATTCAAATTATAAACTTTGTTTAAAAAGGAAATACATACCATGTCTATTATTCTAAAATTCATTTTAATAGCCCTAAAATCGTTTTTAAGCGTATTTTTTATGTTTTAAGTATAATTTTATGTACAGTAAATAAAAAACGCTTAAAACGGCTTTAAATATAATATTTCCAAATCACCTTTAATTTTATACATAAATATACAAAAAGACCTCTAAATAGAGGTCTTTTATAATTAACTATTTTTCTATATGTTTTAATTCGTTTACAGATTCATTTGCATAAGATTTATTTACAGTTGACGTTGTTTTCTTCTTTGGTTTTACCCAAAATATCAAAACAACCAATATTAAAATTGCAGGAATGATTATATACCAATAAGTTATTATACTTCCAATAATAGTAGCTATAATTAAACATGTTAATAAATCTGAAAAACCATTACTACTTCTTCTAGCCATAATCTTCACACCTATCCTATGCAATACACGCTAATTCTTTTTTTATTTTTAAACTTTCCCTATATTGTTCAGCTAATGCAGTTTTTTCAAATTCTACACTGCCATCAAAGTTTTCTTTAACTACTTTTTCAATTTCATCAAGAGATACATTAAAAAATTCTCTACGTTTATTTACCATATTAACTTTTCTATCATCAAAAGCATGATGTAGAGCATTTTCTAATGCTGGTGCATCTTTGCTAAAAATCATAGCATGAACATCAAAATTAAATGGAACAGAAGCATTACCTAGTTCATCAACTCGTTCTTGAGGATTCAATCTGCGTGTCATACCAATTTTATAGATATTTTCTCCAAATGAACCTATATTAGAAATAACATATACATATCCAACTCTTTGGTTAGCTTCTCTATAATCAATATCCGCCAAATTTTTATCAATTTTTGAAACTTGAGTTTGCATTTCATCTAATTTTTCAGTTAAAGCATTTCTTTGTGCTTCATCTGTACATTCAGCTAGTTGTTTTTGTGCTTCTTTTAGAGCATTTAAATAATGTTGCTTTTCTTTCTCTGCTTTTTTTCGTTCTGCCTCAATTTCTCTTTGAATTCTTGCTTCTTCACGCATTCTTGCTCTTAATTCTTGTTGCTCTTCTTTTTCACGCTGTTTCATTTGTTGATATTCCAATGCTAATCTTAATTCCTGTACCTTTAATTCATAATATCTGTTATGAATTGATATGTTCATTACCACACCAAGCTTAGATATTGTTTCAGATGCTTTCTTTATTCGTTTTAAGCAAGTATCAAAATTATTATAACGAACTTTACTTATAACATATTCACATTCACTATTAAATGCTCTTAATAAAAGCTTCTTTGTATCATTTACCATTTTTTTCCCTTTTCGAGCATCATTATTTACAGTCCAATTAGTATCACCCAACACAGCTTGGTCTTGTCTTATCATATTTTTTTGGTCTTCACGGATATCATCTAGTTTATATTTATATTGTGCTGAATTTACAAAATCATATTGTGGTTTATATAACGAAAAACTTTGTAATAAAACTTCATCATCTAATTCAATAAGTTCTATTGTATTTTCTTCAATTTTTTGTTCAAGTTTTTCACATTCATCTCTAAGTTTTTGCAGTTCCATCTCAGATTTAGCACGTTCAATCTTAGTAAATTCACGAATTTCTTGTTTTACCTTAAGTATACTTTCTTTTTTGCTTTTTTCTATAGCCTTTTTACTTAATTCTAATTCTTTTTTTGTTTCTTCTATTTTATTAACTGCTTCTTTTAAAAGATTAGCTTTACTTTCTAATTTTTCAATCTGTAATTTAAGGCTTTCGACTTTTTTAGCATCTGGGGATATTAATCCTTTTAATCTATGTATTTCTCCATTAGCATTATTCAAACTCAATGCAAGTTCATTGATTTTCTTTAAACTTTGTTCATTTTCACTTTTATAATCATTTAATTTCTTATTTATTTCTATTTCTTTTTGAGAATACTGTTCATTGATGTTTTTAATATAATTCTTATATTTATATGATTTTAAAACAACCAATGGAATACCTAAAATAGACGCAAATGGTACCATTGAACAAATAAATAATATTAATCCTATTGTTATATTACTTAAATACCACTTTTCTTTAAAATTACCTTCTACCATAATATAAACACCACCTAAAAATATTACTGATTATATTTTAAGATATGGCAATATATTCTTCAAATTTATTTGATTTTTTAATTGCATTAATCAAATATTATGTTTATAATATATATGAGCAAAAAAATAGCAGTTAATTTCTTAACTGCCCCAAAAAAACAAAACATAAAACATAAAATATAAACATTACACCAATTTAATATAATAACAAAAATAATATTGAAAGGAAAGTGAGATAATGTCTTGGGGCGGATTTAGAGAAGGTGCTGGTAGACCTAAACAAGAAATACAACGGCAAAATAGAACCGTTCGTTTATCTGAACAAGAATGGGAAATTATAAAACCTGTTGTAAATTTAATAAAAAAAGATAATAAAATTGGTCGTGATTTGCTCAATAAAAATAAGGAGCATAAAATTATGGTCAAAGATGCACAATTTATTAATTTAACAGACAAAGATATTACTATTTATGGTAAAAACCATACAACCATTACATTTCCTAAAAGTGGTACAGTTGCTTTTGTAAAACAACAAGATAATATTCTTGACGAAGCTTGTGTAGATGGATGTTTATTTGATATTGGAAAAAGAATTTATACCGAAGTTGGAAATGTACCCAAACCAGAAGAAAATATATTTTACATTGTGCCAGTAATAGTGGCACAACAGCTACCAGAAAGAGATGATTTACTAGTAGCTAGTAACGCAATAAAAAATGAGAATGGCGAAATTGTTGCATTTACTTCTCTTAATATTATTTAAAAGACAAGAGTGATTAAAATGAACATCGAAAACATTATACAAATACTAAAATCAGAAATAGAATATGAAAAAAATACCATAAAACAAAATCGTGAACATTTATCTATTCGTTTAGATGTATTAAATGATTATTTAAATGGTAAAAATGCTAGTGGTTATGTAATGGACATTGAAGATACATCCAGAAAAATAGTAAAAAGTCTTGAAAAAATAAAAGAAAAAAATAATATTATATCTAAATTAGAACAATGTTTAAAGGACTGATATCAGTCCTTTTTCTTTTAATACATATATATAATATACGTATTTACTTTATACGTGTTTTATGATATAGTATTTATTAAGGAGGGGCTTATATGAATTTCAAACAAATGGAGAAAATCATAAAAGCCGATGGGTGGGTTTTAAAATCTATTCAAGGTTCACATAATCAATATGTGCATCCTTTGAAATTAGGAAAAGTGACTATACCTAATCACGGTAAAAAAGACTTAACTCCTGGAGTTGTAAAATCCATTCTAAAGCAAGCAGGGCTTAAATAGCCTTGCTCTCCCTCCAAAATAAATAAAGAAGGTGAGTCTTATGCTTAGCATTTATCCAGCAATTTTTCAAAAAGAAAAAACTGGTGAATATTCTGTTATTTTCCCAGACTTAAATCATCTAGCTACATGTGGAAGTGATTTAAACGAAGCTATGTCTATGGCTGTAGATTGTTTAGCAGGATATCTATATTCAGAACAATTAGATGGTAATAATTTTCCTGTACCAACACCTATAGATAAAATAGACATACATTGCGAAGATGACGAAGATAGTGATTACATTGAAGCTTTTGTAAATTTAGTTTCTGTTGATGTAGCAGAATATGCTCGCCAACATTTTACTAAATCTGTAAAAAAGACGCTTACTATTCCTCAATGGTTAAACGATGAAGCAAAACGTAAAAACATAAATTTTTCTAAAGTTCTGCAGGTTGCTTTAATGAATGAAATAAAAATGAATTAAGGTGATAATAAATAATGGCATTACTTAAAATAACTATATATAAAGGTACAAAAAAAGAAATAAAAGAATTGGAAGTAAATGATAAATTAACCGATGAAGAGTTAGAAGAAATAGCAAAAGATGAATTTTTAAGTGAATGTAACTATGAATGGAAGATTTATAAGAAAAGGTAATAGATTTAATGCTATTACCTTTTTTAGTGGAGGAAAAATATGAGAAATGTAGCCATATATGTAAGAGTTTCTACTATGCATCAAGCTGAACAAGGATACAGTATAGATTCCCAACTTGCAGATTGCCGAAAAAAAGCTCACGATTTAGGTGCTATAACAATAAATGAATATGTAGATAAAGGAAAGTCAGGAGCAT
>CALVIE010000077.1 GCA_944329385.1 uncultured Bacilli bacterium | reverse complement strand
ATTTACATAAGAATTTGATACTTATGTTATATCAAATGAATAGCTAAAAGTAAATAGATTTTAAGAAGTTTTTTAAATATTTTTATGTCTATCTGATTTTTATTATATAAAATCCTTTAACATTATAAATAAATTATTTGAAACAAAAGTTTCTACTAAAGCCGCAAACACAGATATTAATACACTTATTACAATAAATATAATATGACTTATAATCTTTAGTCTTATGTTTTCACTTTTATTTACTACAATTTCTTTATATAAATCAATTCCACTTATAGATATTAGATAAATTCCTATCAAATATATTATATTATGTAATATCATAGAAGAGCAAATGAAAATAATGCCACTTTTAGTACCAAGTGTAGCAAGTATAGCAGACATTGTATACCCAAGAGAAAAACTTTTAAAACCAATTAACAAATACATTATTGGAAGTCCAATAATACATAAAGAAAAAAGTCCAATTAACATAATATATAAAATATTTCTTTTTAAATTGCTAAATAATATTACTGTATTATCAATTTTACTTTCCTCACAATTTAATTCTTTTATATAATCTACTACACTATTTACATGAGAATCTACTTTACTTATATTTTCGTCAGTTAAACTATTTATATATATTATTCCTATAATTAAACCAATAAAAATAATTAAAGTAATCAAAATAATCTCTTTAATATTTTTTTCAACATAATTTAATAAATATACTTTCATCTTGCCTCCTACATAATGTGTATGCTATACAAAATAAATAATGACATAAAAATAAATCAAAGCAAAATCAAAAATACATTATAAAAATTAAAAAATGTCATAACCTAAAAAATCAATAAGGAATATAATACAATCTTTTACTGATATTGCAAAACAACCAAAAAAGTGTTATTATGTAAACATGGAGGTTATTCAAGGTGTTACACCTTTTTCCCAACTGCACCTATTGGTGCATGAGGCATTTGATATATTTTTTGCAACTATCGGAGGAAATTTTAAGTTATATGCAAAAACTGGAAACACTGTCAAAGGCAATCGCTAAGGGGCTTTACATTCAAGTCTCAACACTTAGAAAAAACGAGGATTCAACATATACACATATTTTTGAAAAGAAAAGTGTATCAGATGAAATAAGACGTCAGTTCGAAACTGCACTTGTTCGTCAAATGACTAAAAAAATCAAGAAATGTGATTATGGTACTACTCTCGTGTATTCTTTCAACATCATAAGCCCTGTAATAGATTTTGCACTAAGATCAATCACAAGCGAAGGAAGCTACAACATTGATGAGGTATTAACGTCACTTCCTGAATTACCTGATGGGGAAAGCTATGAATTTCCATATGACACATATATCATTCTTGAAGTAATCGATAAAAATAACGTCGAATCTTTATGTATGTGTAACTGGATTTCTCAAGCATTCTTTATCCAATTCATGAGTGAGTAAATATCACAAACCTCAAAAACATCGCACAGTAATCTCCAGAAATAAGGCTCTGTCATCACTAAAAGACAGAGCCTATTTTCTTTATTATTTCATTAAACAAAAAAGCCGAGATACAAATCTCGACTTTTGGTGCGGTAGTTATTAAGTATAGTTGATATTTCAATATTTTCGAGAAATTTGTCCAGCACAAGTCCAGCATATTTTTTACACTTTTGTGCTGGACTTATATAAGCATGCATTATTGTATGTATTTATATATTAGTATTTTTAAGAATTGACACTCACTCTCTTTTGGAGTATAATGAGAGAAAGTTAAGGGATACTATTAAAAGGAGAAATTTATGAAGAAAATTAATGGTATTGGAAGTGTATTCTATAATTCAAATAAAAAACTTTGGACAGCACAATACATAGAAACTGAAAATGGTGTTTCTAAGAAAAAATGTATTTATGGAAAAACTAAAGAAATTGTTAGTCAAAAACTAAATAAAATTATGTATAATTATCACAATGATAATTATATTAGAAAAAATGGTATTAAGTTTATTCAAGTTTTAAAACAAAATCGTGAAGATAAATTTGCTGCTAACCTTATCTCTGAAAGTCATTATTCTAGACTTGAATTTGTTATAAGAGAAATTGAATCGAGTCCTATTGGTAATATAGATATTGATAAAATTACAACAAGAGATTTACAAGATTATTTCAATTCACTTATAAACAGATATACTGACTCTACAATAAAAAAAGTTTGGGAATGTGTGAAACAAGGTTTTGAAGTTGCTATGAGTGAAAAATATATTTTAGAAAATCCTTTTACTAAAGTTTTAAAACCGAAATCAAGAAAAGAAACTAAAGTGTTAGAAGCACTATCAACAAAAGATGAACAAATATTATCTTCATATCTTCTAAAATCAAATTTAACCGATGAAAAATACAAAAATGTAATATTAATCCAACTTTATTCTGGAATGCGTATTGGAGAAGTTTTAGCATTAACAATAGATAATATTGATTTTGAAAAAAATAAAATTAAGGTTAGAAACACTTTAACTGTTGATAAAAATGGAGATCTAATAATAAAACAAGGTACAAAAACTTATTCTGGAAAAAGAGATATACCAATATCACCATTTCTTTATACCTCTTTAAAAGAGCAAGTTGAAATAGCACAGAATAACAAAGATAATTTATTGTTTACTTATGAGGGACGACTTATTAAAGCTAGTTCAGTAAATACTGTATTAAAAAGAATTTGTAAACAATTAGAATTACCTAGTACTATTTCAAATCATACTTTAAGACATACTTTTGGAACTCGTTGTATAGAATCTGGTATGCAACCAAAAGTTGTTCAAACTTTAATGGGACATAAAGATATATCTGTAACTTTAAATACTTATACATCAGTATTAAATCAATTTAAGGAAGATGAATTTAACAAATTAGCTCAATATTATTTAAATAAAAATATTAATACTTTACCTGATACAATAGAATTAAACAAATCTAATTATACTCTTTGTGATGGATCAGAAGAATATAGGTATGATAATAACAATTTTAATATTTATGATGCTTATAAATTTTCAAAAGAACAAATAATCAGTTTATTTGGCAGTAAAGAAAATTACTTAAATGAACAAGTAAAAGCAGAAGAAACTATAAAGAAATACTTAAATAAAATAAACAAAAATAAAAATAGCCATTAGGCTATTTTTTATTTCAAGACCTTTTATATAATTAAATTGACTATTTATAATTTTATATAATCATTTATATATAAATTTATAAATAATTATAAAAGGTCTTGAAGGGGATTATTAAGGGTTTTCCCTTAATCACACAGAACACTTTTTGCGTAGCAAATAAAAAGTGTTCTAGTGTGTTCTAACACTTTCGTATTTTTCTTTTTTATTTCAAAATATAATAGTTATTCATATGATATTTTTTTGAAATTTATTTCAAAAAAATCACACAGAGAAATTTTATTTCTCTAGTGTGTTAGAGAATGATTCACTTTAGCGTAATTTTAATATTTTTTACTAATTTTAAATTTTTCTTTTAAATACATTCACCTACAGAACTACTGCTACTATAATAATTCGCTAAATTGTAATTTATCTATTAGTTGTATTTTTTATTCTTCAATTAAATTATAATATTCTCCATTATACTTTTGAATTTTTATTATCTCATCTTGTTTTTTATTTGTATATGGTTCTAATCTTTTTACATTGGTTTGACTTTCTATTAAATTTACAATATTTTCATCAAGCTTGTGATATGCCCATTCCTCATTTATCTTTCCTATTGTATTTTTCTTTAGTTTAAAGAATTTTCCACTTCTTCTCGCTACTTTAACATCAATTCCTAGTTTTTTACAGACTAAATTATTCCAATTTTCTAATGATTCAATAATACTATTGATTTGCAATAAATAATTATTATATTGAGTATGACTAAATTTTGATGTTTCATTTCCTTTTGCTAATACATATCTTAAATTTCCTATTTCTAATAGCAACTTCTGTAATATTTGTTGTCTTGAAAACCATTTATAAAGTTCTTTTAATTTTTTT
This sequence comes from uncultured Bacilli bacterium, assembly GCA_944329385.1. Classification (GTDB taxonomy): domain Bacteria; phylum Bacillota_I; class Bacilli_A; order RF39; family UBA660; genus Coprosoma. The sequence goes on along the minus strand of CALVIE010000077.1, from coordinate 891 downwards.
TCATATTTATTATAATCAATTTCTACTTCCGTAATATTGCTTTTTATCATCTCGTTGGCTTGTCCCAATAATTTTGAACACTCACTTTCTAGTTCTAATATTTCATCATATCGTTTATCTATAGAAAACTCATTACTTAAAATTTCTGATTTATTGTCGATTATTTCTTTCATTTTTGAAATAATATGTGCTATCCTACCTTTATATTCAGAATCTAAATAGTCCGAAATATCACTGATTGTATCTTTTAAATCATCAAGTTTATTATTAATTTCATTCATATAGTATTGTCCAACAACCATTGAAGCCATATTAAATCCTGCATTAACTAAAGCATCTTTACCTGCCTTTTTAATCATTTGATTCTCATTTATAAATTTTGTTTGTTTATCTATTTTGTTTTCTATGACTTGTGCTCCATATACTTGATTTGTACCCTTAACCCTCATCATATTTTCAGTACCTTTTTTACTTGCTGAAAAAAAGGATCTATTATTGTTCAATAATTCTTTACCAGTTTTTATATTTCTTCCAATTATTATAGAATTTGGAACAGTGTTATCTATAATTGAGATTGCCTTTTTTATATCGATATCTTTAATTTTATTTTTTTCATTAGGAATAATATCTTTACTTTCTACTATTTGAATTGAGGGAAATGAACTTGAAATATTATTTGCTAATATTTCACGCTCTTTCTCGTCACTATTATTTATTATTTTCTTTGATTTTAAGTTATATATTAAAAATATAATTAAAGAAATTATTACTATACTAATGAACAACCACATTTTTAATCCTCCCTACAACTTAATATTTGACAAACTAATTATATCATATACACTTTCAAAATTATACTGAAAAATAAAAATTAATTTATATTCATTTATA
>CALVIE010000076.1 GCA_944329385.1 uncultured Bacilli bacterium | reverse complement strand
AAAAACGTCAGATTTTAGTCTGACGTTTTATTATTCATTACTATATCCTTTTGTTTGATAGTTAGTTCCGCATTTTAAAAATGGTTTATAAGAAATTACAGTTTCATCTTGTACAAATTCAACGTAACCTGTACATTCTTTATTACTTTTTGGATCTATTAATTTTTCTATATATTCTTTTTCTTTTAGAAAGTTATAGCTTAAAATCCAAATGTTTTTCTCATTGGAGTTTGCGGAATATGTGTCATTTTGGTATCTTTCAGCTGATTTTTCTAGTTTTTTTTCTAATTCTTGATAAGTGAGTGGTTCTTTTTTTTCTTGAGTTTTTATTTCAGCTGAAGGAAATATACTTTTATATAGTGATGTAATTATTAAAATACATATAAAAGTAATTGAAATTATAATGATAAATTCTTTTAACCCAAAGCCTTTTTGGTTCATATTTTTTTACCTTTCATTTTATCAACGTTAAATCTGTATAGTGCACCTGGCCTACCGCTACCTTTTGAAGTTTTAAAACCAGTGTCAATAACTAAATCTTGACCAACAAATTTTTTATGAAAGTTTCGTCTATCAATTGGTTTGTTTAAGACATATTCATAAAAGTTTTGGAGTTCTGGTAATGTGAAATCACTTGGGAAAAATTTTAAAAGCATATCATCATAGTTAGTGGTTATTTTTTTTCTAAGTTCTTTTGTTACTTCGTTTATTATGTGTTCATGATCATAGCCTAATTTTGGAAGTTCATCTATTTGAAACCATGATTTATCATTTGTATTTTGTTTCATATCAGTTAATGTTTTTTCGGTGATGGCAATGTATGATATAGCAATCATTCTATTTTGTAAATTACGTTCTAAATCACTAAATGCCTTAGTTTGGAAAATAATTCCTCCATCTAAGCCAGTCATGTTTTGATAAACCATTTGTGCGTTTTGTTCTAATGTTGTTTTATTATCCAAAATTTTACTTGGAATAATCCAATAACCTTTATAAGGCTCATCTTTCTTTTTTTCAAGATATATTTTCAGTTTTCCTTCATCTGCCGACAAAATAATTACCGGCGTTTCAATATAATTTTGCATAAAATCACCCTTTGCGTCAAAATTTACGCATTATTATATATCGATAATTAAGTTTTGTCAATTTTGGGTGTTTTTGAGTTTATCGTAAGTTATTGCCATGGCATATTTAAAATTAGGATTAGCTTCGATGCTCATCATTAAATCTAGATATTCTTCGTTTTCTATTGGGTAAGAAAAGATGCATAAATTTTCAGTTTTGATGTTTTGTTTAGTTCTTAAAGCGGTTTCTAGTATGGCAATATCGGATGTTATTTCATCGTATTTGTCTGTTCCTTTATAGTTTAAAACGGTTTTTATCATTATAAAGGTGATTATGCTATGACCATATTCTTTTTCAAAATATTCATCTAATAATTTAATTTGTTCACGGTAATCATTAGTATTGCTTATACAAGAGTAGTCTTTTTTATAAATCATCATGACTAGTTTAACTAAATCATATTTTTGAAATTTTTGCTTTTTAATGGCATAATCTATGGCTTCATCAATTATATCGTATACTGGATTTGAAAATTCAGTTTTTAATTTTAAATTTAATAGTTTTTCATCATTCATTTGTATTCCCCTTCTTTACTATTAACATTATAACAAAATTTATGTGGAAAAAAAAGAGCAATTTATGCTCTTAAAAAGTTTCGATTAAGTTCATGGTTTTAGTATTGGCTATTATTTCGACGTTTATTTCACTTAGTTTTTCATAGTTGTATACTTTGTTTTCTTTTAAGTTATTAATAAAATCATTGTATCTTTGTTTTTCATTGTTATAACCATCTATATAATTATAGTTTATAGAAAAATAGTTATATGGTTTTTGACATAGATGAGCTTTATCTAAAGATAAGCATTCATTATCGGTAAAGCTATAGTTTATATCATTATAAATATCTATTTTAGTACTATCTTTATCATAGGTTAATTTAAGTTTAAAGGTATTATCAGGTAATGTTTCATCTATGGTTTTATTCATTTTTCCGTGTAATCTAAAGTCGATATAGACATTTTTATCGGTTTGATATTCTTTTATTTCAGTTTCTTTTTTAAAGTTTATTGGAGCTTCATCTATATATTCAATATTAGTTATCATATCAAGGAAGAAAAGTATTCCAAATATAGTGATGACAAGTCCGATAAAAAATGGAATAATTGTGGTTTTTCCTTTGGAAAATGTGAGATTATATATTATAATAGTGAACCAAATGCATACTATTGATACTCCTAGCAATAGTAAGGTAAGACCTAGAAGATTAATACCTTTTATTAGATAAAATACTGATATGAATAGGCCTAAAACCACCATAAAGTCAAGGAAGAAAAGTGGAAGTAATATAATTATTACTGTCCATATTTTGACGATTAAAAGAATTACTGAGCCGATAGTTGGGCCATTTTTTTTAATTATTTTAACCTGTTTTTCTTCTTTAACTTGTTTTTTGTTTTCTTTTTTTAATTGAGTATTTTCTTTTGAATTTATTTCTTCGGTAGTGTCTTGTTTAAAATACTGTTTAAATAAAGAGACAATGATAAGAAGAGCAATGCCAAAGTATAAAGCTATAAATAAAAGTAAAAGAATTATTTTGATTAAACCACTAAATGGAGAGAAAAAAGTTTCAGCAAAGGAATATCCTAGGTTTTTGAAGATTCTAAAAGGAATGGTTAATACAGCTAGTATGATTAGGGTACAGAAAATTTTAATGATTATTTCAAAAGCTAGATTTAAGTTTTTCTCAGTGTCATTATCTTTGATGGTGTTTGCGAACTTTTTTGTCATATCAGCTAGTTTTCCAGCACTTTTTTTAATTAACTGTTCCCCTTTTTGAGTGAATTTATCAAATTTTGTATCTTTATATTCAGGATTTATTTTATAGGCATCTAAAATATCGCTTACTAAATTTTCAATATTTCCAAAGTCTTTAACGGCTTCTTCTTCGCTTTGACCGTGTTTGATTTTTTCTTCAATGGTGTCTTTATACTCTTCTATAATGTCTTTTCTTTCTTTATCATTTAAGATAGATAAATCTTTGTCTAATTTTTCTAAGAATTCTTTTTTATTCATTTTTATCACTTCCTTCAATAAAATTATTTACAGAGTTACTAAATTCTTGCCATGTATCTTTTAACTGTTCTAATCTTTTTTTACCTAAAACGGTCATTTTATAGTATTTTCTTGATGGGCCTTCTTTTGATTCTTGGAGATAGGTTTCAAAATAGTTTTCATTGGTTAGCCTTTTTAGTAATGGATAAATTGTTCCTTCGTTAACATCAACTACTTTTGAAACTTCTAAGACTAATTCATAGCCATACATATCTTTTTTAGATATTGCAAGTAGAACAATGAGTTCTAATACGCCTTTTTTAAACTGTGAGTTCATAAATCACCTCTTTTAAATAAATTATATTCTAACTACCTTGTATTGTCAAGTACTAAATTATAAAAAGTAGTTAGGCTTTTGTCAATTAAGGTAAAAATGATTGAAAATGGCTTATATTTGTAGTATACTTATTTTAATAGGGGGATATAAAAATGAATGAAAAGTATCCATTTGAAGATAATTCTTTAGATTATAACACTGAGGTGAAAACAAATCGAAATATAGAAGCTATTAATAATTTACTTAGTGAATGGGATGATGATAAAAATGATACTCAAACATTTAGTTTAGATGATCAAGCTAATTTTACTTCTAGTTTAGATTTTGATGATTCTCAAAATTCGTTTGATAATTCTAAGCAAGATGTTCGAAGTTTAGAAGATCCTTTAGAGAAAACTATGGAGATTAATAATGTTGATATAGAGGAAGTTAAAAATTTATTAAATGAACTTCATGAACTTTATGATGAGCCAAAGGAAGAAAATGATGAAAATACTGTCCAAAGTCAAGGCAAAGGAAAATCACTTGTTAAAGCTACGAAACAAGGAATTGCATTTTCTAATGGAAGTTTGACCCGTACTTTTCTTGATTGTACTATTTTATGTTTTGTGACTGCATCAATGGGATTTGGCATGCTTATGTATATATTTACTCATATATAATTAAGGATTTTTTCCTTATTTTTTTATAGTCAATTACATATATTTTTACTAGAGGTGTGATTGATGTTTGAATTTTTTAAAAAGTTATTTAAAGATTTTTATCTTTTTACGGCTTCATATTCTAATAATGTTTTTCCTGATCCACTATCTAAAGAAGATGAGGAAAAATATATTAGATTGGCTAATATGGGAGATAAGGATGCTAGGTGTATGCTTATTGAACATAATTTACGTTTAGTAGCACATATTGTAAAAAAATACGACCATGGCAGTAATATGAGTGATGATTTAATTAGCATTGGAACGATTGGTTTGATCAAAGGAATTGATAGCTACTCTTTTAAGCACAAAACAAGACTTACAACTTACTGTGCAAGATGTATTGAAAATGAAATTTTAATGTTTTTTAGATCAGATAAGAAAAATAGTAAAAATATTAGTATTGATGAGCCTATTGGATTTGATAAGGAAGGAAATGCAATCACTTTTTTAGATATTTTAAAAACTGATAAACCTGATTTTGCTTTGGATTTACATATTCAAGATAATATTAAATTACTAAAAGAATATTTTTCTGTTTTAACTGATAGAGAGCAAGAAATTATTATTAAAAGATATGGATTAGATGGAAAAGATGAAGTTACACAAAAAGAAATTGCGAAAGAGCTTGGTATTTCTAGAAGTTATGTTTCAAGAATTGAAAAAAGAGCTTTAACGAAAATGCTCAGAGAGTTTATAAAAAATAATAATAGTTAAATTAATTTACAAAATACGTTAGATAATTCTCTAACGTATTTTGCATTAATTTCGCATATCACTGATTAGGATTCCAACATTAGAACCAACATTTTCTTTTAGTCCTTTTAAATCTTCGCAGTAGTTTTTTTCACGGACTATAGCGTCATCAACTTT
>CALVIE010000075.1 GCA_944329385.1 uncultured Bacilli bacterium | reverse complement strand
CTTAATAAAGTAGAAGGACCTTTGGTATTTAAAGGTGAGGCTAGCGAAGATTTTCCAATGATTGATGAAAATAACCCTATTAAAAGTGATTTAAGTGAACTTTCTGCCGAAATGCCTGAGTTAAAAGAAGGAAGAGAGGTTTATGAATATGATGGGTTTCATTATTTAAAAACTCCTCTTATTGATGAAATAGAGGTGCGAACTAATAGTACGTCTAATATTTCTCAAATTGAACTTTCTTTACTTGATGGTAAAATCGATTATGATAGTGAAAATAATGGAAGCTTAGGTAATGATGAGAAAGCTAATTTTATTTTAAAAAGTCCTGTGGATCTTAATAATTTGAAAATTGATTTTTGTACTGGCAGTGGGGATAATTTTCATATTATCATTATTGACTTTAAGAGTGAAGGAGTGATTGCGAGTTCACTATTTGTTTCAGCAAGACCTAATTCAAGTCAGCACATTACTGGTAAACAAAGTGTTTTAAATGATTCAGCTTTAAAAAATGTTTATTTAACTGAAAAAACTGATGATAATAATTTGAAGTATGTAGGAAAGATTAAATTATATCAATATTTTGATTACAAATACCAATCATATAAATTAGAAAGGGAATATTATCCTGACTATTTATATGGTCCAATTGATGATTATATTTATAGGGATAGTGATGATTATATTATTGTTAGTGATAACACAGAAAATGAAAGCACTAGTGAGGACATTTTTGACGGTAAGTCTGAAGATGCGATTTTAGAAGAAATTAGCAATGATGAAACAAATATAGATACTATTAGCAAGGGCTATATAAATGATATGAAAGTAATTCCTAAAAATGTGAAAAGTGAAAAATCAGATAATTTAAATAGCGAATCTAATAAAAAAGTCTTTTCCCCTGATACAAATATTATTAAACCAAAACAATATCAAAGTGTTTTAAAAGTAGACGATAAAAAAACAATTTCTAATAGTGTAGATAATAAAATATATTATTATTTTCTGCTTGTATTATTAACTTTATTATTATTAATTATGTTGAAAATTAGAAAGCGTTTTAAACAAAGTTATAGTTAAATGTTGTTTGACTTAGTTCTGTTGATATTTTTGTCAACAGTCTTTTCTTTATATTTAAGGTTTCTATTTTGTTAATTTGAATTATATCAAACTTATTGCAACAAATTGCCTATCTGTTGCATTTACTTTGAGAATTAAGATTTTTTGCGAAAATATATAAAAAATATTGACTTTATATATATATTAATGGTATACTTTATGAGTAAATTGTTTTGGGGAATTAGCTCAGTTGGCTAGAGCACCTGCTTTGCACGCAGGGGGTCAAGGGTTCGAGTCCCTTATTCTCCACCAATTTAGTAGTTTAGCCCTTATTTTATAAGGGTTTTTATTTTACAATATCATTGTTATATCATTGTTATATCATTGTTTTTCAAAAAAAAATTTTAGGAGCTACTTTCATTAATTAATTGATATTTTTTATTTTAATACCCAAAATAAAAGAAAATGAGTTTATTGTTCATTTTCTTTTATCATATTTAAAAATTGGTCTTTTAATTCTGGGTATAATTTAAAAAATTGGTCTATGTTTATTCCTCTGTTTTTCCACCTTATAACTTTAGAAACTAAATCGCTATTATCTTTGGGAAGAAAAGAAGGTCTATTTGGGTATAAATAAAGTTTTAATTCTCCATTGTCATTTAATTCTTTAAGTTTTTCAAAAACGTTATCTATATGTTCTTCATGAAGGACATTTTCATCAAATTCACTAACCACTTCTGCTGACCAACTAGTTTTTCCTGAAATAAAATTTTTACCATTTAATGTATAAAGTGAGCCAGAAACATTAAAAATATTTTTAAACATATTTTCTTTTCTTTCCACTAAAATCACTGGATTATTTTCTGTTCCATCACCACTTAAATAATAATATAAATCACTACCTTTATGGCTGATAAAAATTGTAGAAATTGCTTTAGATAAAGTTGCATATACCCAAGGCTTACCATGAGTACTTTTATTTCTTTTAATTATTTTTAGACCTTGATGTATACTTCCGTGATATACAGGACTTATTGTTTCTTTCATATTTACTTTCTTCTATTTTTAGCACGCTCTAGAGTTTTTATATATTGAGGATTTAAATGTTCTGTTTGTTTAGTACTCTCTAAAACATAACTTTTTATTCTTTTTAAAATACCTTTGTGAATATAGCATGAGACACCATTTTCATACTCATCATTTTTATTTAAGATTGCGTTGGCATTACAACCTACATAACAATTTTTATAATACTTACATGTTTCTATACAGTTTGTTCTTCTTTCAACACTTGATTTTAATAAATCATAAAATACATCACTTTCAAATATTTGATTTATACTAGATAGTGAATCAACACTCCCTAAAGAATACTCTGGAGTACATAATCGATCACATGGATAAATATTCGCATCGGAATCAAAACATAACCATTTTCCTAAACATGAATTAAAAGTACACACACCTGAATGTTCGTTTAAAATTAAATTAACTAATTCATTGCAAGTAGCTACATTGATTTGACCATTATTATCTAAAGTCCAATATTTAAAAAATTGGGTAAAGTTTTCTATATACTCATCAGGATTTAAGCCTAAATCATCTTTGTGCATTTTAGCTTCACCATCGATAAACATTGGGTTTAATTTTAATCCTACACCCATAGAATTGAAAAAATTATATTCATCAATCAAATTAGAAACATTAGTTTTATTAACAACTAAAACGACTCCTGGTCTAAAACCATTTTCTTGCAATAATCCTATACTATTTAAAATTTTTGATGTGTTACCCCTTGTATATTCATTATTTAATCCATCAAATGAAAGTCCAAAATTTGTATTTCTTTTTCTAAAAAAATCTATGATTTCTTGATTAATTAGTGTACCGTTAGTTTGAACAGTGAATAGAAATTCTTTATCAAAATGGTCACAAAATTCATAAATTTCTTCATAAAAAGATAATGGAGCAAGCAATGGCTCGCCACCATGCCAAATAATATTAATAAAATCATATTCTGAACATAATAATGTAATATATTTTTCTAATTTGTTTATATCTAATAAATCATTAGAGTATCCATATTTTTCATGAAAACAGTATTTACAACGCATATTACATCTATGCGTCGGTTTAATTAATGTATTAATGTGTTGCACGTTTTTTTAATACCATCTGACGTACTCCTGGTGTATTATCATGTGAATCATTGTGATAGTCAGGATGTCCCCCACTATTATCATGTCCATTTTCGTGAACTCCCATTATATCTGAAAACTCAATAGATGATTGTGATTGATATAATTTTAATAGTGCTAATGTTCTACTACCTTTTTCGTAGTCACTATTAACCTTTTGTGGTATTATTTTATACAATCCTGGTGTATTATCATGTGAATCATTATGATAATCAGGATGTCCCCCACTATTATCATGTCCATTTTCATGGGCACTAATTTCATCTAAAAATCCAATAGATGACTGTGATAAATATTCCTTATAAACATCTTGAATAGCTTGTTTTGTCATTAAAATTTCTACTTTATTGGTATAATATCAACATTTAGCGCTATTGTCAAATATATCATATAAATAAATATTATATAAATCAATATCATTTTTATATCATTTTTTCCTTAATTTTTATAAATTTGCATTAAACTTTTTTAAACAAAAATAAACTAAAATGCTTAAAAATAAAAGAAAAATAAACTTTTTAATTTTTATTAAATCTTATAAATAAAACTCCTATTCTCCACCAAGTTAGTAGTTTAGCCCTTATTTTATAAGAGTTTTTATTTTGCAATATTACAGTTATATCATTATTTTCACCACAAAATTTAAAGAAGCTGTTGCTGTATCTACTATTGATAAAATATTAGTAATTGATTTATTTAATTATCAAGTATAAAGAAAAAGTAAAAAGTTTAGTTTATGAAAAGCTAGAAAAGTATTTCAATATATTACCAATAGAAATAGATGTGCATAATTATGATGATAGTGAATTTATAAATGCTTATTTAAAAAAATCATAAACTTATTATAATTAGATTATAGTTGATATAAATATTTTAAATCATTATATTTTCCCCTTTACTTTTTTATTACTATATTAAAAATGTTAAAGGCACATTGAATTTTATAACAAAAAGTGTTAATATAGTTTATAAATTATTAGGAAGCAGAAAAATTGCTACTAAAACAATTTATTTACTTATATTTTTATTTCATTTTTTGGTGGCAAATTATATATTTTTGTCGCCTTTTAATTTATAAGTGAGAAAGGAGAAAAATATGAATAATAATCAATATACTTTTACTTATGAAAATGAACCGAGTGATAAGAATATTTATTATGTGTTTCAACGTTTAATATTACCGACTATTATTTCTTCACAATATAAGCCTTATAAAAAGTATTGGGAAGATTATAAACGTTTATTATCAATTTTTACAAAATGGATAGGTATCTATTATAATAATGGTAATAGCTTAAAACTTATAAATGAAGATGATTTTAAGGAAACTGATTCTTTAATAACTGACCTTAAATTCAATTGTTTAGAAATAGAGACAGAATACATTGAAGAAATAGATATTTGGTATAATGAGTTTTTAGAATTATGGAAAAAATCAGATTTGATTAAAGGGAGGCAAAATTAATATGTCGAAAGAATTAGAACAAGCTTTTGAAAAATTATTGTATAATTTATCTATAGCAATTCATTATCAACCATATAGTGATGACAAGGCAGAATATATGGAAATGTTAGATTTAATTGCTAAACAAAAAATACAGTATGACAAATATAAAGATTTTAATATACTATCTTCAAATATATTAAATGATGTCCATCTTAGGTCATTACCTTTACTTGAAAAATATGCTATAGAAAATGAAAATTATGCAGAACAAATTGAAATATGGAGTGATTATTTATTTAATTTACATAAAAAATTACTGTTAATAAAGGAGGCAAAATAATGGGAAGAAATGAGAGAGGCGAATATGTAAATGATAAAGGCGTTACAATTAAAATAAGCACTGATAAAAAAGGAAGAGATCATATTTCCTTTTATGATAAAGATCCAAG
>CALVIE010000074.1 GCA_944329385.1 uncultured Bacilli bacterium | reverse complement strand
TACATATATAAACATACGACAAAAATAATGTTTTTCCTTTTTTTATATGAAAAAAATACTATCTTTTTAGTATTTTTACCCTAAAACACGTGACTTTTCCACGCAATAATTTTCTTTTTCCTGATAATACAAATTATTAAACTCTATAGAAAGCCTATGTGTTTCCAAAAACAAATTTTTCATTCTATCAGTAAGTCCTAAAGTACTAGTAATAGAAAGTGCGAAAGGATATTCAGTAAAATTTAAACTAACATCATTATAATATCCGCCACCCTCTACATATTCACCATATTTATGAGCAACCGCAATTTCTCCACTTTTAACATATTCTAAATTATCAGAAGCTTTCATATCATCTATAAGCTTTTTCGCATTTTCTTTGCCTGTTAAATAATAATTATAAACCTCTTTAATATATCCGTTACCAAGTCTTGGTGACAAATTACCAAAATTATCCGTATATTTTATATTATATCCTAAACTATGCCAATATTCCTTAACCTTACCTCTACCACCTAACTCATCTAAAAGCATATCATAACCTATATTATCACTATATTTAATTGTGTATTCTAAAATAGTACTTAATTTATACTTAGTACCAATATTATCATTTTGGATAATTCCACTACCTCCAGTTTTATAAGATGCTAAATAAATAAGTTCTTTATTTAAATCAAGCTTTCCCTCATCTGCAAGCTTGTAAGCATATAAAACCGCCGGTAACTTAGTCACAGAAGCCGCATATAACTCTTCATCTTCACCTTCACCAAAACTATAATTATCTTTTAAATCAGTATACATGAAATTCGCATTAACTCCATTATATAAGCCAATAATTTCATCCTTCTTACTTTTTAAAGTATCACTAAAATTTTCTTCTTTTAAAGTACTATTTATACATTTTTTATATGCCTCTGTATTTTTCACAATATTTTTTAAAGCTAAACTAACACTATCTCCAATTTTATTACTTAAAACACTATCTTTATTAAAAAAAGTAAAATAAAAAATCCCAATTAATATAACAAAAGCAATTAATATTAATGGTTTTCTAACCTTTCTTTTTCTCATAGTTACCACCATTACAATTATACAAAGAAATTAAAATATTTTAAAGTACATTTAATTAATTTTTCAAATATGAAAGACACATATATAAATACTATCTTTATACTTATAAAAATCATTTCTTCAATCAAAGTAACTTTTTTCACCTTATTTATTTGATAATTTATAATAAAATTTACTACTTTAAAGTATTTTTTATTAATTTATAACAGTTTCCCCATTTTAAATGACCTCTATAACTATTAAATATTTGTAAACTTTGTTCATCCGAAAATTTGTCATTTTAATCTAAGTTTATATTTTTCTACCATCTTCTCTATTTCCCTCAAACACCTTTTTAAATACTCTTTATCATTAGAAAGAATTACCCCATCATCCATATATCTTATATAATACTTACATCCAAGTCTTTCTTTAATAAAATGATCAAGCTCATTTAAATAAAACACTGCAAGTATCTGACTTGTCATATTACCTATAGGTAACCCTTTACCATTAATATATAAAGGTATTTTATTAATTTCTTCTTTTTTAATTTCTTTTTCTTTAAAACTAATATTAAGCCCATCTATTCTCTCTAACTCATTATTCTTTAATTTAACTATTGCCCTATTAACATAACCCTTATTTGTCGAATCAATAATATTTTTCAAAATTTCTAAAACCTTTTGATCTTTAAACTTTCGTTTTAATAAACTCATCAAAATATCATGATCAATATTATAAAAATACTTACTAATATCATATTTTAAAGCATATACCGTATCCCCTTTTAAAAGATTCAAATATTTTTTTATTAGTTTAATACCAAAATGTGTACCTTTATTAAACCGTGTCGCAATATTAGTTTCAATCAAACTCTTATCCAAAACCGGTAATAAAAACTTAGTAGCCACAATATGATTAATTAACTTATCATAAATATTTTGACTCATAATAATTCTATATTTAGGCTCTTGTATTAAAAATATATTGTAAATGCCACCATTATAATTTCCCATTTCAAAAGTTTTTTTAACCCTACTAATATTAACAGAATAAAAATCTTCAAACCTTTTAATCTTATATTTATTTTTAGTATTAACTCTTATCTGTTTTCTATAAACATTAATAATATCTTGCATACTAACATTATCATATAGATTCTGTTTTCTTTTCATTTTTCATCCATCCATAAATCTGCTTCAAAATATCAAGTAAATGTAAAGAGACCTTTTGATATTTTTTGTAAGAAATATACTTTTTATCCATCGCCGTTTTTAAATAAAAGTCCACCATTTTAATATCAATTACTACTCTTGCTTGATAATATCTTCTTTTTTCTTTTAATTCACTAGCCATATAAGTAAACTCTAACACCTCATACATCGCATTAGATAATTTATCCCTTAAAACCTTTTCTTTAGCCGGAAAATTAGCAATAATCTTATCTAAATATAAAATTGTTTTCTTTATATTAATAACTACCCTAAAATTATCTACCATAAAATTTCCTCTAACCTATCTAATACATCAATAATATTAGAGTTGTCCTTTAAAACTCTAAGTCTATCATATACTTTATTAATTCTATCTTCTAAACTTAAATCTGTAGGTACGTATTTATCGTAATTATTAAAATTAAATTTTTTTCTAGTAACATCATCATCCTCTACAATCACATAATTAATTTTAAAGCATCTAAACTTACTAATAACTTTATCATAACTACTAATAGGAAACCCCACTCTTTTAACACCATTAATCTCTTTAATATTATAACTAAATAAATTATTTAAAATATAAACATCCTCACCATAAGCCTCATAAAAAATTCCCACCTTTATTAAAACAATATATTTAGAATACTTATTCTTATATAAATTATACTTATCTATAACCTTCATAAAACATACCTCCCACTTCTAAAAAAAGCAGTATCAAACAAAGGTTAAAAACCTTGTTGGTACTGCTAAAAATATAGTTTTTCTCATATCATATCTTGTTCAAACATTATAGAATAATAAACAATCACTAGGACATATTTAATAACAAATTTTACTAAAGACATCTCTGACTATATTTAATATTTAGTTAAGAAAAGTTTAATACTTCCCTTACTTGGGACAATACTTATTCTCTAATCTTTTCATTATGACCATATTAGTTCATAATCCATAGTGTTTTAGAGAGTTCAAAGGGCGGACCGCGTTGTTCGTATTGTTCGCGTTGTTGTTGTTGACGTTGCCGTTGTTGTTCACATTGAACACGTTATATGACAAAAAATATTATACGACAAAAAGATAATGAAATATTGAAATCATTATCTTTTTTGCTTTGAAATTGTCTAATAATATTCTATAAATCTAACAAAGATTTTAATAATTCTTCATCTTTTTGCCACTTTGGAATTTCTTTATTAATTTCAATATTACTAGCTATAAGTATATTTTTACGTAACAATTCCTCATTTGTTCTTGTATATATTTCAGTAGTTTTAATTGAACTATGTCCTAACAAATCTCTAATATAAATCAAATTAACTCCAGCTTCTAATAAATGCATAGCTTTAGAATGTCTAAATGAATGCGGATGAATATTTTTATTGGTATTTGATTTTTTACAATATTTTTTAATTACATGTTCTAACATTTTAGTTGTATATTTTTCACCTTTATTATTTGAAAACAAATATGAAAATCTTTCTATTTTAAATTCATTAATATATCTTATAATAATTTTTTTAGTATTATCAGTTATAGGTACACGTCTTATTTTTTTACCTTTACCATATAAAGTAACTCTTGGTTTATTATCTAATATTAAATCATCAACTTTAATATTTAAAAGCTCACTAGCTCTAGCTGCAGTATCATAAAGTAAAGTTAATAAAGCTAAGTTTCTCAAATCTTTAAGACATTTTAATTCTATAACATCGAAATATTCTTTTGTCTCTTGAATCGTTAAGTAATCAATACTTTTTTTAGTGCATTTTTTACTTCTAATTGATAAAATTTGTTCGCAGTTAAAAATATTGTCAATGTTTTCTGTAGAAGTATATCTATAAAATGATTTGATTGCCCCAAGTCTTTGATTTCTAGTATTAATACTACTAGTTATTTCTATATTATCTAAAAATTCTCGAACTACATCTTTAGTTATTTTTTCAAAAGATATATTTCTAAGAGGAATTTGTTTTTCGTTTATTAAAAATTTAACAAATAATTTAAAAGTATATTTATAAGAAATTATTGTATTATTACTATAATTAAATTCATTTTCTAAAGCTTTAAAAAAACTATTTAATAAAACAGGAAAGTTATTTTTCATATTCATTATCCTCTTTAATATCAGGAATAATACAATTCATTTCAACTTGACTTCTTATTTGTGATAATTCACTAGGAATTAATCTTAAATATTTTTCGGTTGCTTCTAATGATTTGTGACCTAGATATGTACTTAAATAAGGTAAAAACTCATTTGAATTTCTTTTTTCATTAATAGCTTTTATAAAACTTTTGACAGCAAATGTATGGCGGAAACTATGTATTGTTGGACCGTTATCATGTTTTTTTATTTTGGCTTTAAATAAAATTTTCAAAAACTGTACACTTATAATATTTGGAGTATATGGTTTATTAGTATAAGGATTTATAAATAGATACTTAGAATTACTTTTTTGCTTTATAATTTTATTCATTAAGTTGTCACTAATAACAATTAGTCTATCCAAATTGTTTTTTGTATCAACAATTTTTATCGAATTATTATTAAAATCAATATTATCAATCTTAATGTTTAAACACTCAGAAATTCTAAGCCCTGTACAATATAAAATTTCAAAAATAAGTTTTAAATCTTTTTTTCTTATATCATTGTTAAGTAAATCAATACCATTAAAAAAATTTATAATTTCTTTATCAGAAAAAATATGGGGTTTAAAATCACGGCGACAAGGATAACTTTTATCTTTTATAATATAAACATCTAAACTGTGAAATAAAACTAAATATTTACAAAATACTCTTATGACAGAAGCATAACATGATTTTGTAGAAGCCTTACATCTTTTACTATTAATAAAGTCATAAATTATTTCTTTAGTCAATTTTAATTCTGTAATGCGATTTAATAAATATTGATCAAAATTTTTAAGTTTCATTTCTTCTGAAATATAATCATAACCATTACTTCGTTTATATTCGATAAATTCTTTAATATGATTTTTAAGTATACTATTCATGAGGTAACTCCAAAAAACAGTCTTTAAGGCGATTTTCATCAATTCGAATATAAACACTTGTAGTATCATTTGAGTTCCGGTAAAATTTTCTAAAGCTAATAAAAAAGATGAATCCTGTGGAAAAGAATTCATCTTTTTGCTT
>CALVIE010000073.1 GCA_944329385.1 uncultured Bacilli bacterium | reverse complement strand
GTGTATGCTTAAATTTCGGAAATATTTTCCCGTTAATGTTTACTTTTTTTCGGGACATTTTCCCAAGTTATTGACATAGAACCTCAGCTATTTTTTAGAAAAATTGAAAAAACCTTACTTGTAAAACTAAATGCAACCCTAAAAATAACAAAAAATATGATTTTTTTGTAAAATTTTACCAAACACAAAAAAAATATTAAAAAAGAACATTCGTTTGTGTTAAAATATAATTGGTGATATAAATGAAAAAAACATATATCTGTATTGATTTAAAAAGCTTTTATGCTTCAGTAGAATGTGTAGAAAGAGGGATGGATCCATTAAAAACCAACCTAGTTGTTGCTGATGAAGAAAGAAGTGAAAAAACGATTTGTCTTGCCGTAAGCCCATCTTTAAAACAGTATGGAATAGGGAGCAGAGCTAGATTGTTTGAAGTAATAAAAAAAGTAAAAGAAATAAATAAAATAAGAAACAAACAAAATAACTATAAACCTTTTACTAGCAAGTCATTTAATGATGATGAATTAAAAAAAGACAAAACTAAAAAATTATCTTTCATAATAGCTAAACCAAAAATGGCTCATTATATAGATGCATCCGCAAAAATATATAGTATATATCTGAAATATCTATCAAGTGATGATATATTTGTCTATTCCATAGATGAAGTTTTCGCCGATATAACAAATTATTTAAACTATTATAAACTATCACCTAAACAGCTTGTTACGAAAATAATTAATGATGTCTACAAACAAACAGGTATCACAGCTACTGCCGGTATAGGCACCAATCTTTTTTTAGCTAAAGTCGCAATGGATGTACTTGCCAAACATGTCAAACCAGGTAAATATGGAGTTAGAATAGCTAGTCTTGACGAAATGACCTATCGAAAACAATTGTGGAATCATAAACCGATTAATGATATTTGGAGGATAGGTAAGGGAATTGCCAAAAAATTAGAAAAATATGGTATCTATACCATGGGTGATATTGCAAGATGCTCTATAAAAAATGAAGATTTATTTTATAAACTATTTGGTGTAAACGCCGAGCTTCTAATTGATCATGCTTGGGGATACGAACCATGCACAATAAAATCTATAAAATCCTATACACCAAATAATAGATGTATAACTCAAGGGCAAGTACTAAATCGTCCATATGACTATAAAAACACCAAATTAATTATCTGTGAAATGGCTGATTTACTTGCACTTGAACTTACATCTAAAAAACTTGTAACAAATAAATTAACCTTAACTATAGGCTATGATATTCAAAATATAAATAATAATTATCGAGGTGAGATAACCACCGACTTTTATGGCAGGAAAATACCTAAACATGCTCATGGCACCATCACCATAAATCATAAAACATCTTCATCCAAAATAATTATGAATAACTTAATTAAACTGTATGATAAAATCATCAACCCCAAACTATTAGTCAAACGAATTAACCTAACCGCCGAAAATGTAACAAATGAAAAATTAGAAATAAATAAAATAAGATACCATCAGTTAAATTTGTTTTCAAATGTAGAAGAGCAAAATAATCTTTTAGAAAAAGAAAAAAAAGAAGAAATGAACGAAAGAAAACTTCAAGGAACCATTTTAACCATCAAAGAAAAATACGGTAAAAATTCTATCTTAAAATTAATGGATTTAGAAAAAAATGCCACCACTAAAATAAGAAATGAACAAATAGGAGGGCACCATGCCTAATTATGATGATATTATAAACCTGCCTCATCATGTATCACAAAAAAGAAAACCTATGTCATTAAAAAATCGTTCAGCTCAGTTTGCTCCTTTTTCCGCTTTAAAAGGTTATCAAGAAAAAATAAATAAAATTAATTTAACCACTAAAAAATATAACCAAAAAAATAAACAAAAAACTATCTAAATCATTGAAGTATGATAAAAACTTTTTATTTAAATACCAAACTTGAATCAAAGCCATCAATAATATATAATTTTACTAGAGGTGATAATATGTATCAGCACTCTTTATTTGAAATTTTTACAAACGAACCACTCGCATCTAGAATGCGCCCTAAAAATCTAACTGAATTTGTTGGCCAAACCCATCTAATTGGAGAAGGAAAACTTCTTAAAAAAATGATTGAATCAGATAATATATCTTCTATGATTTTCTGGGGCCCACCAGGAACCGGAAAAACCACATTGGCTAGAATAATTGCCCATGAAACAAAATCTGAATTTGTAACATTTTCCGCTGTAACTTCCGGCATTAAAGAAATCAAAAAAGTCATGGAAGATGCCGAAAAGAGTAGTAAATTAGGCATCAAAACTATTGTCTTTGTCGATGAAATTCATAGATTTAATAAAGCCCAGCAAGATGCCTTCTTACCATTCGTTGAAAAAGGCTCAATTATCTTAATAGGCGCCACCACTGAAAATCCATCATTTGAAATCAATAACGCCTTGCTTTCAAGATGCAGAATATTTGTCTTAAAAGAACTATCTAGTGATGATATTCTAACCTTATTAAAAAGAGCTATCACAGATGAAAGAGGCTTTGGTAAAGAAAAAATAAACATCAGTGAAGAAAGCTTAAAAATAATTGCTAACTTTGCTGGAGGTGATGCCAGAAACGCCTTAACCACTTTAGATATAATAATCACCAATGCCGAAACAGATAAAAGTGGCGTCATCCAAGTAAATAAAAAAACAATTGAAAATAGTATATCAAAAAAAGCCTTACTTTATGATAAAAATGGCGAAGAACATTATAACATTATATCTGCCCTACATAAATCAATGCGAAATTCCGACCCCGATGCTGCTGTTTATTGGCTTGCTAGAATGTTAGAAGCTGGAGAAGATCCTCTTTATATTGCTAGAAGAATTATAAGATTTTCATCTGAAGACATCGGTCTTGCCGACACTAATGCCTTAAATGTCGCTATAAATGTTTACCACGCCTGTCATTTCATCGGAATGCCAGAATGTAATGTCCATCTAACCGAGGCTGTAATATATATGTCACTTGCTCCCAAATCAAACTCTTGTGATGTCGCTTATAAAATGGCTGCCCTAGATGCTAAAAACACTCAAGCTGAACCAGTACCTTTAGTAATTAGAAATGCCCCAACAAAACTAATGAAAGAGTTAAACTATGGTAAAGGCTACCAGTTTGCCCACGATACCAAAGATAAACTTACAAATATGGATTGTTTACCACCATCTTTAAAAAGTAGAGTTTATTATAAACCAGGCATCCAAGGTAATGAGGCTAGATTAAAACAAAGACTAGAAAAAATCAAAGAATGGAAAAAAAACCATAAAAATTAAAAATACAAAATTAAAAAAACATTTGGATGGATGTTATGAAAAAAATCGTTATTATTTGTGATGACGATTTTTAAAGTGTACAAAAAATATGTCAATATTTGTCACAAATATCCACGAAAAAGCCGAATTATGATATAATTTGTTATAGAAAAAAAGATAGATTATTCTATCTTGATTCAACAATTAATTTAATAGCAGTTCGTTCCTCGCCATCAATAATAATATCGGTAAAAGCAGGAATACAGATTAAATTTTTCCCACTAGGAGCTACAAAACCTCTCGCAATAGCAATAGCTTTAATAGCTTGATTCAAAGCTCCCGCCCCAATTGCTTGAATTTCAACAGTTCCTTTCTCGCGAAAAACATTAGCTAAAGCTCCAGCCACTGAATTAGGATTGCTTTTAGCTCGTACTTTAAGTGTTTCCATGTTTATTTCCTCCTTTATACTTAAACTATATGATGGTAAATAAAAAATATGATTAAAACATAAAAAGGAGATGCTAATATGAATAAAAATATAAATCTTAACGATCAAAATGAAAGATCAATTTATTTTCACGACATGGCCGAAGATTCAAGGTCTTTAGAATTACTACTTCACACATGCTTTAATAATGATATAATTCCTGTTTTAGCAAGCATTGGTCATGGAAAAAATAAAGTGGCCTATATAATTTTAAAAATTAATCACGATAACTTAAATACCATTGGCAGATTAATTGATTTAACATTAGAAATACCAGCTTGTGAATTTAACATAAGATCTAGTCATGGCAAATTATATGCCGAAATATCTTGCGAAAGTAAAGACAATGATCAATTATTTACAAGAATTAAAGAAATTGTTGAAGAGTCAAAAATAGAAAAATCAAACCATAATCTAACCGTTATGAATACTATTTATAATATCGCAAAAATAATCAATAACATTATTGAAGCCAATATTTTGTTTGCTACAAACGAAACATTATATAGTCAAGGAAGATGCGGCATTTCGATTTATAAAGAAAAACAGCTAAATAAAATAAATACTAAAAAAGCTGAAAATATCAATGATGTTATAAATAACTTAAAAGAAAAAGCCACATTAAATCTACCAGCTTTATTCTTTTGTTCATTTGAAGAACTTAGAAATTTTTACTTTGAATTAGATGAAACCGTTTATGGAGAAATAGAAGGTGATATTAATGGATAATAATTTAAAAAGAGAAATAATCTTAGAAAATTATCAAAACCCCAAAAATAAAGGATTATTAAATGATGACTCATATATTAAAGTAAACATGAACAATGAAAGCTGTATAGACGAAGTCAATTTAGAAGTAAAAATAGAAAATAATATTATAAAAGACATCAGATTTGATGGTGAAGCTTGCGCCATCAGCACATCTTCAACCTCAATAATGATAGAAGTATTAATTGGAAAAACATTAAATGAGGCAGAAACAATTCTTCAAAATTTTTTAAACATGATTGATGAAAAACCTTATGATAAAGAAATCTTAAAAGAGGCAATTGTCTATGATGATATTTCCAAAAACCCAAGCCGAAAAAAATGTGCTTTACTCTCATGGTGGGGTATTGAGAAAATATTAAACAAATTAAAAGCTTTAGATTAAATTCTAAAGCTTTTTAGCTATGACAAAATCCATTCTGCAGATACTTGGTACTTAATACATATATCATATAAAAATGACGTTTGAATAGTAACTAAACCATTTTCATAAGCAGATATTACAGATTGTGTTGTATTAATAACCTTTGCAATATCCATTTGAGTTAAATTGTTTTTAATTCTAATTTCTTTGAGTTTTTTCCCAATATTTTTATTATTTAAAGAAATTTTACTTTTTAATTCTTTTTTTATATTAGTTAATCCTAAAACATAATCACACGAAATATTTGCAAAATTACATAAATCAATTAAATGAGTTAAAGGAATAATTTTTTCACCAGTTTCCCATCTCGCATATGTTGACTTTGAAACCTTTAAAAAATCCGCAAGCTTTCTTTGAGATAAACCAAGTCTATTTCTAATAAATATTAAATGTTCACATTTCATAATCTCCACCTGTAAACAATTTTCTCAATAAAAGAATAAAAAAAATCATTTTGTCCCACAATAACGATATTTTGTGATATACTATTACTATAGTAGGGAGGTTAAAATGCAAAAAATAAAAGAATTTTCAAAGAAATATTTAATAGGACTATCTTTAAGTTTCTTAATATGTATAGTATCAGTATCAGCAATAACATATTTTGATAGTAAAAATGTGACA
>CALVIE010000072.1 GCA_944329385.1 uncultured Bacilli bacterium | reverse complement strand
ATGTTACTTGTTCCATTAATTGTAAGCTGAGTTCTAAAAGCTGCATATCCTGCGGCCATTACTAAAAGAATACTACAAAGACCTAAGATTATATAGTTTCTTTGTCTTGTATTAAATCTTTGTCTCATATAAAAACACTCCTATTCTATTGTACAATTCCATTGTACACCCCCACACACACAGAAAAATCAACTTTTCAGGGGGTATGTGTTTTTTGTTTTGCATAATTAATATACACAAATGATTTTAAAATAAAAAAATAATGGAATAAAATCTACACCATTATTTATCAAATTTTTTAGATACAATTTCAAATAATTTAGTAAAGAAATTAAACAGTAAAAATGCAATAACAAATAAAATACCTGTAATAGTAAGTAAATCTGGAGTAAGTATTACTATTGAGAAAAGTCTTCTAAATATTGTAATTCCGACGACAAACAAAGTGATTAAAAATACAAATAACGCTCTTCTTAAATTATTAAACGGCACACATATTCTATAAATAAGCATAAAACCAGTAAATGCAGTTAATAAAACACATAAAGTCGACATTTGATCCCCAGTCAGTTTCACAAACCAAGGAAGCATCATAATTATAAGTATATTTGCAACTATTGTAATTCCTGTTGGAAGTGACCTTCTTAAAACATTTAAAATAATTTTTCCATTAAGCCTTTCCCTATTAGGTTCCAAAGCTAAGATAAATGAAGGAATTCCAATAGTAACCACACTAGTAAGTGTTAATTGAATCGGAATAAATGGATAAGCTCTATTTAAAAACACAAATATTATCGCTAGTAACGTTGCATAAGTAGTTTTACAGAGAAATAATGATGAAGACCTTTGTAAATTGTTAATACTTCTTCTACCTTCTGCCACAACCTTTGGCATTGACGAAAAATTAGAATCTAATAAAACAAGCTGGGACACATTTCGCGCTGCATCACTACCACTGTTCATCGCCACACTACAATCAGCTTCTTTTAATGCCAGTACATCGTTAACCCCATCACCCGTCATCGCTACTGTCTTTCCTTTAGCTTTTAGAGCTAAAATAATCTCTTTCTTCTGATCGGGTTTTACTCTACCAAAAATATTATATTCATCGATCAAATCTAAAATATTTCTTTTTGTTTTACTTAAATCAATATATTTAATATTCTCAATTCCAACCTTTTCGGCAACTCCCGCCACCGTTTTAGGATTATCACCAGATATTAACTTTATATCCACACCTTGTTCTTTGAAAAACTCCAAAGTATCCCTAGCCTCAGCCCTGATTTTATCGTTGATTAAGATTAAAGCCATTGGCGTAATATCATCGGGAATATGTTTGTTAAGCTTCATCTTAGATTTAGCTAAAATAACAACTCTATTACTACTTGTATATTTATCTAAAACATCTTGAAATTCCTTTAAGTCCTTAATTACAATCTCTGGCGCGCCAATTACATAACTCTCATTTTCAAATGAAATACCAGACCACTTGGCTTGTGATGAAAAAGGAACAATTTCCAACACTTTTTTATCATCTTCTTTTTCAAACCTTTTAGATAGTGCATCCATCGTTTGATTATCGTTATCCATATGAAAACTAACTGACCCTAAAACTTCCTCTACTTCCTTTTCGCTAAACTTTCCTAAAGGAACGATTCTTGAAACATTCATCTCACCAGTCGTTAATGTTCCAGTTTTATCAAGACAAATTGTATCAACTCTAGCCAAAGTTTCAATACAATAAAGCTCTTGAACTAATACATTGTATTTAGAAAGCCTAATAACACTAATAGCTAAAACTGTACTGATAAGTAAAACAAGGCCTTCTGGAATCATTCCGATAAGTCCCGCAACTGTTGCCACAACCGCATCGGCAAAAGTATCATTTTCCCCAAGCTGACTTATAAAGAATAGTATTCCAATTGGAATAATCGCAATACCGACATATTTCAAAATTTTATTGATAAAATTCATAAGTTCAGAATTAACTTTTTTCAAATACTTAGCTTCAGCAGAAATTTTAGCCGTATAATTTTCATCACCGACATGAATTGTTTCAGCAATCCCCCTACCACTTACGACAAAACTTCCAGATAAAAGCTCATCGCCTCTTTTTTTCGTAACCGGCTCACTTTCCCCTGTAATAAGAGACTCATTGACAAGCATCTCTCCAGAAAGCAATTTAGAATCCGTCACAATTTGATTGCCCGGTTTTAAACTAACTACGTCGCCTAAAACAATTTCGTGAATACCAATTTCCTTTTCCACTCCGTCTCTGATAACTCTAGCCCTAGTTTCGTTTAAAAGTGAAAGTTTATCGATAATTAGTTTACTTCTAATTTCTTGAACTGTACTTATTAAAGTATTACAAATAACCACACCTAAAAAAAGTAAATTCTTATAAGAATGAACTAAAAAAATAGCAAGCCCTAAACCTAAATTCAAAAAATTAAACAAAGTAAAAAAATTAGTCGCAATTATCTGTCCAATTGACTTTGTCTTAACATCAGTATTTTTATTGACAAATCCTCGTTCCGTAAGTTCTTTAACTTGTTTTTCTGATAAACCTTGAATTTTTTCCATTAAAATCACTTTCCTAAAGTCATTTTACCATAATTACCTCGTAATTAAAATAACATTGTTGTAAGATTAAGGATATCTTAAGAATTATTATTTCCTTATTTTTCTAAATTATAAAAAATGTGGAAATTTAATCTTATTTATTGTATAATTTTTTTGAAAATTTAGGAGGTTACACACATGCAAAAAAGACAAAAAATATATGATTTATATTGGTACTTTGCCTATGAAAGACAAAACATCTTCTTAAAAAAAGAAAAAGGATTACCTGCTCCATGGACAGACGACCCTATTTTAAGAGAATATAAATTTTGTAATAGTTATAGAGTAAATGATAGAGTAAGCCAGTATTTACTAAAAAATGTAATTTATAATGGTCAAAACTATAATTCTGAAGATATGCTTTTTCGAATAATTCTATTCAAACTGTTTAATAAAGAATCAACTTGGGAATTGCTTTTAAAAAATTTTGGAGATATAACTCTTAAAAACTTTAACATTAAAAAATACTCTAAAGTATTAACTGAAGCCATTAATAATAAAATATCTATTTATAATGATGCCTACATCAGCTGTGCGACTAAAGCCTTTGGTTATAACCACAAACACGATAATCATCTTGCTCTACTAGATAAAATGTTCAATCAAGATAAAATTCAAGACAAAATAATTAAATGTCAAACCATGGAAGAAGCCTTTAACATTCTTAAAAGCTATCCTTTAATTGGAAATTTTATGGCCTATCAATTAGTAACCGATATAAATTATAGTAACGTTGTAAATTGGTCAGAAAACGAATTCACTATAGCCGGTCCTGGATCGATTAGAGGTATCAAAAAATGTTTTGAAAATAAAGGAAATATGACAAATGAAGATATCATAAAATATATGTATAATCATCAAGACGAAGAATTTAAAAGGCTACACTTAAATTTTCAAAGAATTGGTAATAGACCTCTCCAATTAATAGATTGTCAAAATATATTTTGTGAACTTGATAAATATTTAAGAAAAGCCGTTCCAACTTTAAAATCAAATCGTACTCATATCAAGAAAAAATACACACCGAAAAAAGATAAAATAAATTATATTTATCCACCAAAATGGCACATAAATAAACAAAAAACGAACTAAAATAAGTTCGTTAAATTACAAAATGGAACGATTAAAGTAGATATTTACAACCTTCTTCCAATAACGAAAAAGTACATATAATCTTCCGGTGTTAATAATATACCATGATTTTAATATTTATGGAATATATTTCATTTAAATTTATAATCTTTTTAGGCCTTTTTAAATGCTAAAATTGCTTTTGCTGTTCCTGTAATCGACATGGTAACTAATTCATAACCTTCTTGTGACATTTCATTAGCTTTTTTCTCTACTTTCTGTGCCATATCATCTGCTTTTGGAAAATATTCTATAACAACCGTTTTATACATTTTAACACCACCTATATCTTTTTTTTCTTCATTTGCACCTTTATTCAGATATACACTACCTAAACATATAAACACTGACCCGATACAAAAATAAACAACACCTGAACTACTATCACCATCCTTAAAAAAGCTAATCAATGAAACTGTGCTAGCAGAATATCTTTTCATAATACTCTTAAAATTATTAAATAATTATCTACTGCTTTTATCACATTTATAATATTTAATTACATTATTTTTTCGAAATTCATTAAATATACTTTCCAAATATTTTTTCGTTTCAAATACTTTGAAACTTCTTGAACCCATTTTACTTTACCATACCTACAAACCACTAATTTATTCGACAATATCATCACCACTATTTGGATTGCATTCTAAATACTTTTTTTCAAACTCAGCATCATTATACATTTTTTTTAAATGAGTATAGGTAGATAGCAATGTATTTATAACATCTAAATACGTATGATTTGGTTCATTTCTTGATACTGAACATTCAATTAAAGATTGTGAAAATTGTGGATAAGTTAATCTTACTAAAGAATCTAAATATTCAAAATCATCTTCTTCGTTAATATAAGATACATTTTTATAATCCAACATAATTCTAAATAAATCTAAATATAAATCTTCTATCATATTTATAATTTCTTTGTATTTTTCTCGATTATCTCGGTCATATATATCTTTTATTTCCATATAAAATTTCTCCTTCTCCAAATTACTGTTTCATAAAAAATACTAAACGATAACTTATCTATAAGTCTCTTCAAGTTCATGTTGTATTTAGAAGACACACTTAATTTGTTCTTTTAAATTTCATCTACCAATATTTTTCCATCTTTTATAAACATAGAGCCAGATTGATGAAAATAAAATTCAATATTTCTCTCATGAGCTTCTAAATATAGGTTATTTACCCTGTCATATTCTATCGGTCTAACATCTCTTTTAAGTGCCATTTCTTGATTTTTCTATTGAAATACTAATATGAACATGATCCCATCCATCATTCCAGTCAGCTAGAACACACTGAGATATTCTTTCTTAAAATCAAAAACCATAACTAACATCTCCAATCTTTTCTACAAACTTGCTATTTATCGTTCTGTTTAGATAATTATAGCATAAAAAAACAGAAACTAAATTAGTTTTGTTTCTATTCTTCAAAAAAATTATATTATAGATATTTTGTAAAGAGTTATAAATGAATATTATTACGGTCATTTGCCGACTTAATTTGTACCTAATTAACAATTTTAAAATAAAAACCCTTGAAAAACAAGGGTAAATTACAAAATGGAGCGAATCACATACAAGTTACGAACTTGTTCTCTTTCTAAAAATATTATATATGAATCTTTATTAAATTTCAATGGGCGTATGGAAAAAAATGTCTAAATATGCTATTATTATAATAGATTTGTATCATTAAAATTATGATACTTTTTTTATCTTCAATTGAAGGGAGGTTTACATATAAATGGATAGAACTGCAACACCCACGATATTAGGTTTTAATTATCAATTTAATAAAAGTATTATAGAAATTTTAAATTCCGATGACCAAACAAAAATAATGTTAGAAGGTTCTAATGAAGATTTAGATATATTTACAAATGATAAGA
>CALVIE010000071.1 GCA_944329385.1 uncultured Bacilli bacterium | reverse complement strand
ATTATGACAGGTCTTGCAACCAAGTTGACTCTTTAGATTTTCATTTCTCTCTTCTTCTGATAAAGTGCTACCAATAATTTTTTCTTCTTCAATTGTTATGTCATCTGTAATTTGTTTTCTCACACTATCAATTATACTGTCTGTATCATAAGTATCATATATACCATCGTAATTACCAGAAGCGTGAAAATCTATTTTTGTTCTTTTTTCTGGGTGTTCTTTATTATGTTTATCAATAATCTTTAAATTATCAGTAATAAATTGTGCTTGAGTATAACTGAGTTCTCCATTATCTGGCATTGCAATTCTTATACCAATTTTGTCAAAAAAGAAATAGGTATGATTATCTCTCATAGCAGCCCAGCCATACCTTTGGTCTGTTGGATGAATCTCATTTTCAATATTGATAGAAATGTCATCATGAGTTTTAAAATCATTTGGTAATATTTGAGTATAGAAAACACATTGTTTGTCCGTAATTACCATGACCGCTCTTGTTCCTTTTCCCTGCCAATCTGTTAAATATTCATATAAATCTAATTTTAAACAACGTTCATCTATCTTTTCCATACATTTTCCCACCTTCTATATAAATATAGTCTTTTTCATTATTATTTTTATTTAATTATATATTTTCTTTTTCCTCATTTTTTTGTAACGTTCTAGTTATTTTACTAGTTATATATAGAGTAAGAACACATATTACCAATAAAAATATAAATGCATATTTGATATCTAACTCTAATAATATAATACTTACGATAAGACTTATAGAAAACTTTCCTATTTTTCTTGACAATGTGTAATATGCAGAAAATTCATCATGAAATTTTTTCTGAGTATTATTAAACAAAATCGTCCTTCCATAATTTTCTGTTGGATCTCTTAATAACAATAATATAGCAAAACCTATTGTTATTACCGCTATACCTATATATCCATTTTGTACTAGATCTCCTAATAAAATGAATGTTAATGCAATAATTAACAATATATTTATAATTATAGATAATTTATCTTTAAATCTATTATATATTTTATTAAAAATAATATTTCCTAATACTCTTGCAATCCTTGATAAGAAAATTATAAAAGAAAGAAGAAAGGCTACATTTTCAGTTGTTAAAAACTTTTCCATGTTATATTGTAATATCAATTTAGCATTAGTTTGGGAAGTTTCTATAACACAATAAATTAATAAGTAAAATAATAAAATAAAAAGTATTGTTTTATTAAATTTTATTTTGGCTTTTTTTGATGTTTCAATTTTTTCATCTTTATTATTGGTATCTTCTTTACAATATAAAAAGTTTGATATTATATAATTTAAAAAGCAGAAAAAAATGCATATATACATTGGAAGATAATTATTTAAATTAAAAATAAGGCCTGCGATTAATGATATAATCATGGTTATTATAGAATAAATTAGGGTTCCTTTTGTTGCGATGGTAAAGAATTTGTTTTCTTCATGTAAATATTCTAAATCTCTTCTTAATATTATATGATCCATACTTTTGAATACAAATGCTATCTCATATAACGTCAGTCCAAATAATACTCCTCCATAACTTTTAAGAAATGTTATGCAAATGCTTGATATCAAGAGTGAGATATTTCCTATTTTTATAGCTTTTAATTCACCTATTTTCTTTATAAGTTTTAATATTAAAAAGTAACTTATAAAGCTAATTAGTACAGAAAGTGAAATCAAAGAATTAATTTGAGAGGCTGTAAAATCTTTTACCGTTGTTAAAAACAAAGTATTAATCGCTGCCCAGAACATTAAATCTGCTGATAATCCATAATAATAAGGATAGAGTTTGATACTCATTTCTATTTTTTTCTTTTCATTTAACATACACTTCACCGTATAAATTATAACATATTATTTTTTTACTTATTATTTGTTTTCTTTAGTGCATATATAAGCCACTCTTTACCTGATGTCGGATCTTTATAGTTAACCAATTCATCAATTTCAAATCCTTGTTTCGTTAGAAATTTATTTAAATCTTCTTTCTTCCATTTTCTTCTATATCTTTCTACACGTGTATCATAATCTTCCTTTTCAAAGTATCCTGATTCTGTTATTTTATTATTTGTAGTATCTAAGATAAAATAGCCATCTTCTTTTAACCATAGTTTAATTTTTTTTAATAGTTTTATTAAATCATTTTCTGGAAAATTATGAATAACTGCCATTGCTAGTATAAAGTCAAATTGATTGTTTAAAAATTTAACATTTAATATATTATCATTTATTATAACTGAATTAGGGGAAGTTTGCTTGGCTAATGTTGCCATATTTTCAGATAGCTCTACTGCTGTTGTTTTAATGTTGTGGTTTTCAAATATCTTAAGTAGAGTTCCTGTTCCTGGACCGATTTCTAACATCTTTATTGCTGATTCTTTTTTCTTTTTAAAACAAAATCTTCAAGTATTTTATAGAAATAATTCGCACCTTCATTATTTTTATATTTTTCTTTATACTCAGAAGCTAGAATATCATAAGCTTTCTTATTAATACTAATGTAGTCTTTTACCATAAACAATTCACCTCATATAAGTTATTATATCATGTTAAGTTTCTTTATTTTTACAGTTTCTGGTTGTATTCTTGCAATAATCCTTACTAAGTGGTAAAATCAGTTAATAATATTTTAGAAAGAAGTGTCATATCGTGAGGAGATATAAACAAAGTGAAATTGAACTCATAATTAAAGCACTTAAAGAAGATTCCGTGTTTAGCGTTCCTACAGACACAGTCTATGGATTATGTGTGAGAGTTAATTCTTCAAAGGCTTTTAATAAATTAGTAGAAGTTAAAAGTCGTCCATCTAATAAGAGCTTTCCAGTTATGTGTAGTGATTTAGAACAAATTAAAAGTATTGCTATCGTAGATGAAAGAAGTGAAAAATTAATTAATAAATTGATGCCTGGACCTGTTACTTTAATTTTAAGAAAGAAAAAAGAAACATTTTTATATATTAATAATGCTGGGTTACGAGAAACCGATGAAATTGCAGTTAGAATGGCTACTTCTTTGTTTTTAAAAAATTTAATTAACGGTGTTGGGGTTCCTTTATTTATGACTAGTGCTAATAAAAGTGGAGATGAGGAATGTAGAAGTTTAGATGATATTGAAAATATGTGTCCTACGATAGACGGAATGGTAGAAGGAGATGTTTCTTTGGGCGAAGCTAGTACTATTATAGATTGTACTGGTGAAGATATTAAAATTCAAAGACCTGGTCCAATTTCAGAACAACAGATTACTGAGATATTAAATAAATAGTTTTCACTTTTATTTAATATCTATTTTTTTATAAATGTAGAGTACAAAATTTTTTACTATATATTTTTCTATATTCTTATCTTTTAAATATTAGTTTGCTGGCTTTATATACATGTTTATTAAAGTTATTGGGATGATACTAATTCAAAATATTTTCATCTTGCTTTATTATTTATTTTAGATTATAATTTTGACAGTAATTTTAAGGTGGTTTTTTTATGAATGTTTTAGTAACTATTTTAGTTTCTATAGCTTTTTGTTTGTTACCTATAATTCAATTAATAATTCAATGGAAAAAGTCTGAAAATAAAAAGAGTTTTTTAAAAGAAAATTTTTTTTCACTTTTATCTATTGTTGTTATTTTTGTGGGGTGTTTTGCTAGATTAATCCACATTGATATTTATCCTGTGGGATTGAATCAAGATGAAGCATCTTCTGCATATGATGCATGGTCTGTTGCTAATTATGGCATAGGAAGAAATGGTGAGTCTTTTCCTGTTCACTTTATTGCTTGGGGAAGCGGTCAAAATGCATTATATGGCTATTTAATGATTCCTTTTATTCAATTATTTGGCTTATCTAATCTAGCAATAAGACTACCAATGGCTTTAGTTGGATGTATTTCTTTAGTTATCTTCTACTATTTTATGAAATCTGCTTTTGATGAAAAAAAGGCTTTTGTTTTTACATTTATTTTTGCAATATTTCCATGGCATTTAATGAAATCACGTTGGGGTTTGGAATCCAACTTATTTCCTGACTTAATTTTATGGGCAATCTACGCAATGTATTTTGGCATAATTAATAAAAAGAAAGCTTTTGTATGGCTATCTGGTATACTTTTTGGAATTTCTACCTATTCCTATGGAACTGCTTATTTCTTTGTGCCAATCTCATTATTACTGATATATTTATCACTAATTATTGCGAAAAGAATTACTATTAAACAGGCTTTAAGTCATTTAGTCATAGTTGTTATTGTTTCTTTACCAATGATTTTATTTGTCATTATTAATTATTTTAATTTAGATACAATTAAACTAGGACCTGTTACTATTCCTAAGCTTGAAACTGTACGATTTAAAGAAATCACTTCCTTAAGTTCCGGACTTACTAATGTTTTTCAGAGGTTTATTCATAATATTTCTATATTATGTACTAATGATGGAATTTTACTTAATTATACTGTTCCCTATGGATTATTCTATAATATATGGTTAACCAGTTTATTTATTATTATTGGTCTTATTTTATCTATTCGTAAACATTTTAAATCACCTGTATATACATTTATGAACTGTTTATTTATTGCGAGCTTACTACTTATGTTTTTTGTGGATGGATCAATAAATAGAATAAATATTATTTTTATTCCACTTACATTTTATATTGCTTATGGAATAATATCATTTAAAAAATGGGCTATTATTCCTTTAACCATATACTTAATCTTCTTTATGTTATTACAGTATTACTATTACACTGATTATCAAGATACGCTTAATAAATATATGAAAGTTGGATTTAAAGAAGCAATCACAGAAGCATCCAATATGAATTATGATAAGCTATATATCGATAGTTCCATCTATGCGCCTTATATTTTTTATTTAATGTACAACGAAGTACCAACACCATATTATATAGACAACGTTCAAAAAAGTAATGCTGATGGAATGTGGCAATCTATTGATGTAATTGATAATGTATATTTTTCTATTCCGTCATCGCTAGAGGAAGAAAATGTTTACTTATTTACTAAAGATACGCTACGAAAAAATAAATATTTATATACAAATATTTCTGATTTTAATACTAAAGAATATAATCAGTATATTGTATTATATTAAAAAAAACACATAAAAAGTATAATGTGGTTTTTTAGTATTTTTGATTTTCATTATTTTAAATCTTCAAATATTGAATCATATTCTTCTTTCCATTCAAATCCCCACTTTTCATAACGCTTTTTTAAAATATTTTTTATTTGTTTATAAATAGGTATTAATTGAGGAAAGTTTTTAATTGCTTTGTCAGCATAGGTTGCGAAAATTTCATGATTCATAATTTTTTCGTTTACAGTTAAGGGATGAATCATTCCTTCTAATTTGTCGCAAGCATTTACAAAAAGAGCTTCTTGGGTAGTTTTATTTTTGTATTCTTTATAATAGGATTTAATAGGATTATAATATCTCTCTGATAATTCTTCTACTTTTTCTAATTCATAACTATCTTTATGTGCATGAACTTTTTTATCGATGTTTTCTTTGATATCAACATCTTTTTCTAAATCCATTTCACCAAAGTCATGATAGATTGAAAGACAAATGCATTTTTTATAATCTAAATTTAAATTTAATTCTTTATAAAAGTAATCAACCATTAAAATTAATTTAAATGTATGTTCTGCGGTACTTTCACTAAATTCGGGATAATTTCCATATCTTTTTGTTTTTTGTAAATCATTTATTTTAAATAAGAAATCTAATTCTTTTGTTTTCATATAAATACTCTCCTCACTTTCATTCATTCTAAATTATCTTTTATCATTAAATCTAACTTCTGTCAATTTTTT
>CALVIE010000070.1 GCA_944329385.1 uncultured Bacilli bacterium | reverse complement strand
AGAAAAATATGCGGCTTATGAAGAAAAAAACATTCAAAATATTGAGAAATTCATAAAACAAAATCTAGGTAAATAAACCTAGATTTTATTGTTAATTATATATGTATTCTGTATAATTAAATTGAGGAGATGCCTATGTCTAAATCAGATTATTTCTATATTTATAATGACCAAAAACAACAAGAAGAATTAAACAAAGTCTATGATGCCACTGAAAAAAGATTAAAACCCTATTATAAAGAAAATGAAAAATATCTTGATACGTTTAAAATTTTTCTTGAAAAAAAGAAATTAGGAAAAGACTCAGCCGAAGACATGCTAAGCCATGCCGTATTATATATTGATAACTTTTTAAACTATTATGGTCATATTAGAATGGAAGATGGCATGAGTGAAATATCTAACTTTTTTGAAAAATGGATTTATGAGATAGATATTGACTTAACTGATATTTCCTTAAAAAAATATCAAAAATTGTGTAAAACAATAAAAAATAATATGTCCAAGTGGATTAAAAAATAAGAAGATTTTCGAAAAAAGGTATAATTAAGATAAGTTAAATATATTTTTAAATTATTTTGGGATAATGGGAAAGAAGGAGTAAATAATGACATTTGAAAGTTACCGGAAAAAAGTTATGAAAAATGATAGGAGAAATTATAAATATATTGAACAGTTTGAAATGTGGTTAAAAGAAAACAAAATTTCTGCAAGACAAATAGATGATTATTTTAGCTTAAATTTATTTCTTAATAATTATTTAACTGCTAACGGAATTGTCAAAATGGAAGATGGTCCAAGCAAAGTCCCATATTATTTGGAAGTATGGTTTTGGAAATATGCCTATCAACCTAATGAAAAAAATTTTAAAAATTCAATTGAAACTCTAAAAATTTTTTATGAATATATATGCACATTAGGTAAAATTGATGAAAAAACATATACAAATATGTGTGACACAATAGATAAAAACATGGCCATATGGTTAAAACAAAAAGGTAAAATCAAACAGTCCCTAATTACTAAAAAAACATTAAAACCTCAAAAGTATAAAATAACAGCTTACCTTCATGAATATAAAAAAGAAATATATCGAATATATATGGTTAATGATAATATGACGATAAGTAATTTTTGTGAAGCCGTAATTTTAAGTATGAATGGTGACCTTAGTCACTTATATGAAATGAATTATAAGTATGGAATCTATATCTGTGACTATATGAATGAAGAAATGCCTTATGAGCACAAAATGGAAAATATAACCTTAAAAGATTTATCTTTAAAGTCCCAGCAAAGATTATACATAAGATATGATTTTGGTGACGAATGGATATTTGAAATAAAAATCAATAAAGTATTTGATGGCCATGATTCTAAACAAATAATCTTACTTGAAGGCAAAGGCTGTGGCATTGAAGAAGACAGTGGTGGGCCACATAATCTATATGAACTCATTATTGATAAAGATAATGAATGGGGATATAACTATAACTCTTTTAACTTGGATGAAATCAATAAAATGTTAGATAAAAGATATAATAAATCTTAACAATTACTAAACATAAATGTTACAAGGAGAACTATAATGGAAAATAAAATAAGTGACATTCAAAAATTAAAACAAATATATACTAAGAAATTAGAAAATATAAGAAAAAGTAAGCTAAGTGAAAATACAATTAAAGATTATGCCGCCTTTGTAAACCAAACGCTTGAAAATGTAAACACTGAAAGTAAAGATGAAAAGTACAGATTTTTCGAATATCTTACCATTGAAGTTTGTAATATAGGTCTTTACAATAGCTTAAGCGAAAAAGAAGAAATCATTGAAAATATATATAAACATTTTAAACAAATATTTACTGATGATAAAATCTTTGAAAAATATCTAAATTTAATCAAAGAAATATTTATTGAAAATAGATATCCTTACTTTGAAATGCAAGATAAAATATTAGGTTTATTACTTGAAATGCTAAAACAAAATGGTAAAGTAGATAAAACAATAAACTTTTTAAAAAAAGAATTAAATCAAAAAGAGTCAGATGCTTTAGCTATTTTTCTCCTTAAATTGATAAAAAAATATAAAGGAAAAAATAAAGCCGTAATTGAAGCTGAAAAATATCTATATTCACCGCAGATTTGTGATTACCTTATAAAATACTACCAAACCAATTCAAACAAACTACGGCAAATACTTGCAAGAATAATAAAAGAAGGAAGTGATGAATTACATGAAAAATAAATATAAGTCA
The DNA here is from genome assembly GCA_944329385.1 of uncultured Bacilli bacterium. GTDB lineage: Bacteria > Bacillota_I > Bacilli_A > RF39 > UBA660 > Coprosoma. The sequence continues at coordinate 3,638 of CALVIE010000070.1, read as the reverse complement.
AATATTTTAAAAAAATATAATAACCTATTTAATGAAACAATAAAAAAACGTGGACTTGATTATTACAAAGAAAATAAAGTTATTTACTGTCAAAAAATACATAATAAATACATTGCTAAAGTCTATGGCTCATATGATAATAATTATAAAGTAATTATTGAATTTGTCGGAAATACCTTAAACCTATCATGTACATGTCCTTGTGAATTTAATTGTAAACACGAATACGCTACTCTTTTGGCAGTTAAAAACCATGAATATCAAACAGTTAAATTGAAAAAAGAGATAAATAAATATCGCGAAACCCTTTATAATGAAATTCAAAAAATACCAGCTAAGGAATTAAAAGAATATTTTAGTAAAAACCTTTCAAACTTAGTTAATTTTAATAAAAATGATTTTGAAGAAACCTTTTCTAAATATTTGAAAGGTCAAAGTTATAATTACTATTATAATAATCTTTATAATACAATCATTACAAATGAAAATTATTCACTACTGATTTATAAATATAAAGATGACATTATAAATCGCTTAGTTGGGCATAATTATCGTGATGCTTTTAATATAATAAAAGCTATAATAAATGCCTTCATTGATACAGATAAAATAAATAGTATAGATGTATTTAAAACAATAGAATCGTTATCCTCATATCAATATCTAATAGTTAAAGAAGCGAATTTTAAATTAATTCAAGATATTAAATCATGGTATAAATATATTAAAAGAAATAAATACTTCAATAGTCCAGTCTTAAATATATTTGTTTTAAAAAATTATAATAAATAAAAAATGACAAAAGGTTATCATAAAAACTGATTTATAACTATAATATTTTAAGCAATAAAAAAGGACGAGGTACGGGCATTAGCACCGTAGCAAGTCCAAATATAATGTATCACAATCTTATACCAATTTCAAGTTCAATATTTTTAATAATCTAATTAATTTCCAAAATAAATTTAAATACTAGTTGGAGCTAAAAATGAAAAGTAAGGAATATTTCTTAAAATAACATATACAATAAGTAACACAATTATAATATACCAGACAACCTCCGGTATTTTTCTATAAAATGACTTGTCCTTTCTAACAATATAATCAAAATATAAAACTAATGCAAAAGGTAGCATAATAAATAATAAAGGATTATATCTAAAGACTACATAAAAATATAATTGTAATAAAGATTTAAACATCCTTGTAATCACGCAGCCTGGGCAATATAACCTTGTTAACTATTTTATCGAACATGGTATATAAATATCAAAATAATTACCTGTAATCAAATATAAGCCAAATATAAAAAAATTAAACATGTTAACAATTAAAAAAGTAACAAACATAAATAAAAATGCTATAATGATAAAGAAAGGTAAGATGTATATGAAGTTATATAGTAATGAAATAGTCTTTCGTGGACATCCTGATAAAGTCTGCGATCAAATAAGTGATGCCTTGTTAGATGCATACTTAGAAGGCGATAAAAATTCCAGATGTGCTATTGAAGTAATGGGTGGCAAAGGAAAAATATTTATCACCGGAGAAGTCACCAGTAACTCTATAGTAGATATTGAAAGTGTAGTCAAAAGAGTCTTAAGAGATATTGGTTATAAAGATAATTATGAAATAGTAAATAATTTAGGTCATCAAAGTCAAGATATTGCCCTAGGTACTAATGACGCTGTAGGTGGTGCTGGTGATCAAGGAATGATGTTTGGCTATGCCTGTGACGACACCAAGGAATTACTTCCCAAAGCTATGGTCATTCTCCAAAAACTATCTTGGAAATATGATGAGCTAAGAAAGCAATATCCAGACATCTATTATCCAGATGGTAAAGCCCAAATAACTGGTTATTATGATGATGAAATGAAACTAAAAAAAATCAAAACATTCACTGTATCTTATAATAACTGCGAATGTAGAAGAGAAGAAACTGATAACCAAATAAAACAAATATGTGATGAAATATGTAATAAATATCATGTTGAAGTTGAAAATTACCTCATAAATCCAACCGGTAAATTTCTAATTGGTGGATTTGAAGGAGATGCTGGACTAACAGGAAGAAAAATAGTCGTTGATAGTTATCAATCATTCGCCCCAGTAGGTGGAGGTGCCTTTAGTGGCAAAGACCCAACAAAAGTTGATCGTAGTGGTGCCTATATGGCTAGAGAAATTGCCAAATCATACTTAAGAGAATATCATCTTAAATGGTGTGAAGTTCAGCTTAGCTACGCTATTGGCATTGCTAGACCTTTGGCTATTTATATAAATAGTAATAAAGGTAACATTGAACCACCAGAAGAACTATATGCCATGTGTACCCCACAAAACATCATTGCATCACTAAATTTAAAAAATATAAAATATGAAGATACCGCTAAATTTGGTCATTTTCAAAACTAGATAGAAAGGAATAATTATGGTAGATTTTAAAAATAAAGCCCTAATTAAACTAGGACATATTCCAAATGAAAGAGGAAAAGAAATCGTCAAAGACATCATAATAAAAAATGAAGAAATAATCGCTTCATTTGAATCCATGCGCGATAAACTAATATTCACTGACAAAAGAATAATTTCTGTAAATGTCCAAGGACTAACCGGTAAAAAAATCGACTACACATCTATTCCGTATTCGAAAATCCAAGCCTACTCAGTTGAAACTGCCGGCATGATGGATATGGACGCTGAAATTGACATAACCATAAGTGGCCTTGGAACCGTTAGATTCGAATTAACCGGAACAACCGATATCAAAGAAATATGCCGGGAAATATCTGAAAAAATCTTAGATTAACAACCAAAGTTAATCTTTTTTGCATCTATTGACGAACACATGTTTACTTTGCTAAAATAAAATAAGAAGGTGACCATATGAAAAAAAGAAAATTTAAAACCCAAAATGCCATAATAACCCTAGCTCTTTTAATCGTTTTAGGCCTAGGAGGCTTTTATCAAGATAACATAAAAAGTATAATCATCCCAGATGAACCTGAAACCAAAGACGAAGCACAAACAGTATCTCATTCATATGACATTGGAAATATTCCTGAATATAGTGGTGAACCTGTCATAGCCATTAATAATAGTAAACCAGAATTTACAAAAGAAGAATTACAAATCAAATCACTTGAAGAATATAGTGACTTAGATTCCCTTGGTCGCTGCGGACAAGCTATTGCTTTAGTTGGTAAAGAAACCATGCCTACCGAAGAAAGAGGCTCAATCGGTATGATAAAACCAACCGGGTGGCACACCGTTAAATATGACATCGTCGACGGTAAATACCTATACAACAGATGCCACCTAATCGGTTATCAACTAACTGGTGAAAACGCCAATGAAAAAAATCTCATAACATGTACCAGATACATGAACGCCACTAGCATGCTTAAATACGAAAACGAAGTAGCTGATTATATCGATGAAACAGGAAATCACGTTCTATACCGGGTAACCCCAATCTTTGAAGGAGATAATCTTTTAGCAACCGGCGTCCAAATGGAAGCCGAGTCGATCGAAGATGGTGGTAAAGGTATTTCATTCAACATCTTCGTTTATAATATTCAAGATGGAATCACAATTGATTATAAAACTGGAGATAGTCATTTAAATCAGTAAAAAAT
>CALVIE010000069.1 GCA_944329385.1 uncultured Bacilli bacterium | reverse complement strand
GGTCAAGTATGTCCTTGTACGGTAAAAGAATCTGAACTGAAAAATAACGTAATGAATATTTTTGAAATGATAAAGGGTTTATTTTTAGAGCCTGTAAAGACAATAAAGAGATATACTAGAGGCGATAATTTTAAGCTTTCAGTTATTCTTACGGTAATTACTGGTATTTTAGGTGGATTGCTGGCAATTTTACTCGTTAAAAGAACACTTGAGCCGACAATCGAAGAGATGCTTTACGGAACTGGTATTTTAAATGCTTATACAACGATATCTAGTTATGATGTTCCATATTTTAGAATATTCTTTATGGTAGCTGTTTTAGCTATTTGTTTGCTGTTTTTATACGGAGCTTTTGTCAAGATTGTGGCCGGTGAGATATTCGGTGCTAAAATAAAATATAAAGAAGCTTTTAATTTTGTAAACATTTTAGGTTTGATTTTACTTGGTGCGGTTATTTTAAGTTTAGTTGCTGCAATGTTTTCACCAATGTTAGTGATGGCAATTTTCACTCTAGCGCTATTTTTGATTTTTACTTATCTAGTTTTAAGTTTAAGAGAAGTATTTAAACTTTCTGATTATCAAGTTGTTTATGCGATGGTAATTATCATGACTTTAAATTTACTTTCAATTTTACTTTCAGTTTATATTTTACCTAAATTTTAAGGCTTCAAAAAAGAAGTCTTTTGTGTTAGAATGAATAGTAGGTGATTTAAGAATATGGGGATGGATAGTTTAAAGACTTTAGCAATTAAAAATCAGAAGTTAAAGGAAAAACATAAAATTTCAGTTGTTATTCCAAATTATAATTACGGAAGATTTTTAAAAGAAAGAGTTCGCAGTATTTTGATGCAATCGGTAAAAATATACGAAATTATATTTTTAGATGACGCAAGTAATGACGACTCACAGGAGATAATAAACGAAATCATGTATGAAATCGAATCATGCATAAGAGTTAAAAAGGTATTTAATAAAGAAAACAGTGGTTCTGTTTTTAAACAGTGGCAAAAAGGTTTTAACCAAGCTGATGGTGATTATATTTGGATGGCTGAGGCTGACGATAGCTGCGATGAGAATTTACTTAAGACGCTTATAAAACCGCTTAGAGATTCAAACGTCGTTTTAAGTTACTGTGACAGTATGATTATCGATGGCGATGGGAAAATGATTAAACCTAGTGTAAAAGATGAAATAGATATTAGAAAAACTGGTCACTGGGATAAACCTTTTATAAACGATGGTGGTTTAGAACTACACAATTATATGTTTTTAAATTTAACTATTTTTAATGTCTCTTCTGCTTTAATTAAAAAAGGTAATTACGATAAAATATTTAGTATATGTGCGGATTTTAAACAGGCTGGAGACTGGCTATTTTATATTAATTTAATGAGTTATGGGAAAATTGCCTACAGCCCAGAAATTCACAATTTTTATAGATGGCATGGCCAGAATACAACAGCTTTAACTCCAAGAGTAAGAAGACTTAACGAAGTTAAAATCATTTATTTTTATATCGCAAAAATTATCAAACTTACTGATGAACAAGTTAATTTAATTGAAAACAGATATAAATATTTACTTAAGCATTATTTTAATTATTAAGATAATGTTTTTTATTTTGAATAAAATTATTTGTTTAACAGAAAATAATAATAAAAAGTGTAAACTGATTATGTTGTTATTGATTGGTAGTGTCGCTTAGTGTAATAATTAATTTAAAATAGGAAAGTAATGTTAGCAAAAGTTAGTGATTATTTAGACGTAAGCAGTAATCAAAGTATGTGTAATAGTATAGGTTTAGAAACAATAAACTATGAGACATGTAAAACTACAAGTTGGATGTATAATAGAATGTATTGGTGGCTTGTTTCGCCTAGTGCGGATTGTGGCACTAGCGAGTTCATTGTAGGTGATGACATTAACTTTTCCATTAGCTCTGCGCGTAATTCCCGTAACGTTCGGCATGCAGTATATTTAAGCTTTAGTATATCTTTAAGTGGAACATAGTCTGATTCATACAGAATAAATTAAACAAAAATAAGTCTAAGCTTAATGTTTAGACTTATTTTTTTCTTTGACACTTGTTTTTATTAGTGAATATATTACTGAACACAATGGAACACTTATAAGCATTCCTAAGATTCCTGAGATACTTGCTCCGACTGTTACGGCAACTAAAACCCAAATTCCTGGAAGTCCTACTGATTTACCGACAACTTTTGGATAGATTAAGTTTCCTTCAATTTGCTGAAGAATTATAATAAATACGACAAATATTATAGCTTTGATAGGGGATACCATTAAGATTAGAAAGGCTCCAATTATCGTTCCTATAAAGGCCCCAAATACGGGGATTAAGGCCGTAAAACCAACTAAGGCAGAGATGGCACCTGAGTATGGAATGTTTAATATAAGCATACCTATAAAGCACAAAATTCCAATTATAAAGGCTTCTGTTACTTGGCCTGTTATAAAATTAGAAAAGGTTACAAATGATAGATGTGATACTTCTTCTAATTTTTTTCTTTTTTTATTCGGTAAGTAAGCTTTTGCTATTTCTTTTACTTGTCTTTGAAGGTCTTCTTTTTTAACCAATATATAAAGGGCGAAGACTATTCCAATAGTAATATTAGTAATGGTTCCTAAAATAGTACTGGCAACTCCAATTGTTCCCGAAATAATACTTTCTTTATTTTGAGAAAGGTAGGATAATATATCGTCTTTAATCAGTGATAGGTTTTCAAAGAAGTCTTTTATTTGACTATCGTTAATTCCAAAGTTATTTAAGAAATTTAAGCTTTCGTTTTTATAATTATCTAAATTATTAGTAAAGATAGTTATGGTGTTTGCAAGTTCTGGAATAATTAAGATAAAGACGATAGCAATTACACCGATAATGATAAGAAGGCTTAAGGTTAAAGATAGCGGTCTTTTAATTTTTGCCCATATTTTAGAATTTTTCTCATTTAGTTTTTTAAACAATTTATTTTCGATATTATTTAATAAAACATTTAGAATAAAGGCAATGAAACAACCGATAATAAATGGTGATAAGATTTTTAATATGTATTTTAGAAACTCTAAGATCGATTCGATGTTTATGAGGGCAAATACTAAAATTACAGTATAAAAGATTAAAAACATTATAGTTTTCTTATTTTTTTCTAAGTTCATAAAGTACCTCCTAATTGTGTTTCTTTAACACTTAGGGTGTAGTATAGCACATTTACTTTAAAAATGCAAAAACGGTTTAATTTATCATTTTTTTGATATTTAATAAACCGTTTTTTTCAAGTCTAGAAATTTGAGCTTGACTGATGCCTATTTCTTCAGCTAGTTCCATTTGGGTTTTACCAATCAAGTATCTTTCGATCAAAATATATTTTTCTTTGGGTTTTAATTTATTTAAAGCTTTTCTAAGGGCAATTTTGGTTTCGAGGTCATAGGCATCTTCTTTATTACTCAACTGGTCGGAGAGGTAGATAACATCTCCGCCATCGTTATAAATCGGTTCAAACATACTGATAGTTTCTTTAAGAGAGTTTAAGGCTTCTGTAACTTCGTATTCTGGGATGTTCATTTGCTTGGCAATTTCAGCGTTGGTCGGTTCAGAGTTTTTTTCATTTAGAAGCATTTCTTTAACGGTTAAAGCTTTATAAGCGGTGTCTTTGATACTTCGTGATATTCTGACGCTGTTGTTGTCCCTTAAATATCTTTTTACTTCACCTAAAATCATGGGAACGGCATAGGTCGAAAATTTGACTTCATGAGAGAGGTCGAAATTATCGATTGCTTTGATTAGACCGATACATCCAACTTGAAATAAATCATCCATGTTATCGGTTCGATTTTGAAATTTTTTTAATATCGATAAAACTAGTTTAAGATTACCGTTTATTAGCTTTTCTTTAGCTTGTTTGTCTCCTTCTTTTAATTTTTGAAAAAGAACTTTTTGTTCTTCACTACTTAAAACTTTGATATTCGCAGTATCCACGCCACATATTTCAACTTTGTGACGGGCCATATTTTTTCTCCTTTCAATTTTATTTTGGTTTTATTTTTTTAGTTTTAAGCAATTTTAACGAATTTTAATGATTTAAATATACTATTTTAGAGGTGAATGTATGAAGCCGATTATAGGTATTTTAGGAAATAGACAAATAGATAAAGATAATCCGTTTAACTGTTATAGTAAATTTTTATTTAATTATGCGAAGAGAATTAGACAAGCAGGAGGAATTCCTATGGGACTTGTTTCGGAAGATGTATCTTTAGATGAACTATCGGTTTGTGATGGATTTGTTTTAGGAGGTGGGAATAAGATTTTAGATAATTATTTAAAGGTAATAGATTATGGTTTAAAAAAGCGAAAACCAGTTTTAGGCGTGTGCTTAGGCGCGCAAGCGATGGGATTTTACGATAGTGGAAGATGTCTTAAAAAAGTACATGGGCATAATCCTGTGCAATTTGATATGAAGTTTATAAATGATAGTAAGCACGATGTTTTTTTAGATAAGAACAGTAAAGTGTATGAAGCTTTAAAAAGGAAGAAAATAAATGTTTATTCACTTCACAGTTATGCGATTGATGGTGAGTTATTTAAGAAAAATTTTTTTAAGGTTTCTGGCAAAGCAAGTGATGGAACAATTGAGGTTTTAGAAAATAAAGGTCCTGGATGGGTAGTTGGAGTTCAGTTTCATCCAGAACTTAACAAGGAGTATTTAGGTTTATTTGATGAACTTATAAAAGAGGCAAAACTAGAGATGATTTGATTTTAATGGTAAAAGGTGCTATTATTTAGGAACCGGGAATAAAATCTTCGGTTTAAAAGAAAGGAAAGAAACTTATAATGAGAAATTTAAGTAAAGAAGAATTAGAGAGACTTTACGAAGTTTGTAAAAATTTGACTTTTGGCGAAAAGAAGGAAATCGAAGAGAATACAGGTTTATCTTTTAAAAATGATAAAGTTCTCACTTTAGAAAAAAAGAGAAAAAAATAAAAATTGGTCTTTTTCCAGTTTAAATAAATACAATTATAAAGAAAGGCCAATTTGATTTGTTTTGTGAAAAGTGGTATTATTGTGTAACGAAAGAAGGAATGAAATACGAATAAAAAAACATCAGGAGTTAGCTTTGTTGAAGATAAATTACAAAGAAGATTATCTCGCGAAGAGCTCGAGAAAGCTTATGCTTTAACAGGTAGAGCAAGTTCAAGAATGGTTGCGATTAGTAATGATCAAGAGAATTCTTCTTTGGACAGGGATGTTTGGAACAACATCTTAGAAGACGAATTTGAAAAAGACGATTACTTCAAAGAAGAAACTTTAGAAGATAATTCAAAAAGACTTGTTAAAAGTATTTTTAGAAAATAGTTTTTAATTAGTCTTTTTTTTATACTTTTTTATATAATTGTAATGGGTGGTTTGGATGATGCTTTCAGATTTACAAAATAAAGATATAATCAATGTATTCGATGGAAAAAAGGTCGGAGTGATTATCGATGTCAATATCGATAAGGATGGGAGAATTACCGAGATATCGGTTCAGAGACGAAAGTTTTTGTTTTTTTCAGCAGGGGTTGTGAAGATAAAATGGGATATGATAAGTAAGATTGGAAAGGACGTAATTTTAGTTAATGTCAAAGGTTAGACTACCAAATGGGTAGTTTTTTTGATATACTTTAGATGGTGATTTTATGAAGCTTTTAATTGAAAAAAGAAATTATTTAATTTTAGGTATTATTGTTTTACTGGTTATTTGGATTTTATTTAATTTATTTAGTAAGAGGGAAGTTTATATGGATAGTTTTGACTATTTTGGAGAGTCAATTACGATAAAGGTTTATGATAAGGTAAATCAGAATAATTTAAGTGAAGATATTAATAAGATTTTAAAAGGTTATGAAGATGGAGAAAAAGATGATGATTTAATTGAATACGGAAGA
>CALVIE010000068.1 GCA_944329385.1 uncultured Bacilli bacterium | reverse complement strand
AAAGTTTTTGGCAAGGAGATTATAAAAAGGCTAGTAAAATGCAGGTGGAAGCTATTGATATGATTAATGCACTTTTTTGTGAGGTAAATCCAATACCAGTAAAATATGCTTTAAATGAGATGGGTTATGATTATGGTATACCAAGGCTGCCTTTAACAGAAATGTCTGATGGAGGCAAAAAGAAAATGGATAAAGTTTTAGTTAAGTATAATTTAAAAGGAAAAGTTAGATAGCTTTTCCTTTTAAATGTACACTACTTCTCATCATATTTATAGAATTGAAGGTAAAGGAAGTCATTCTACAGTTGGCCATATAATGGAAACAAGTCCAGATGTTACAACTGACATGTCATCTTATCCAGTTGTTTATTTAAAAGCTGGTTTAAAATTATCTGGTACAGGAACTCAATCTGATCCATACGTTATAGAGTAGAGGGTAATATTAAATAATTGTGTTAGTTTTATTTTAATAAAGGAATAAAAAATAGAGTTATTTAAAAAAAAGTGGCGTTTACAGCCGTTTTTACATGGTATTTACAATTTCATCAGTTTTTCTTTTAAAAATGTGATATACTTATTAATGTAGGTGAGAATATGAAAAATGCTTACAAATTTCTAGATTATTTAAAATATGAAAGAGGATTTTCTGATTATACTATAAAAAGTTATAGAGCTGATTTAATGGAGTTTTATGACTTTGTGGGTGATGATATTTCTATTAATTCTGTTAGAGAATATTTAAGAAAATTATATGAAGATAAATATAGCAACCGAAGTATTTCAAGGAAGGTTAGTTCTTTAAAAAGTTATTTTAAATATTTAGAAAGTGAAGGATTTATTAAGGATAATTTTATGCGTTTAATTAGTAATCCTAAGATTCAAAAAATATTACCTAATTATTTGAATTATGAAGATTTAGAAAAATTACTTAATTATCCTGATAGAAGTAATAAGTATGGACTTAGAGATGCATTAATTTTGGAAATGCTTTATTCTAGTGGTGTTAGAGTTAGTGAACTTGCTTTAATTAAACTTAAAGACATTGATTTTAAGGAAAGAAAAATACTTATTTTAGGTAAGGGTAATAAGGAAAGATATGTATATTATGGAAGTAAATGTGCGGATTTAATTGATAAATATTTGAAAGTCAATCATAGAGATAGTCCTTATTTATTAATTGGTAAAAGAAGTGAAAAGTTAAATGAACGAGAAATTAGGGAAATAGTAACGCAGTGTGCGAGGAAGGCTGGTTTAAAAACGCATGTTACACCGCATACGCTTCGGCATACTTATGCGACGCATTTGTTAAATGAAGGAGCTGATTTGAAAAGTGTTGGAGATTTACTTGGACATGAGAGTCTATCAACAACACAAATTTATACTCATGTTTCTAATGAAAGATTAAGGCAGGTTTATTTGAAAGCTCATCCTAGAGCTTATAAGAATTAAAGGAGGCTATAATGATGGAAAAGTATGTTTATTTGTTTGATGAAGGCAATAAGGATATGAAAAATTTGTTAGGTGGTAAAGGGGCTAATCTTGCAGAGATGACTAATATGGGACTTCCTGTTCCTTATGGGCTTACAGTAACTACGGAGGCTTGTAATTTATATTTTAAGGAAAATAATCTTTTAAATGAGAATGTTCAAAAGCAAATATTAAAAGCGGTTAAAGCGGTTGAGGAAAAGACTGGTAAGATTTTAGGAAGTATTGATAATCCACTTTTACTTTCAGTTAGAAGTGGTAGTCCTATAAGTATGCCTGGAATGATGGATACAATTTTAAATTTAGGTCTTAATGATGAGATTGTTTTAGCTTTGTCTAAGGATGAGGAAAGTAAGCGTTTTATTTATGATTCTTATAGAAGGCTTATTATGATGTTTGCGGATGTGGTTAAAGGCAAGGGCAAAGATGAGTTTGAAGATTATTTGATGAGGTATAAAGAGAAAAAAGGAGTTAAAAGTGATTTAGAACTTAGTGCGGATGATATGGCTTTTATTGCTCATGCTTTTAAGAAGATTTATAAGAAGCTTGTTAGAGAAAATTTTCCTTCTGAACCACTTCTTCAATTAATGCAGGCAATTACAGCAGTGTTTAGGTCTTGGAATAATGAAAGAGCTAAGGTTTATAGACAGATGAATAATATTTCTGATAATTTAGGAACAGCTGTGAATATTCAAGAAATGGTATATGGTAATTTAAGTTCTTCTTCTTTGACTGGGGTTATTTTTTCGAGAAATCCGGCTAATGGAACTGACGAGCTATATGGAGAGTATTTGGTGAAGGCGCAAGGTGAGGACATTGTGGCGGGAGTAAGAACTCCTTTTCCAATAAAAAAACTTGCTATAGAAAAGCCTAAAATATATCAAGAATTAAAAGGATATAGTAAACTTTTAGAAAAGCATTATAGGGATATGCAAGATATGGAGTTTACGGTAGAAAATGATAAACTTTATATGCTTCAGACAAGATGTGGTAAGAGAACTCCTTCGGCGGCTTTAAAGATTGCAGTCGATATGGTTAAAGAAAGTTTGATTGATGAAAAGGAAGCACTTATGAGATTAAATCCTGATGATATTAATTTAATACTTCATAAAAGTTTTGACCCTAAAGTTTTAGCTAATAAAAAAGTACTTACTAAAGGTCTTCCGGCTTCTCCTGGAGCAGTTTTTGGGAAAATCTGTTTTAATGTTGATGATGTTAAGATGGCTTATGATAAAAAAATCCCAACTATTTTGGTGAGAGAGGAAACTTCACCAGAGGATATTGAGGCAATGAAATATGCCGATGGTATTTTGACAGTTAGAGGGGGTATGACATCACATGCAGCGGTAGTTGCTAGGGGTATTGGTAAGTGCTGTATAAGTGGCTGTGAAAATGTTACTATCGATGAAGAAAAGAAAATAATGTTTATTGATGGTTTGAAATTTACTGGTGAAAGTTATTTATCTTTAGATGGTACTAGCGGTAATGTTTATGAAGGTGTTATTGAAACAACTGATTTTAGTTTAACTGATGAGTTTTCGATAATGCTTCAGTGGGCAAAGAAATATAAAAGGCTTGAGGTTAGAGCTAATGCGGATTTGGCTAAGGATGCGGATTTAGCGCTTTCTTTTGGAGCTGATGGTATTGGTTTATGTAGAACTGAGCACATGTTTTTTGAAAAGAATAAGATTTTAGCTATTAGAAAAATGATAATTGCTTCTAGTGAAAAAGAAAGAACAGATGCTTTATCTTCTCTTTTGGAAATGCAAACTAAAGATTTTGAGGAACTTTTTAAAGTTTCTAATGGCAAAGTGCTTACAATCAGATACTTAGATCCACCATTACATGAATTTTTACCAAAAACTGATGAGGAAGTTGCAGAGCTTGCGAAAAGTTTGAAGGTAAATGTGGAAGATGTTTATCAAAAAATCGATTCTTTGAAAGAATTTAATCCAATGATGGGACTACGTGGGTGTAGGCTTTCAATTGTTTATCCGGAAATTGCGGTTATGCAGACAACAGCAATATTTAAAGCGGCCAGTAAGGTTTTAAGACATGGTATTGCAGTTAAGCCAGAGCTTATGATTCCGCTTGTTGGTGATGTTAATGAGCTTAATTATTTGAAGAAAATAATTGAGGATGTGGCTTTAAAGTTAAACAAAAATAATAGTATTTCATATAAAATTGGGACAATGATTGAAGTGCCACGTAGCGTGATTCAAGCTGATAAAATTGCTAAAGAAGCTGATTTCTTTAGTTTTGGAACTAATGATTTGACACAGATGACTTTTGGTTTTTCTAGAGATGATGCTGGAACATTTATTAATAGTTATTATGATAAAGGTATATTAAAGTTTGATCCTTTTAAAACAATTGATAAAGAAGGCGTTGGTAAGCTTATGATGGTTGCAGTTAAACTTGCAAAATTAGCTAATGATAAAATTGAACTTGGTGTTTGTGGGGAACATGGCGGGGATGCTTCGAGTATTAAGTTTTTTAATAAGCTTGGTATTGATTATGTTTCTTGTTCACCATATAGAGTTCCGTCTGCTATTTTAGCTGCGGCTAAGGCGGCTATTTGTGAAGAAAGTATATAATTATAAAGCTATAGAAAACTCTATTATTTGGTGGAGTTTTCTTTTTAAATATGTTACAATTTTTTTGGAGATGAGGTTATGACGATTAATGAAGTGATTTTTATTGATAGTTTGCCTAAACTTGATTTACATGGATATGATAGAGATAGTGCGAGAGTGATTATTAATGATTTTATTAGAGATAATAAGAAAATGGGTAATGAAGTTGTGAATATTGTGCATGGTATAGGTATGGGTATTATGCGTGAGGTATGTATATATACTTTGAGCCATAATAAAGATGTGATAGATTTTAAAAGTGCTTATGGAAATAGAGGATGTATGCTTGTTCAAATAAAGTGTGATTAGGCGTTTAAATTCCTTTGTTTTTGTTTTGTTGCGTTTGACTTTTAGATTTAAATGTGTTAAGATATTTCACATATCTGAAAGGGGGATAGGGTCATGTATGATGAGGAAAATAATAAGCGTGAAACTTTAAAAAGTACCTTTATTAAAATAGTATTAGTGGTTCTTTTAATATTTGTACTTATGATGCTTTTTCCAACTAGAGGCTTTGTCACTAATTATGTTGATGAAAAAGTGACAGAAAGTGGTGGCAGTGATAATTTTAATAACAATTTGCTAGCTATGGCAACAGCAGGAAGTGGTTATTTTACAGCTTCTAGATTACCTAAAAACACCGGAGATAAGGTAAAAATGACTTTAGGGGAAATGTATGATAATAAACTTTTAGTTAGATTTTCTGATATTAATAATAGAACTTGTAATACAAAGAAATCTTATTTAGAAGTTTCAAAAGAAGAAGATGAATATACTATGAAAGTTAATTTATCTTGTAGTGATAAAACAGATTATATTATGATTCATATGGGACTTGATGGAACGCAGTTTCCCAGTACCAGCACCGCAAGGTGCGAGTTCGTAAAAAATCTTGCTGATACTTGGGCTTATAGTGATTGGTCAAGTTGGAGTACGAAAAAGATAAATGAAAGTAGTACTGTGCAAGTGGAAAAAAAGGTAAGTAAAGTTAAGTCAGGTACTAAGCAAGTACCGCACAAAGTAATTTATGAAGGTGGAGCTACTAAAATGTATTTGAATGGTAATATTAAGTATGTGTGTCCATCTATTTATGATAATGCTGGGGTATATGATAGTGCTGTATCTTGTAAAAGAAGTAAAACTACTTATACGACTGAGCCAGTTTATAAAAATGTTACTTATTATAGGTACCGCAGTAAGAGCTTGAAGAATGATGTTACAACAAAATGGTCTAGTTGTGATGATGAAGAGTTAATTCAACAAGGATATGTTAAAACTGGTAATGAAAAGAACTAGGTTTAGAACCTAGTTTTCTTTGCCATGTGCAAAGGGCATGTCAAATTTTAGCTAAAATGAGGTTAATGTTTGATTTGGTTTTTAATCTGTGATACTATAATAATAGTACAGTAGGCCATTAGGAAGGAATGACAGCCATGGAAAAATATGTTTTTGGTTATCAAAATGAGAACGAGTTTAAAAAGTTAGAAAGTGCTTTGAAAAAGTATAATATGCTAGCTTTTAAAAAACTTTATTTTGAATATTATCCTAAGATTAAAGCTGGGGAGTTTTTGGGTACTGTTGTGGCAGAAGAAGGTAATGTAAAAAAATATGAAGTAAAACTTCCAACTGATGCTTTATTTACTAAAGTTCATGGCGAAGTTAAGTTACATTATACGGTTAATGATGATAGTAAAAGTGTAACATTAGTTACTTTATCTCCTCAGGATATTTTAAGTGAGGGTCATCAGTCTGAACTTGTTACTTATAAAGGTGTTATGCTTTCTAAAGAGCATTCTGATAAAGATAAATTTAAGATTAATTTATTAAATATGATTAATAAAGTATGAAATTTTAACTTACTTCTTGCATAATATTTAGTTATGTGATATTATATAGAAGTCAGTTTAATTGGACCCTTAGCTCAGTTGGTTAGAGCATCCGGCTCATAACCGGACGGTCGATGGTTCGAGTCCATCAGGGTCCAC
>CALVIE010000067.1 GCA_944329385.1 uncultured Bacilli bacterium | reverse complement strand
TGGAGTTGGTAGGTTTGTTATTTTTGTCTTTTATGAAGGCGTCTCCTAAGGTAAGCAGAAAAAAGAGAACAGAAAAAAAAAAAAAAAAAACAAGTAATATTTTCGATAAATCACTTGTTTTCCCCTCACTCTGTAAACCCAATTTTTAATTATCTTCTTTATTAATTTTACTTTCCTTTTGTTTTTCACTAGCCTTTAAAACTTCTTTTCTAGATAAATTAAGTCTACCTTTCTTATCATAGCCAAGCGACTTAACTAAAATCTCATCACCAACTTTAACCATATCACTAGGTTTCTCAACCCTCTTAACATCTAATTGTGAAACATGTACTAACCCTTCACAACCTGGCCAAAGTTCAACAAAACATCCAAAATCTTCGACTTTAACAACTTTTCCAGTATAAACTTTATCAGGTTCTACCTCACGAACAACGTCTTTAATTCTTCTAGCAGTCTCATCAATAATATCTTTATCAGTATGATAAATAACTACTCTACCATCATCTTCTAAATCAACTTTAACCGCATTAATATCATTAACTGAATTAACATGACTAGACTCCAAAATTATCTTCGTAATCATGTCACCACCTTTACCAATGACATCTTTAATCTTATCTGGATTAATCATAAATGTCATTACCTTAGGAGCATATTTACTAACTTCTTTACGTGGCTCACTTATTGCATCAAGCATTACATCCAAAACTTGTAATCTTGCTTTTTTAGCTTGCTGTAACGCTTCTTTTAAAATATCCTTAGTTATACCTTTAATTTTAATATCCATCTGTAATGCACACACACCATCTTTAGTACCAGCCACTTTAAAATCCATATCACCCAAATGATCTTCCATACCCTGAATATCAGTTAATATAGTATAATCATCACCATGAGTAATTAATCCCATTGCAATACCAGCAACAGGGGCTTTAATTGGCACACCAGCAGCCATTAAACTCATGCACCCAGCACATATACTAGCTTGTGATGATGAACCATTACTTTCTAAAATTTCAGACACAACTCTTATTGTATAAGGAAATTCCTCCTCTGATGGAATAACTTGCAAAAGTGCCTTTTCACCTAATGCTCCATGACCAATCTCTCTTCTCCCTGGTGCTCCATATCTTCCTGTTTCACCAACTGAAAATTGTGGAAAATTGTAATGAAGCATAAATCTTTTGCTATCTTCAAGTCCAAGCCCATCTAATATTTGATGCTCACCTAAAGCCCCCAAAGTAGTTACTGATAAACTTTGGGTTTGACCTCTTGTAAATAAAGCTGAACCATGAGTTCTAGGTAAGAAATCCACTGAAGCTGAAAGTGGACGAATTTCATCCATTGCCCTGCCATCAGCCCTAGTATGTTCCTTAACAACAATTTGCCTAAATAACTCATACTCCACTTCATTATATATAATAACAAGTTTAGCTTTTAATTTTTCAAGTTCATCAATATGCATATCTTCATTTTCTTTTTCATATTTATCAATTAAATTATCTTTAATTTTATCTAACGCAGCATATTTTTCTAACTTATCTTTAATTCTTAAAGCTTTATCAATATCACCTTTAATTAAATTAGTAACCTCTTCTTTCAAATCTGAAGCAATTTCTAATTTTTCATACACCATTTTTTCTTGTCCAATTTCTTTAACAATATTCTCTTCAAATTCTACTAGTTTTTTAACCGCCTCATGGCCAAACATTAAAGCATCTAACATATCTTCTTCTTTAACCTCTTTAGCAGATGATTCAACCATATTAATAGCTTCTTTAGTACCTGCAACTGTTAGATCAATATCAGATTCCTCTGCTTCACTAGTAGTGGGATTAATAACAAATTTACCATTAACTCTTCCCACTTTAACACCAGCCACTGGGCCATTAAATGGAACCTTACTAATAGATGTTGCAATAGATGAACCAAGTAGTGCTGCAAGTTCAGGTGAATTATCTGGATCAACCGATAAAATAGTATTAACTATTTGAACCTCATTTCTAAAATCATCTGGAAAAAGTGGCCTCATCGGTCTATCAATCATTCTAGCAGCAAGTGTAGCCGCCTCACTTGGCCTACCTTCTCTTTTAATAAATCCACCAGGAATCTTACCTACCGAATATAATTTTTCTTGATAAAGTACCATTAATGGAAAAAAATCAGAAAGAAGCCTAGCTTCTTTAGACACCACTACCGTAGATAAAACAACAGTATCACCATATCTAACAAGTACAGCACCATCAGCTTGTTTAGCAACTTCCCCTTGCTCAACAATTAATTTTCTTCCACAAAAATCCATTTCGAATGTTTTTTTCATTATTACAACCCTTTCTATGAAAAGACACTCTAAAAAGAGTGTCTACTATTTTCTAAGTCCTAAGCTTTTTACAATTTCACGATACCTTGTAACATCTTTTTTCATTAAGTATTTTAATAAACTTCTACGTCTACCAACTTTTTTAAGTAAACCACGGCGTGAATGATAATCGTGAATATGTGTTTTTAAGTGCTCAGTTAGTTCTTTAATTTCTTCTGTTAAAATAGCAATTTGTACTTCAGCAGAACCAGTATCGCCATCTTTTTTAGCATACTTTTTAACTAACTTAGCTTTTTCTTCTTTACTTAAAGCCATTCTTATCCTCCTTTATATAAATATTCGCTTAAATCTAAGATATAAAGATGGAGTTCTTTATAACTGAGAAATAAGTACTATTAATAATATACATTAAATCAAATCAAAATGCAAGGATTTTTTTAATCATTATCCAAGTTATTATTACAAATTTCATTTAAGCTTACAATTTTCAAAGAATTTAAATTTTTTCTATAATTTATAAAATTTACTCATATGATCTATATACCCTTCTTTAACAAATCTGTTAACCACAAAAAAATAAATATTTTATATTTCTTATCATCAACACTTCCATAACAAAAAAAGCTTACAAAAAGAGATTATTATAACATAACCTCTACTCTATATTCATCATTATCTTTTTTATAAATAGCAAGTTCTTTACCACTTTCATCTAAAAATAAAACTCTATTTGGATATTTTCCATATATTTTATTCCCATTTAAAACATTATTCTTTAAACTTTCATCTATTTTTACAACTGGAATATCCAAAACATCTTTAGCCTGAAGCAATTTATAATTTCCTTCTCTAACATCATCTAAACTATAGGCATCTTTAATATCAAAAACCCCTTGTTTAGTTCTAACTAAATTACTCATAGTACCAACCACATTTAAATCATTTAAAATATCTCTAATCAAACTTCTAATATAAGTTCCTTTACTAACCAAACATTTAAATGTAAACTTATTTTTTTCAAAATTCAAAAGCTCTATTTTTTTAATTATAACCTTTTTCTTAGGTAAAATAACCTTTTCTCCACTTCTTGCATATTCATAAAGTTTTTTACCATTAACCTTAACCGCTGAATATAAAGGTACTTCTTGCTCATAAACAGTCGTAAATTTTTTTAATGTTTTCATTAAATCTTCTTTATTAATAACACTTTTCTTTTTTTCTAAAACATTGCCTTCAATATCTAAAGTATCCGTTTTAACTCCCAAAAAAACCTCAGCAATATACTCTTTTTCATTAGCTGAAAGAAGCTTATTTAACTTGGTATATTTAGTTAAACAAATCACTAAAACTCCGCTAGCCAAAGGATCTAAAGTCCCATTATGACCTACTTTCTTAGTTTTAAATAACTTACCTATAACATTAACTACATCTCTGCTAGTATAACCTTTCTCTTTATTTATAACTAAAATACCATTACTTTCTAATTTCAAATGTTGTTCCCTCTCTTGTATCTTTAATTACAATATTTTTAGAAAGTAGTTCATTTCTAATACTATCAGCTTGAGTATAATTTTTTTCTTTTTTAAACTTTTCTCTTTCTTCTATTTTACTTAAAATATAATCTTCTAACTCCTTAGAAATTTTTTCATCTTCCAAAAGTGAAAGAGAAAGCACTTTATCAAAATCTTTAATCAAATAAAGTTTTGTATTATTATTTAAATCACTTTTAATCACATCATAAAGTGTTGTAAGCATCATAGAAGTATTTATATCATTAGAAAAAGCTTCTTTAAACTTATCCTGATACTCTTTAACCTTATCATAATCTATATCACCACTAAGATTATCTTTTATATTTTTAATTTTACTTTTTAACTTATTATAAGCATTAGTTGCCATATCTAAGCTTTCCAAACTATAAACTAAAACTTTTCTATAATGTGACTGTAAGCAAAAATATCTATAAACAATAGGATCATAACCTTTTTCAATCAAACTATTTAAATCTTTAGAATCTCCTTTTGACTTACTCATTTTCCCAGATTTATCATTCAAAAATTCCATATGAACCCAATAATTACACCATTTATGGCCTAAATAACACTCAGACTGTGCAATCTCATTAGTATGATGCGGAAAAATATTATCAACTCCACCACAGTGAATATCCAAATGTTCACCTAAGTTTTTGATTGCAATAGCCGAACACTCTATATGCCACCCAGGATAACCATAGCCAAATGGACTATCCCATTTAAGTTCTTGATCTTTAAACTTAGAATTAGTAAACCAAAGTCCAAAATCAAATGGATTTTTCTTATTATTATCAGCTTCCACATCATCTCTAACTGCTAAAAGTAAATCATCCTTACTTCTTCCAGAAAGCTCATAATATTTTGAAAACTTAGAAGTATCAAAATAAATATTGCCACCAGATTCATAAGCATAACCATCTTTTAATAATTTACTAATCATCTTTATATAAAAATCAATATTTTCTGTAGCCGGGCTAATAATATCTGGCTTTTTAATATTAAGTCTTTCTAAATCCTTAAAAAAAGCTTCAGTATAAAAATTAGCTATATCTAAAACCGATTTATGTTCTTTTTTAGCTGCTGTCATTAACTTATCTTCACCAGTATCCCCATCACCAGTCAAATGACCAACATCTGTAATATTCATACATCTTTTAACATTATAACCCAAATATCTAAGCCCTTTTTCTAAAACATCTTCAGATATATAAGTACGTAAATTACCAATATGTGCATAATAATAAACTGTAGGCCCACAAGTATACATAGTAACCATCTTTTCATCATTTGTAGTAAACTCTTCAATTTTCTTTGTTAAAGTATTATATAATCGCATTTTTTTTCACCTCAAACTCTATATAAAATTATATCACATTTAAAACGATTTTTTTACCAAATTTCATAATGTAAATTTGACATTTTATCAAACAATGATATAATAACACCTGTCATAAAGAAAGGAGCACGCAAAATGAATATAACCAAATTAAATAAAATACAAAATCTAATTATTCAAATACCTAACTCAAAACTTCAAAAAAGTGTTAAAAATTCAAAATATGCCTTAACACCAGATGGTAAAAAAATTTTCGCTTACCAATACTATAATAAATTAAACGGTATTTGTTTAATAGATTTTTTAAAACAATCTAAAGAAATTAATAAAAACGATATTAAAATGATTTCACATTTTATCATTGAAAATCATATGCTTAAAAATTTAATTCCAGATTCTATTTATGAATTTAGAAATCCGATTTCAAAAAGACATATTGAAACAGAATATGCCAAAAGATTAAGTTTAAAAGATATAATTAGATCATACAATTACCAAAACTGGCTAGAACCATTCAATGAAGATGAAATATTTGCCGAATCAAAAAATAAACATCCACAAATATCATCTTTTATAAAACCAGATGGAAGCACAATAACTTTTGACAAAACAAATGCCATTAAAGTTAAAATGGCTATCATTGACCAAGGAATATTCCCTGCAAGATGTATAGTTGAAGGTGCTTATAGTCCAATTGCTAAAGGACAATTTAAACAATATATAAAACAAATAAAAAATTATAATGGAGGTCAAAATGGAACAAACAAATAAAATTGAAAACGTATGTAACTTAATACAAACTACATGTATACCAATACATAAAAAATTAAACAAACAAAAACAAATTGAATTTGCTTATAAATATTGGAATGAAGCAAATGAAGATATAACTAAATTATATGAATTTCTAGTGCTTAACAAAAACAATGAAAATGAAAAACTAGCTGCAGATATAGGACAATTTATCAATATGCAATTTCCTACATCTATCGTAAAAATAACTACTCAAATGTACTCAAAAAATACCGATTACATTTTAAAAACAACAAAACAAATAAGAGAAAGTGGTAATTGGTTAAGTCTATACAACCTAGAAAATGAATTTAATAAAACATCCATTAATTCACATCCTATTAGATATAGTTATTTATTAAAATCAGGAGAAATTTTCTCAATTGATAAAACAAAAGCCAAAGACATTTTAGGAATATTAACAGAAAATAATATACCAACCGCAAAATGTATTGTCACTTCAGGCTTTCCATATTATGCCCAAGATAATATGGATACATATATTCAAAAAATTAAAACAATCAAATAAATTATGTAAAAATTAATATGCATTTCAAACTGTTGATTACTTTATCAACAGTTTTTTATTAATATAGCCAAACATTTCCCCTTAAACCACAAAAAAAAACTCATGATTTAAATATCACGAGCTTTCTATTTAAAGATCACATAAAGTGAGCTTCTCAACTATAATGGTGCGGGCGAAGGGACTTGAACCCCCATGCCGTAAGGCGCTAGATCCTAAGTCTAGTGCGTCTACCAATTTCG
>CALVIE010000066.1 GCA_944329385.1 uncultured Bacilli bacterium | reverse complement strand
AATTTTAACATATTATAAAAGTGTGTCAGTTTTTGAAACAAGAATTTTTTTATCTTATTTCTCAACTTACACACTTTTCTTGACATACCCTTTTTGTACTTTTAAAATAATCCGGAAGATTGGCATAATCAAATAATTCATCTTCCTTATCTGTTTTATTAGCGATATCATAAATGTCCTCATTATTAAAATCATTATTATCATAATAATTTTTTATCTCATTTGTCGTAAGCTCTTTTGTCTTATCATTACCGATTTGTAATAAAATTCTAAAAAATTTTTTTAACATTTCTATAATGATTTCCAAGCAAGAAGTTAATCGATTATTTTCTTTTGCAAGATTTTGATTCCTAGTAGTTAATGTTTTTATCTCTCTTTCCATATTTTTATTTTGTTTTTCCAATGTTTGATGACTTTTAGTAAAATTATCAACTTCATTAAATAATTGTTCTATCTTTGGTTGAAATTCCATAATTTGTTGTGATTCCACAATAACCTTATTCATAGAGTCAAAAGTATCTTTTTTTACTTTTACATATTCCTTATCAAATAAAATATTTCTAGTAGTTTCCATTTTATTTTCAAAATCATTTATAGCATTATCTAACTTTCTATTTAAAGTATTTACTTTATTCTCATAATATTTTGTAGTTTTCTTTAATTCTTTTACATTTTGATGTTGTGCATTACTACCTTTAATTCCTCGTTCCAAATCATAACCCTTATCAGTTAGTCTTTTATAATACTTATCTTGTAATTCTGATAAATGAACTTTATCTTTAATATATTGTTTTTTTGATATAGTAAACCTTTCAGTATTTGTTCTTTTATCATACTTTTTGACAAGTGGTACAACAACACAATGAACATGTGGTGTCTCTTCATCTAAATGAACAGTTGCATGTAATACTTGTTCTTTTGTATATCCTAAATCTTCATATACGAACTCCATACAAGTATTTGCCCAATTTTTAATATCATCTATTGTCATATTGTAAAAAAACTTATGCGTAGCAGTAAATAGTAGTTCATCAGCTACTACATTTTTGGATTTATTTAACATTTGATTAAATGTTTTTTTTCTATCTTCTCGTTCCAGTTTCATTCTTTCGTCGTGTTCTCTTTTATATTCTTTAGTCAAATTATAAAAACCCTTAACATATTTTTCTGTTAAGGGTACTAATTCTATATTATTTTTTGTTAGTTTTATTTTTATATTAGGATTAGAATTATATGCTTTCTTCTCCCTTTTATTATGTGATCCTATTTGTGCTAAATCTTTTAAAGTATAAATAGGTTCATTTCTAAATATTGCATAATTTAAATTCATATATCATTCCTCTCTTTATTAAATTTTATACAAAAAAGATGTTTCAATTAACATCTTAATTAATTTTATCTTTAAACCAATTAAAAAAATCAGTAGCATTTATAACACTCTTACCAGAAAATTTATTGTCACTTATATATCCAATAATTTCATCATTCTTATTTTTAATAATCAATGCGTTATTCGAATACTTGTTAAATGGTGAAAAATTACTATATTCACTTCCATAAATACCATATTTATTAAAAATTGAAATTGAAGAATATTGGCTTCCATAATTACCATATGCATTTGCTAATGAATTTGGATCATACTTATTCGTATTAATATTTCCCAAAAATTTACCATCACTTGAATATAATTTAGAATTTAAAAATTTCTTATATTTGTTATCAAACTTTTCATAATTTATATTTGTATGTTTATGTAAAAAAATATCTATATAGCCACTACCAAGAGAACTCATTTTACATCTTTTCAAGGGATTCAATGGTTTTATTGGTTTTATTGGTTTTATTATTGGAATAATATCAATTTTATTTTCATTTTTGTTTTTGATAATTCTATCATCACTAGTTAAATAACCCAAATATTTTCCTTTATAATCGTATAAATATATTCCTTGCATAAAACCAATATATTCATTCGTATCAGAAAAACAGTATCTATTATTATAAATATAAGCAACATAATCACCATCTGAATTATATATATATTTTATCATTAATTTTCCTCCCCATTAAATGAAAAGTATAAACTAATTATCTCTGCTACAACTCCTAGAATAGTTAAAATTATTCCTTTTACATCTTTAGAGTTTGTTGTAACAAAATTAATTCCAAAAGATAATAATAAAGTAGCAAAAACAGAAATAATAGCTGCTATTTTAGTATATGTCTTTTTGATAGCTAAAGTTCTTTCGATAGTTGATTGTCTATTTAAATCTTGCTTTAGCATATTATTTTCATTTTCTAGCTTTCTATAATTATGTAAAAGCATATTTATGGCAATTTCATTATCTATTAGTTGATCAATTGTTATATCTTCAAGATTATCTGTTAATCCCAAATTTGTAATCTTTTGTTGCATACTAATATCACCCACTTCAATAATCATTATATCATATTAGAAAATAATTTTTATAAAAACAATAAAATTCTTTTTATTTTATAATACCTATTTTAAGAATATAATTCACTTCGTTTTTATAAATAATAAAAAGATACTTATTTAAAGTGTCTAAAAAAATTATTATCATTCAAATGTTATTTTTTATAGTCATCAGGGTTCAAACCAAAAAAATTATTTTTTGACAAAAAAGGTAATGTTAATAAATTAGGAAAATTTTTATTATATGTATATACTCTTAAAAATATAAATATAGGAATTAAAAATCCAAATTCCGTTAATCGCATACCATTTAAAGAATGATTATAAATTAATAAAAAAATTATTAATATCACGTAAATAAACATATACATCACATAATCAAATTGATTTTCTATCTTTTTTATTTTCATCAAATCATACCATAAGTATATTATAAGTATAGAAAAACTACAATAATACCAAAAATCAAATGAAGAATTCATAAAGCGTTTAAAGATTATATACAAGATTACATTTATCAAATTAAAAAGCCAAACATAATTAAATATTTTAACTATCTTACTTTGTTTGTATTTTGTTTTTTTATGTTTTATTTTTTTATTATTAATAGTTTCTTTTTCTATTGTATTATTGATTTCTTGATCAAACTTTTGCTTTAATTGTTGAAGAGAAGCATTACTATTTTTAATAATAAATTTTGATAATATTTTTTCATTATTTTTATATGTCTTACATTTTATTAAACTATCATTAAATATCTTAAAAAAAGAATAACCATCTATACTAATGAACTTTTTATATCTTGTATAAAAATCAGTATAAATACAGTAGTGTCTCATAATAAAAAATAAAATTGAAAATATAGGAATTATAGATAAGGATAATAGAACATATCTCAAGTTATCAAAACTATTTTGTTCAAACATCATTGTAATTTGTTGTAAACACAACATAATAACAGAAATACTAATATCTTTTATAGAATCCCATATTGTATTTTTACTTTCTAACAATAAATTGAAATTTGTTTTTACAAAATCTTTTATAAACAAATAAATTGAAAATATAAGAACTACAATATTTATTTTTTCTTCAAAAAATATTGAAATATAAATGTAATAACTTAAAAACAAAATAAAAAAAATAAAACCAGGTAGAGTTCTTATAACATCAACAAGAGGATGTATCAAACCTAATATACTATTTCTAACTTTTTTGTTAAAAATACTAATAATAAATATTCCTATTAGTATTATCCACATAAAACCTAAATCCCTAAAATCCAATAAACCAAATAAAATATTTATATAGTGTAAAAAACCTTGCCAAACATATTTAAAAATATCACTTATCATAATATCCCCCTCAAGATATTATACCATTAAAAAAGGTACTCACAAATAAAAGTATCTTAAAGCTTTGTATTTATTATTATTTGTAGCTATTTTGTATTTTGGATTTTTCAGTATCCTCCATGTGCGGGTAATGATTATGGAACGATTAAAATTATTTTTAAATGTTATGGCTAAATTAAAAGATGTTTAATCATCTTTTTTTGTAATCAAATATTTATTTTTACATTTTAATGTAGGGGTGAGGTTATGAATAATTTACAGATGGTCATTGATGTGGGACATCAATGTACCAATTTAACATGCTTTTTTTAGTAATTACAACGAATTTAGCATAAGATAGAAGTGTTTTACGCCTTAGAATGGTTTCTTGTAATATAATTTTGAAATAAAATAGTAAGTTATTTTATAAACGTTTAAAAAGAGAAGAGGTAATTATTATACATGAAATATGTCAGTATTGGAGTACAATCTTTTTCCATTATCATCTTTTTCATTTATCATAAATTCGATTTTGATTTTATTCTCTTTTTAAGTAATGATATTGATTTTTCTCTGTTTTTACTGTATTATTTTTCTTAGACATGTGAATCTTCCTTTCTTTTGAGCAAAAGATATTTTACAGATTCACATGTCTTTTTGCAAATTGGAAAGTGTTGCACTTCAAATTTAAAATAGCATAAGTATGCAATTTATTCTAACGCAACAGCACTTTATTTACACGGCTTGTCTAATAGAATTCCTATTAAATATGATATTACAGTTAAAAGTGGTTACAAAGGTTCCCTTCAAAAAGAAGATAATGTCAATTTATTTTATACAAAAAGAGAATTATTAGAATTAGGAGTAATTGACTATAAACTTGATTCTGGTAATATTATCAGAGTTTACGATTTAGATAAAACAATTTGTGATATTATTAAAAATAAAAAGAAAATAGATGCTGAAATTTTTAATAAGGCTATTAGAGAATATTTTTATAGTAAAAAGAAAAACTCTTTAAAACTGTATGAATATGCTAAAAAGATGAAAATTTATAATAAAGTAAGAGATACTTTTGAGGTGTTTGGATGATTAAAAATAGAGATAGTCTAAAAGCAAAAGCATCTAACTTAGCTAAGAAAACTAATATACCTAACAAATATTTAATCTAAAACTTTATGTTTGAGGCTTTATTAAAAAGAATATCGAAATCTAAGTATAGAGATAAATTTATCATTAAAGGTGGATTTTTATTATCATCTATCTTTGGGGTTAATTTAAGAAGTACTATGGATTTAGATACTTACTATAAAAGGATTACTACTTAATAGAGAAACAATTACTAAAGTTATTAATGAAATTATAAATATTGATGTAAAAGATAATGTTAAATTTGAAATAGAAAATATTAAAGATATCAGAGAAGAGGAATTATATTCTGGGTTTGAAGTTAATCTAAAAGCAGAATTTGAAGGGCTAAAAACTAATTTAATGATTGATATAACTACCGGAGATGTTATTATTTATAAAGAAGTTGAGTTTAAATATAATACCTTATTTGATAATGAAACTATTAATATTATGACTTATAATTACGAAACTATTGTCGCTGAAAAATTTGAATCAATAATTAGTAGAAATATTGATAATACTAGAATGAAAGATTATTATGATCTCTATATGTTGGTTAATTTAAAATGGAATTATATTAATAAAGATACTTTAAGAAAAGCAATTATTAATACGGCTAAAGCACGCGGGTCATTAGATTACATTGATGAGGCTAATAAATACATAGAATTAATTAGTGATGATTCAAGACTAAAATCTTTATGGAATAGTTACCAAAATAACTATGAGTATGCAAAGGGTATAAAATTTGTTGAGACAATAAATGCTATTAAAATAATTAGTGAAATTATTGTGCCGGTTGTAGCTTAAAGTAAAATAAAGTAAGGATGGCTAAAAAATAAATTAACAAAATTTGAAATAACAATGTTTTTGCAAAAAATGTAGAATTGTTAAAGTTTTGCAAGTTCATTTGCAAAACTTTCGATTTTTTGAATTTTTGCAAGTGCGTTTGCAAAAATTTGAAAATCACTTTATTTATGATAATATTTAAGTGGTGATGCAAATGATAATAAGAGAAAATTATTAAAAAAAAATAATTGATGCTAAGGACACTGAATTTATTAAAGTTATAACGGGTGTTAGAAGAAGTGGTAAATCAACTCTTTTATTAATGTTTAAAGATTATTTAATTAATAATGGTATTAAGGAGGATAATATTATATATATTAATTTTGAGTCTGCTGAGTTTGATGATATAAAAGATTATAAGGATTTATATAAATACATAAAAGAAAAAATAAAAAAAGGAAGAGTGTATTTGTTATTAGATGAAATACAAAACGTGAAATCTTGGGAAAAGGCGATTAATTCTTTTAAAGTAGATTTTGATATTGATATTTATATTACGGGTTCAAACGCTTATCTTTTATCATCTGAATTATCTACTTTATTATCAGGAAGATATATTGAAATTAAAATGTATCCGCTTTCTTTTAAAGAATTTTTAAAATTTAATAATTATGATAATACTAATTTAGATGATAAGTTTAATGAGTATTTAAAATATGGAGGACTTCCTGCAATTACTTTAATAAAAGATAATGATGAATTAGTTTTATCTTATTTAAATGGTATTTATAATACAATTGTAAAAAAAGATATAGTGGATAGAAATAATATAAAAGATGTGGCTCTTCTAGAAAATATTATAAAGTATTTAGCAACAAATATTGGTAGTTCTGTATCAGCAAAAAAAATTAGTGATTTTTTAAATAGTAATAAAATTACAGAAAAATCTAACCATCAAACAGTTGATAATTATTTGAGTATGCTTGAAAAATCATTTATTGTGTATAAGGCAAATCGAACTGACGTAAGAAATAAGTCTTTGCTTAAAACGTTAGGAAAATATTATATATCTGATACTGGTATAAGAAACATTATATTAGG
>CALVIE010000065.1 GCA_944329385.1 uncultured Bacilli bacterium | reverse complement strand
CACGTTCTTTTTATATATTTAATTCATAGTTTTATATTTTTAGGTTACTAGACTTCGCGTCAGCGATTTGGTACAATGTATATGGTGGTTAATGATGAAAAAAAGTGTGCTTATCTGTAATCCTAATAGTGGTAAAAACAATAAGGTAATATTAGCTGATAAGTTTAAGAGTATTTTAAATGAATATGGTTATAGTACTGAAATTATTTTTACAAAGTACTCTGGGCATGCTAAAAAAATAGTTTTGAATTTGTCTGATGATATTGATTTAGTAATATCGCTTGGTGGAGATGGAACTTTTAATGAGGTTGTGACAGGTAATTTAAAAAGAGAAAAAAAATTGTTACTGACACATATTCCACTGGGAACAACTAATGATTTAGGAGCTACTTTTGGGATGGGAAAAAATCCTGTTCATAATTTAAAAATGATATTGGAAGGAACTGTTAAAGATTTAGATATATGCACAATTAATGATGTACCTTTTGTATATGTGGCTGGTCTTGGTAAATTTACGGATGTGGCTTATGATACTCCTAGAAATTTAAAAAAGAATTTGGGTTATTTTGCATATATGATTAATGCTTTAAAATCTTTTAATAGAAAGACACATTTGTTTGAAATGAGTTATACGGCTAATGGTGAAGTTATAAAAGGTTTATATTCATTTGTTTTAATTTGCAATGCGAGTAGAATGGGTGGACTTGAAATTTTACAGGATGTAAAGATGAATGATGGAAAGTTTGAGGTGTTGCTTTCTAATATTACTTCTAAAAAAGATATTATTAGAAGTTTGTATTTACTTAAAACTAGTGATATTACAAAAGTTCCAGGTTTTTATTTTTTTAGAACGGATAATCTTAAAATAAGATTGAAGGAGGTGCCTAAGAAAAGTTTTTGTATAGATGGTGAGATGCTTAAGGTGAGAACTAAAAATTATGAGGTTAAGATTGTTAAGGGAATAAAGATGTTACTTCCGAATAAAGAGTTAGATAAGATCTTTATATAGTAAAATTGCTTTTTAAAGCTTTTTTTGTTATAATGTTTATGTTTTTTAAACACTTTAGAAAGGAGAAGAAATGAGTAAAATAAAAATTTTCGCACTCGGCGGATTAAATGAGGACGGAAAAAATATGTATGTTGTAGATGTCGATAGAGATATATTTATATTTGATGCTGGATTAAAATACGCCGATGATAAGATGCTTGGAGTAGATTATATTATTCCAAATTATGATTATATTAAAAAAAATAAAAAGAATATTAAGGGTATATTTATTACACACGGGCATTATGATAATATGGGAGCACTTACGGAGATTTTAAAAGATGTTCCTGATTTACCAATATATGGTACTAGTTTTACTATAGAAATTATAAAAAATGAATTTTTATCAGATAATTTAAGTATAAAAAATTTAAAAATTATTAAACCACATAAAAAGATTAAGTTTGGTAAAAATAGTATTTTTCCAATTTCTTTAACACATATGGTGCCAGAAAATGTTGGTTTTGTTTTATATACACCAGATGGGGCAATATTTTATACCGGAAATTTTGTTTTTGATTCGACGATGCTTGGAGCTTATAAAACGGATATTGGCAAACTTGCTTATGTTGGTAAACAAGGTGTTTTATGTTTAATGTCTGAGTCTTTATATGCGGATAAAAAAGGTTTTACTTCGCCACATCATCGAACAGGTAAAGCAATATTTGAAATTTTAAATAGAACTAATGGAAGAATTTTATATAATATTTATCAAGCACAGCTTTATAGAATTCAGGAACTTTTTAATGAACTTAAGAAAACTGATCGTAATGTGGTTATAATGGGTAAAAGTTTGGAAAGTGTAATTTTAAAGGCTATTGATATGAAATATATTGATTTTGATAAGAAAAGAATTTTACCTATCAATCATGTTCGTGATGATAAAATTGTGATAATTATTTCTGATGAAAGAGAAAGACCTTTTTCTAATTTAAAAAGAATTGTAAGAGGTTATGATAAATTCATTACTGTTACGTCAGAAGATACTGTTATATTTGCTTCACCGGCTTTTGATGGTATAGAAAGAACGGCTACAAAACTTCTTGATGGTTTAGCTAAGATAGGGGCGAATGTGGCAACACTTTCTAAACGTGATTATTTATCACATCATGCTTCTTCTGAAGATTTAATGCTTATGATAGATTTGATGAGGCCAAAATATTATATGCCAGTTATTGGTGAGTATCGCCATCAAGTGGCAAACCGTAATGTGGCAAAAGAAGTTGGTATGGATGATGATCATATTTTACTTAGGTTAAATGGCGAAGTTGCTTATTTTGAAAATGGTAAGCTTATAGATAATGGTATGAAGGTGCCTGTTGATGATATTTTGATTGATGGACTTGCGGCAGGAGATGTTGGTGAGCTTGTACTTAAGGACCGTGAGCTTTTGAGTGATAGTGGTATTGTTATTATTACTGCAACGATTGATAAACAAACTAAAGAGGTTTTGTCTGGTCCAGAGGTGCTTACAAGAGGATTTATATTTGTTCGTGATAATATTAATCTAATTAAAGAGGCTGAAAAGATTGCACACGAGGTTATTAAAGAAAATACGAAGGCAAATTATACTAATTTTTCTAAGGTTAAACTTGGTATTAGAGATAAAGTTGGTAAATATTTTTATGAGCAAACTGAGTGTAAGCCAATGATTTTGATTGTTATAGGAGAGGTTTAAGCTCTCTTTTTTTCTTGCATTTTATTTTTAGTTTATATATAATTATTGTAGGTGATGATATGGAAAATAGAGGTTTTACTTTAATTGAACTTATTGGAGTTATTGTTATTTTAGCTCTTTTAACTTTGATTATTGTTCCAAATGTGGTGAGCAATTTACGAGAGGGAATTTCTGAGAGTAAGGAATATCAAAATGATTCGATTATTTTAGGAGCAAAAAATTGGGCTTCTGATCATAAAGATGAGTTACCTTTAGCTGGTGATGATGATTTACAAGTTCAGCTTAGTAGACTTCAAGAAGAGGGGTATGCGCAAGGGGAGGTAAAAGATTTAGAAACTGGAGATGTTTTAGATCCTAATTCAGTATGTGTGGTTATTTCTACTGAAAATGGTAAAAGGTATATATATAAAATTAGTGATTGTAGTTAGTCTTTTGACTAGCTTTTTTTTTCTTTTTGTGTTATTATCTTTGGGGAAGTGATTTATATGTTGAAACCACATTTAGAGCAAGCTAGAAAAAGAACAAGATCTTTAGTTAAGATAGAAGATTTTAAAATGCGTGATGAGTTAAAAACTTTAGGAATTGGAAAAACTTATTTTGTTAAAACTTATGGATGTCAGATGAATGTACACGATTCAGAAAATATTAAAGCTATTTTAGAGATGATGGGTTTTAGAGAAAATGAGGATATGATGAGTGCGGATCTTATTTTGCTTAATACTTGTGCGATACGTGAAAATGCTCATAATAAGGTTTTTGGAATGATTGGAAGGATTAAACATTTGAAAGAGGAAAGGCCTAATGTGATTGCGGGTATTTGTGGATGTATGGCTCAGGAAGAAGTTGTAGTTAATGAAATTTTAGATAAGTTTAGTTTTTTAAATTTTATTTTTGGTACTCATAATATTCATGAGTTTCCAGAAATTTTAGCTGAGGCTATGCATAAAAATAGTACTGAGGTGAAGGTATATAGTTTTGAGGGAAATATAATAGAGAAGATGCCAGCTAAAAGGGATAATAAATATAAGGCTTTTGTGAATATTATGTATGGCTGTGATAAGTTTTGTACTTATTGTATTGTACCTTATACTAGAGGTAAACAAAGAAGTAGAAGGTTTGAAGATATTATAGAAGAGGTTAAATCTTTGAAAGAAAATGGCTATAAAGAAGTTACTTTACTTGGGCAAAATGTGAATGCGTATGGCAAAGATTTGAATTTAGAATTTGATATGAGTGATTTACTTGAGAGCGTAGCTAAAACAGGAATTGAACGAATACGTTTTGTGACTTCACATCCTTGGGATTTTACAGATAAAATGATAGATGTGATAGGAAAATATCCAAATATTATGCCTTATATTCATTTACCTTTACAGTCTGGGTCTGATAGAATTTTGAAGCTTATGGGCAGAAGATATACTAAAGAATCTTATTTAGAATTATTTAATAAAATTAAGAAAACTATTCCAAATGTTTCTATTACAACAGATATTATTGTTGGTTTTCCTGGTGAGAGTGAAGAAGATTTTTTATCTACTTTAGATGTTGTTAATAAGTGTAAGTATGATTCGGCTTTTACTTTTATTTTTTCACCAAGGGAAGGAACACCAGCGGCTAAAATGAAGGATGATACACCTTTAGAAGTTAAAGAAAAAAGACTTTATGAATTAAATGATTTAGTAAATAAATATGCTTTAGAAGCTAATAAAAAGTATTTAAATAAAACAGTTAAGGTATTGCTTGATGAGGTGAGTGATAAAGAGGGATGTTTGGCTGGTTATACTGAGTCAATGAAACTTGTTAATGTGAAAGCTCCAAAGGAGATGCTTGGTCAGATTGTAGATGTTAAGATTGTAGATGTTAGAACATGGAGTATGAATGGAGAGATAGCCTAAGGGCTATTTTTCTATTGAAAAATATTTGTTATTTTGGTATTATTGATATAAGGGTAGGAGATATTATGAGTAATAATTCAAAGTTAAAAGAGTTTGTTAAAAAAGTAGAGGATAGAACAAATGATGTACTCGATGATTCTTTGATGGATGATGATGCGAAAGAAGAAAATTTTAATATTAATTATACTGATATAGTTAAAAATAATGCGAAGGCGAGAATGTCTAAGTTACCTTGGCTTATTTCAATATTTTTAATTTTAATTATTGCGATTATGCTTGGATTTATGTTTTTTAGAAATAATCCAAAAACTTTATTTACAAGTACAATTGATGGTATGTTTAATTATTTAAAAAGCAGTATTAATGATAATGTTTATGATGTGATGGATGGTAATATAAGTTTAGAATATTTTGTTAATACTAAAGAGGATCTTTTATCTAAGGATTTAAATGGAATGAATTTAAGTGCGGATTATGTGAAAGATAATTTAAATTCACAAATTTATATGGATGTGAATTTAGGAAAAGATATTCCAATGATTTTATATAGTGATGGAAGTAATAGTTATGTTTCACTTTTATCTTTTAGTGAAAAATATATAAAGATGAATAGTAATCCTTTAGGTTATTTTATTGGTGGAGCAGATAGTATAATTATTTTGAATGGTTTAAATCAAGCAATTGATAAGAGCGCAGCGAATGAGAAAATTTATGCTTCTAGAGAAAATATAGATATTAATGGGAATAAGGTAAAAGCTTATGTGATGAAATTAGTAGTGGATAATAAAAATAGAGATAGGGTTATAGAAACTTTTATTAATACTTTGAAGGCTAATGATGAGTTTACTAGTGTTTTAGCTAGGGTAAAAGGTGTTAGTAATGAGGATGTTAGAAACTTTATTCAAAATTATTTAGTTGAGATAAAAGATGAGTTAAAAAAAGAAGAAAAGCTTGAGATTTTATTATATGTTGATAATAAGACTAATGAGTTTTTGAAAATGGATATAAAAGGTAAAAAAGAGAGTTTAAGTTTAATTAATAATGATGATAAATATATTTATAGTAAGAATAATGAGGATGGTAGTTTAGAAAGTGGGGATTTTGTATTTACTTTTAATGAAAGCAAGACAAAATATACTTTAGAGGTGAATTATAAAAAAACTTTGAATGGAAGTGTACTTACTGAAAGCAAAATAAATTTAAAATTTACTAGTAAGAAGGCTAATAAATTTAAAGAAAATGAGGTTATAGATAATATTCATAATAATGAGATGAATGAACTTGAAAAGTTAGATGTTTATTCAAAACTTATGAATGATAATTTTTTTAGCAAAATTTTATTTATGGTAGAAAAAATGGTTTAGGCCATTTTTTTTGTGTACTTTTTTAGGTGAAATGCATATCTTAAAGTGAGGGGTGATAATGTGGCATCATATAAAGAAATAGTAACCAAGGCAATCATTGGTAAAGGGAAAAAACATTTTAAAAATAGTTATACATTAGATGCTGAAAATACGCCAACTACGGTGCTTGGGTGCTGGGTCATTAATCATATTTTTAAAGGTTATAAATCTGGAGATAAGATAGGTGTTGATGGTTCTTTTGACATTAATATTTGGTATTCTTATGATAATGATAGTAAAACGGCGGTTATTAATAAAAAAATTGAGTATAATGATTTGTTTAATGTAAAACTTAAGGAAAATGCGGATTTATCTAGTGATACAGATATTATTGTAAGAAGTTTGAAACAACCTACTTGCTCTTCTGTGAATATTGAAAAGGGTAATGTAATTTCTTTTAATATTGAAAAAGAACTTGGAGTTGAAATTGTTGGAGAAACTAAGGTGAAAATAGCTGTTGAAGATGATGAAGAGCCTTGGGATGAGATAGTTGATGATGTTGATGAAGATACTTTAAAGGAAATTGATGAGAAAGTATCTGAAGATTATTTAAAATAGTGCGAGAATTCGCACTTTTATTGTATAATGTATAGGAAGTTATGGTGATTTTTGAGTAACAAAAATCGCTATAACGATATTGTGGCAAATCGCAAGCGAAGATATATAGGGTGAAGTAAATTTTGTGATTTGAGACAAATTTAGAAAAGTTTGCTTAAAATTGTTATTATTCACAGCCTAATTAAATAATGACACCGATAAATAGCAAATATTTTGCTATTTATCTTCGCTTACAGCTTTAACCTTTCATTTAAAGTAAAAAAGTAGAAATTAATCTACTTGCCGGTGTTT
>CALVIE010000064.1 GCA_944329385.1 uncultured Bacilli bacterium | reverse complement strand
ATTATTTCAATTCTATAAAAATCTGGAAGAAAATTTTTATAAACTTTCATTGCTAATTCTAAAATTTCATGAACTGATAAATTCTTATAACGTAAATTATTAAATTCATCCCATTCAATTAACCTATCAAAATCATTGTACATTAATTCTGGCTTTTTTCCATAACAGTCACTAATTTCATTAGTGCCATCCTTATAATAATACTTAAACCTATACATATAACCTTCTCCTTTATTTTAATGTATAACTACCTTTTTATAATATAAATATTTAAATCAATTGTAATTGTATTAAATTTTTTTAATATTTTTTTGCTTCGTATTGGCGACATTTTTAAAAGTAACATAACATCCTCATTAGTAATAGGACAAATAATTAAAATTTTTTCTTTTCGGACCTCTTTAAAATTTTTTCTCAAACTTTGTTCAACATCTATCTCTTTATCATAAGTAGATAAACCAGCGGCTAATCTAAGTTCTTTTAAATAATCTTTTCCTGGAGATACTTTAATAAACAGTCCTTTTTTCTTTAAAACTCTTTTAACTTCCAACTGATTATAAGGTGAAAGTATATCAATAATTAGATGAGTAGAATGATCTTTAATAGGAATATTATTAACATCACCTACGAAATAAAATCTATTGTTAAAATTATAATCACTAGCCATTTGAATAGCTATTTTAGAATAATCAAAGCCATAATATTTATAATTTTGCTTTAAATTATTTAATATATTAATTGTATGAGCACCTTCTCCACATCCTAAATCTAAAATATTTATATTTTTATCAAAATGTTTATTTATAATACTAATGATTTTATCATATAATTTTTGATAAAACATTTTTTGAATAAAACATCTTCTATTAAAAAACAAATCATAATTATATATGTTGCTTTCTTTAATATAACTATGTGAAACAAGGTTAGTAATACCTTTTTTTGAAATATTAAAGTTATGAGAATTTTCACAAACTAAAGAATGCTCTTTAAAATATAAATTTTTTTTACATGTTGGACATATCAATATTCCATCATTTTCAATAAAATTCTTACTATATTCGAACTTACTTGTCATTAAAACATCACATTCATAATTATACCTACATTTAGATAAAATACAATATAAAAAAGCTATTAGGTTAGCTTTTTTCAATGTCCAAAATATCGGTTAAGGGAATAAGCTCATTATCAATAGTTATTAAATGAGTAGAATTACGGCCCACAATTCTTTTTGTTACAGTGCCGGTTTTTAAAGTTAGTCTAACATCAGCTTTGTAAATATAATTAGTAGAATTAAATATATCATTAATTTTTTGATTAATATTTTTTTCTAATATCTTTGAATCCCGCTGGTCACGACTTTCATTTTTTAAATTTGAATAATAGACATCCTTATTATTTCCTGCTTTACCATTTATTTTATTCGCATATATTTTTGGTATTTTCTTATCCATCAAATCACTCCTAAATAATAATATGATATTAATTAGAAAATTTGCCAAAAAGGCCGTTAATTTTTTTAGTGCCTAAAAATCCAACAATAAAAAATATAATTCCCAAAATAAATTCCAAAAAAGAAAATTCACTCACCAATGCTTTTTCACCCATAATTACCAATGAAGCTATCATAAAAGCTAAAACTCCAGAATAAGCAAGCGGTTTATATTTTTCAAAAAGAAAAGTGATTAACTTAGAAATCATTATAGTACTAATAATAAAACCAATTAAAAACAAAATAATATGCATATTAAAGTTAAAACTAATCACTTGTTCAAAAATTGCTAAAAGTTTTTCGTACCAGCCCAAAGCCATAAATATTGCAGTTCCACTAATACCTGGTATCACTGTAGTCAAAGATTCAACCATTCCCATAAAAATATAAATCAAAGGGCTGTTTAATCCCACATTTATATTTTTAATATTAATTAAATAGTATACTAAGCTAAAACAAATTATAAAAATTAATCCTTTAGATAGTTTATTGTCACCTTTTCCTATTTCATGTAAAACATCAGTCAACCCACCAATAATTAAGCCTATAAAAAGTAACATAGTTGGAAAATATAGACTATCAAGACATAAAATTACAAATTTACTAAAAAAACCTATACCAATCACTCCACCAATACCTAAAAAAAACATAAACTTTACGTCATTAGCCCTTATTTTTGTTGGTTTTGACATAATATTTACAAGCCTTTCGTAAACCCCAAAACTCATCGCAATAATAGCTCCACTAACACCCGGAATAATCTTCGCTGTTCCAATAATAAATCCTTTACACAAAAGCATTAAATATTTCATACTAAAATATATAAATAAAAAAAAATAATATACCAAACCATAGCAAATTCTAAAAATTAACATAACTTTTATAACTAAAAACCGTTCAAAAACAAACCTTTTCATTAAAATTTCATATCAAAATATTGATATAAAAACAATAAATATGTTATTATATAAAAGGAAAGAAGAGGTATAATATGAATGAAAACAAAAGAATGCTAATATTTTTTATTTCAATAATCTTAATTGTTGCTGTTATATTAGTTATAGCTTTTTGGCCAGAACCAGATAAAACATTTACCTGTAGTGTTAAAGCAGACTCCGATTATAGTAACTTAGGAAGTATTAATTATAAACAATATGAATGTTTATCAAAGCAAGATAATAAATATGCTTTAGTTATATCTGATGGCTTAAGTAATAATGAAAAAGAAGCTTTAAATGAAGCAGCTAAAGAAATCGACCGCGGTATTTATTATCTAAGTGATGAATTATCAAATTCAGATTTAAAAAATATTAAAAAAGATTTAAAAACAGATAAAGTATCTTATGATGATACAGCCTTAATTATTGTTCAAAATGGCAAAGTTACTAGTGGACTAGATAAAAATATTAATAAAAGCAATGCTATTAATAAATTTTTAAAAGATTCTAATTTTATCAAATTCACTTGTGGTGTTCAAACCGATGAAGAATACCCAAATCTAGCCCAATTAACTGCCGATCAATATGATTGCTTATATAATGGCGATACACCATTTATTATGGTTATTACTCAATCAACATGTAGTTATTGTGAACAATATTTACCATACTTAAATAAATATGCTGGTGAAAATGATTTGCCTGCTTACATTTTGGAAATTGATACAATGGATAATGAAGATGTACAAAATATTATATCATCATTAGACTACTTCGATGACAATTCAAGTTGGGGAACCCCTCTAACACTAGCCATCAAAGACAAAAAGGTTGTTAAAGATATTAGCGGTTTTACAAACAAAACAGAAGATTTAGATGATATATTTAAAGAAATAGATTTAAAATAATGGGTAAAAAAACCCATTTTTTTAAAATAATATTCTTACTTAATATTTACATGAATAGCCTTCATTTTCTAAAAGATCTATAACATCATTAATTTTCGCTCCTTTATCCAAACCAAAATCTTCATTCATTTTATCATAATCACCTTCTATATTAATTTTTAAAATCTTCTCACTTTCCTTAACACTATATTCTATACCATCTTTTTTATCATATTTATCAAAAACATCTTTTAAACTCTCAAATATAACATTTTTATATTTTAAAGTTTTATTATTGATTTTAAATTGAATATTAATATTATATTTATCTATCTTGTTATTATCAAACATAATTTTTTGTACCTCTTTAAGCTGCCCCTCATCAATTTTATTAGTCTTAATACATGTAACAGTATGATTAGTACAACCACTTAAAATTAAACATCCTAAAAAAATAATTATTATTTTCATAATACCACCATTATTAGTATATCTGCAATTTAACTGTAATTCAATATAAAAAAATCAAAAAAACTAAAAAATTATCTTGCTTTTATTTTAAAATAGTAGTATTATTAACAATAAATTATATGTAGTGGGGTGTAAAAATGAGGGAAGTGAGTTATAACGATTTAATAAATAATGTAAGAAAATATATAGAAAACGAAAAAAGTTTAGATATGATTTCTAAAGCCTTTTGGTGTGCTAATCAAATGCATGCAGGTCAAAAGCGTCAGAGTGGTGAAGACTATATTATTCACCCATTATCTGTCGCTTTTATATTATCTCAAATGAAGGCCGACTCAGATACTATCTGTGCAGCATTACTCCATGATACAATTGAAGATACAAATATGAATAAAGAAAAAATCGCATCTGAATTTAATCAAACAATTGCTAATTTAGTAGATGGTGTTACTAAAATAAGTAAAATGAACTTTTCATCAAAACAGCAACAAATAGCTACAAACACTAGAAAAATAATTACTAGCTTAGAAAAAGATATAAGAATTATTATTATTAAACTAGCCGATAGACTTCATAACATGCGAACTTTAGAATATAAAAGTGAATTTAAACAAAAAGAAAATGCTTTAGAAACAATGGAAATTTTTTCTCCTCTAGCATACTACTTAGGAGCATATCAAATAAAATCAGAACTTGAAGACTTGTCCTTATATTATCTAAGAAAAGATTATTATGACTATATTTCAAATCAATTATTTCAATTACAAGACAAATTAGATACTGTTATTAATGAAACATTAGAGCAAATAGGAAATGTTTTAGCTGATAATAATATTCCTTTTGAGCATAAACAGAGAATTAAAAGCATTTATGGATTATATAAGCAAATAATTAAAGGAAAAAAAGTTATTGATGTCCATGATTTAATTGCTATTAAAATTATGGTAAACGATATTAACGATTGTTATAGAACCTTAGGACACGTCCATAGTATTTATCCACCAATTAATAGTAAATTCAAAGACTATATTTTTAATCCTAAAACTAATATGTATCAATCACTTCATACAACTGTTTTTGGACCTCAAGAAAGATTAGTTCAAGTTCAAATAAGAACCCATGATATGGATAAAATAAATACATTTGGACTTCCTGCCTATTGGGATCTGCATAAAAATGATGCCGAGGACACTATGCAAAATGACTTAAAAAACAAATTTCAATTTTTCAAATCAATAACAGAATTAAATTCCATAATTTCTGATAATGCTGAATTTGTCAATAGAGTAAAAAGAGAATTATTAAGTACAACTATATATGTCTATACCCCAAAAGGAGATATTATTGAACTTCCAAAAGGTAGTACTGCTATAGATTTTGCTTATAAGTTAAACCCTAACATCGGAAATACTATGGTAGGCGTTATTGTTAATGATGAACAGGAAAATATTGATTATATCCTACAAAATAAAGACCGTGTTAAAATTATTACAGACCCAATATCAATACCACAAATAGAATGGCAAGATAAAGCTAAAACAGTAAAAGCCAAACAATTAATAAAACAGTTTAGCAAAGCAAACTAATAGTTGTAAAGAAAAATGAAATATGATAAAATAATTACATAAATTAAACAGTGATTAATATTTAGTAGGATTTTGTAATTAAATATAGAGAGCTTATGGCCGGTGTAAATAAGCAATTATAAATATCTGAATTACAGTATTATGAGTTTAATCGGGTTATTCCGTTAATGATAATTAAGTGCACATTTAACTGTGAAATAGAGTGGTACCGCGATAACTCGCCTCTATATTTAGTTAATGTGCTTTTTTAGAAAGGAAATGAAAAATATGAAAAAAGAATTAGAATTAATTTTATCGAAAGCTGAAAATATTTATAGTAAAGAAACACTAAAAGAAAAAATAAACAGTGGACGAAAATTAAAAATCAAACTAGGAGCTGATCCTTCAAGACCAGATTTACACCTAGGACATACAGTTGTATTAAGGGCTTTAAAATATTTTCAAGATATGGGCCATGAAGTAATATTCGTTATAGGGGATTTTACAGCTATGATAGGAGATCCAAGTGGCAAATCTAAAACTAGACCAGCCTTAACTTTCGAAGAAACAAGAAAAAGTGGTGAATCATATTTTAAACAAGTAACTAAAATATTAGACCCTAAAAAAACTAAAGTTGTTTATAACTCAAAATGGCTTGGCGAAATGTCCTTTAGCGATATATTAAAACTAACAAGTAAATATACTGTAGCTCGAATCTTAGAAAGAGATGACTTTAATAAAAGATTTAAAAACAACACCCCAATTGGTATTCACGAATTTTTATATCCTCTAATGCAAGGCTATGATTCAGTCGCTCTCCATGCTGATGTAGAAATAGGTGGAACCGATCAAGTATTTAATCTATTAGTTGGTAGAGAATTACAAAAAGACTATGGTCAAGAGCCTCAAGATGTTTTAACATTCCCACTTTTAGTAGGCTTAGATGGTAAAAATAAAATGAGTAAATCTTTAGATAACTATATCGGCTTAACTGATTCACCTGAAGTTATGTATGAAAAATCAATGCAAATACCTGATAATGTTTTATTAGACTATTTTAAATTAACAACAGATCTATCACAAGATGAAATAAATAAAATCATGAATGGTGATATTGTTGAAGCTCATAAAATATACGCAAAAGAAATCATTAAAATGTATCATGGAGAAAAATATATAAAGCAAGCTGAACAAAGGTATAACACCGTTGCCAAAGGTGGAATTCCAACTAACATAGAAACAATAACTTTAGATAAAAATATTCTAAATGAAAAACAAGACGTATTAAGCTTTTTAGTAAATATAAATTTACTTCCATCAAAATCAGAAGCTAGAAGAATGGTTGAACAAAATGGTATTAAATTTAATAGCGAAAAAATGAATGATACTAAACACATTATGAATGAACAAGATTTCACAAATAATGAATTAGTTATTCAAAAAGGTAAAAAACAATTTCTTAAAATTATTTTGAAATAAAAAGGTCTGAGTCTGTAAATAAAATTGTGTAAATAGAAATCTTTCCATGATAAAATAGAAGAAATGGAGAGATTTTTATATGAA
>CALVIE010000063.1 GCA_944329385.1 uncultured Bacilli bacterium | reverse complement strand
TTTATATTATATCCTTTAGAGGTTATGTAATTTAAGATGTTTGTTAATTCGCTTATTAATGATTCATTTACTTCTAAAGATATGATGGCCCCAGGTAGAATTGTTTTTTTGATATTTATTAATGGTTTTCTTTTGATGATTATATTTGGCATGATGGTAATTGAATTTTGAATTTTACATGTTTTTAGTAATGATTTATTTGGTTTTTCAGTATAACAATAGTTATATAATTGTGGACCAATGTTGGTGATGATTGTTTTCATCCAGATAAAATCACTATCGTTATAGTTTTCATTATTACTTAAATTTCCAATGGTATGACCGTTTTGAATTAGGGTAATTATTTGATTATGATGTTTTTCTAAATATTTACTTTCGATAAAAAAAGTGGCAGCGATTTTCCTTTGTTTTAATGTATTTATAATATGTGTTAGGTCATCTTGGGGTTTAGTTTTAAAGATTAATGTGACATCCATTTTTGTATTGTTACCACTAATGACATATTTATCTTTATTTTTATCTAAGGTGTTTTGGACTTTTAGAGGTTTATAGATTAGTAATTTATCATCAAAGTATCCTATTTTACTCATGGCTTCATAACTTTTTTGTGTGTCAACTTCTTTTCCATTAATACCAGGTATAATGGTATCATCTTTAATTATTGGTTCAATAGCATTTTCTTTATAGCCATCTTTTTTACTTTTTATTTCAGTTAGCAGGCTATCGGTCAATTTAGCTGTTGTTCCAACTTTTTCTGTATATATGAAACTAGATACCATGAGTGTGAAAAGGCCAATTATTTGAAAAAATTTTTTCATATCCTCACCATTAGAATTATATGAGTTTAATTTGGATAATTTTCACTTTTTATGATAAGGGTCATATTATATTATGAAGGGGGCTTTATATGAATGGACAGTATTATAATTATACAAGAAGGCCAATGGGTCCAGGGCCTGGTAGACCACCTATGAATAATCAGGGAGGATTTTTAGGACCTTTCATTTTAGGCGGAATTACTGGTGGTCTTATTTCACCATTATTTTGGAATAATAACCGTCCTATTTATTATCCTTATTATCCATTTTATCCTTATTATCGTTAAAAGGCTCTAATTAGAGCCTTTTTCAATATAATTTTTTGTAGTTTCATCTAAATCTTTGATTAAATTATATATTTCTTCTTGAGTTTTTAATCTTGTGCCACTAGCAAATTTATGACCACCACCACCATGGGCTGCGGCTACTTCATTGATTATCGGTCCTCTTGATCTGATGGATATGCGGAAAGAACCTAATTCTTTATCTTCAGTTGCGGTGACCCATACAAGCATTTCATTTATATGATTAAAGCTATTAATCATATTACCTGGTGTAGCAGCATCGACATTATGGGTTTTTAATGTTTCGTCATTAATTATTAGATAACCAACTTTATTTTCTGTTATTTGATAATTTTGAGCCATGTATCCTTGAAATTTTATTTCTTTAAATGGTCTTA
Organism: uncultured Bacilli bacterium; assembly: GCA_944329385.1. GTDB lineage: Bacteria > Bacillota_I > Bacilli_A > RF39 > UBA660 > Coprosoma. The sequence continues at coordinate 5,448 of CALVIE010000063.1, read as the reverse complement.
AATATAATTCATTATAAATTTTTGTTATATCAATATCAGTTTGTTTTAATAATTTACTGACAAGAGCAAATGTTTTAGCATTGGTATATGAAAACATAAATCTATTGGTATCAGCAATTAAACCTATATAAAGCTTTTCAGCTGATGATTTTGTTAGTTTTAATTTAGTATTAAAGGCTAGTTCTAAAATCATTTGAGAAGCACTTGATGATTTATCATCGATCCATTCTAAACTGCACATGGCCTCAACGAATGGATGATGGTCAATTTTTATTGAATTTGAAATTCTCCTTGGATCAATACCGTCAACTCTGCGGTGGTCTGGTGTGTCTGTCACTATTAATAAGGTATTTTCAATACTATCTGGAAGTTTATCTAATTCACCAATAAATTTAAATTTGGCAGCTGGGGCACCAATTACGTAAACTTTTTTGTTTGGAAAATTATCAAGTATTATTTGTTTTAAACCAAGAGAGCTACCTAAGGCATCGGGATCTGGGCCAACGTGTCTAGCTATTATTATAGTATCTGCTTTTTTTATTTTTTGATATATTTTTTTATATATATTTTTTTTAAATAAATTCATTTTACCACTGTAATCAATCTTTTTTTGATTGATTCTCCTTTCTACCAATTTTTAGGTTAACTGATATTGTTTTTATACTGATTTATAAACTAAAATTTCTTTCATAGTTGATTATAACATAGCCTAATCAAAATTAAAAGAAAAAGACGGTTTAAACGTCTTTTATAAAATTATCATGGCTGCTGTTAAAATTAAAATATTAACAAGGGCAATAGTTAAAACTACTTTGAAAGCCCATTTAAACCATGTTGTATATTCAACTTTGGCTAGTGTTAGACCTCCCATAATGGCACCACAAGTTGGGGTGATTAAGTTGACAAGTCCGTTTGCAGCAACAAATGTCATGATAGTAGTTTCTAGACTATATCCCACATTTACAGCAAGTGGGCCCATAATTGGAGTTGATAGTGTTGCAAGGCCAGAGCTTGATGGAACTAATATTGATAAAACGACATGTAATAAATAATTTAATGGTGTAAAAATTATTGCAGGAACATCTTTTAAGATGTTTGATGCGTTATAGATTATATAATTGTCTAAGTGTGTTGTTTGAAGTAATACACTTGCGCCTCTAGCTATAGCAATAATAAGTACTACACTCATCATATCTTTAGTACCATTAATAAATGTTTCGACAAATTCATGTTCTTTATATGAATTTATAATGGCAATAATAATAGATGAGATTAAGAACCATAGTGCGGCTTCATAGAAATACCAACTTCCTAGTGGTGTTCCTGTTAACCATCCTGTAAACTTATCAAAAATAGTGATACCAAATTCACCCCATGGAATGAAACCAATTATCATAACAATGAAAGTTAAGGCAAAGATAATTAAAGTTAATTTTTGTTTTTTCGTTAATTTAACTTTTTCTTCTTTTTCCTTTTTCCCGTAGGCTTGTTCCATTGCTTTTTGTTCTTGAAGTGATAAGAATGTTGAACCTTTTTCTTTTTGAACTTTTTTTGCGTAACGCATTACGAAGAATATTGAAATACCAAGGGTTGTTAACCATAAAATTGCTCCTAAGCCAATTATAATTCCTTGATTGACAGTTACGCCTTCTGGTAAGGCACTTACAGCGGCTCCAACGGCAAATGGATTGATGGTAGAGCCTAAGACTCCTGATCCTGCTCCTAGTAATACGACAGAGGCGCCTACTAGAGTATCCATACGAGCTGCGACCATTGTGGCTGCAAGTAAGGCATAAAAGCCAACGGTTTCTTCAAGCATACCATAAGTGGTACCACCTAATGAAAAGATAAACATTAAAATTGGAATAAGGATGGTTTCTCTTCCTTTTAATTTTTGAACTAAGACTTTTATTCCCGTTTCTAAAGCTCCTGTTTTGGTAACAATAGCTAGAAATCCACCTAAAATAATAACAAATATACATACATCAATAGCGTTTTCAAATCCTAATATTGGTGACATTAAAATATCCGATATTTTTGCTCTAACGACACCACTTCCATCAATAATGGTATCGCCATTAAACTGAGCAATTGGTAAAATATATGAAAGAACTCCTAAAGCAAATATTAAAATTAAAATTATTGAAAATGCGGATAGCATTACTTTATTTTTCTTTTTTTTGACTTCTGTCATTTTACCCCTCCTTAATCACTGTTCCAGCTTTTCCTTCTAAAGCAGCACTAGCATTTTCTAATGAGGCAATAATGGCTATGGCATGGCGCTTTTCGGCAAAGTTTATACATGCTTCTATTTTGGGAAGCATACTTCCTTGGGCAAATTGCCCTTCTAAAATATATTTTTTAGCTTCTTTTGTTGTCATTTCATTTAAAGGAGTTTCATTTTTTTTACCATAATTTAAATATACTTTATCAACGCTAGTTAAAATTAATAAAATATCAGCATTGATATTAGTGGCTAATAAGGATGCAGATTTGTCTTTATCTATGACTGCGTCAATGCCTTCTAGGCCTTTTTCTTCATCATAGATAACGGGTATTCCTCCCCCACCTAAGGCAATAACAATATATCCTTCTTCGTTTAGGTTATTAATGACTTTTTCTTCGATGATTTTTTTGGGTGTTGGTGAGGGAACGACTCTTCTATAGCCTCTATTGGCATCTTCTTTGAAAATATAGCCTTTTTCTTTTTCTATTTGTTTAGCTTCGCTTTCGCTATAAAATGCTCCGATTGGTTTGGTTGGATTTTCAAAGGCTTTGTCGTTTTTATCTACTAATGTTTGAGTTATGATTGTTAGGCAAGTTTTAGGAATATTTTTTTTATTTAGTTCATCTTGAATGGATTGTTGAAGTTGGTATCCAATATATCCTTGGCTCATGCTTCCACATTCTGGAAATGGCATTTGCTTCATATTATTAAATATTTGGCCAACTTGAGGACCATTACCATGAGTTATAATTATATTATGTTTTTGGATTAATTTGACAATGATTGGAGCAACTAGTTCGATATTTTTTTGTTGCTCTTTAGCATCATTTCCTAAGGCGTTTCCACCTAAGGCCACAACAATTTTACTCATTCATTGTCCTTTAGTGTAGCATACATGATAGCCTTAATTGTATGCATACGGTTTTCAGCTTCATCAAATACTTTTGAATTATTTGATTCAAAAACTTCATTGGTAACTTCCATTTCGGTTAAACCAAATTTTTGGTATATATCTTGGCCTATTTTTGTTTTTAAATCATGAAATGATGGTAGGCAGTGCATGAATATGGCGTTAGGATTAGCTTGTTTGAATACTTGTCTGTTAACTTGATATGGTTTTAATAAATTTATTCTTTCTTGCCATACTTCATCTGGTTCACCCATCGATACCCAAACATCTGTATAAATAACATCAGCATTTTTTGATGCTTCCATAACATCTTCTGTAAAGTTTAAAGTACTTCCTGTTTTTTTGGCAATTTCTAGGCAAGTATCAATTAGTTCTTTTTTGGGCCATAGTTTTTTAGGGGCACAGCAAGTAAAGTTCATCCCCATTTTAGATGAGGCAACCATTAAAGAGTTGGCAACATTGTTTCTAGCATCCCCCATAAAAACGAAGTTAATGTTTTGAAGGCGTCCAAAGTTTTCTTCAATGGTTAGCAGGTCAGCAAGCATTTGGGTTGGATGAAATTCATCAGTTAAACCATTCCATACTGGAACTTTTGCATATTTTCCTAAGGTTTCAACGATGCTTTGGTCAAATCCACGGTATTCAATTCCATCATACATTCTTCCTAATACTCTAGCAGTATCTTCAATGCTTTCTTTTTTTCCCATTTGTGAACTACCTGGTTCTAGATAAGTTACTCCCATGCCAAGGTCGTAGCCGGCAACTTCAAAAGCGCATCTTGTTCTTGTGGATGTTTTTTCAAAAAGCAAAACAATATTTTTTCCTTTTAAATAATTATGTTTTATATTGTTTTTCTTTTTTTCTTTGAAATCTTTTGATAGGTCTAGTAAGTATCTTATTTCTTCTGATGAATAGTCTAATAGTTTTAAAAAATTTCTTCCTTGTAAGTTCATATTTAGTCCTTTCTTATTTTTCTCTAATTAGTGGCATACTCATACATCTTGGTCCGCCGCGGCCTCTTGATAGTTCGGCACTACTAATTTCAATTACTTTAAGTCCATATTCTTTTAATACTTTATTGGTTTCGGTGTTTCTATTATAGACAACGACAACACCTGGAGCAATGGCTAAGGTATTACTACCGTCATTCCATTGTTCGCGAGCTGAGGCTATTTTATCACCGCCAGCACACGGGATTAAAGTAATGTTGATTTTTAAATATTTTTCTAATATTTCTTCTAGAGTTCCTGTCATTTCTTTGACATTTAAATCTTCATCACTATTTGGATCATCACCTTCGGTAATTTCATATACTTTTAGGGTTTCCATAATTCCTGGATGATAGGTAAATTTATCATAATCTACTTGAGTAAATACAGTGTCTAGGTGCATAAAGGCACGGCTTACTGGTATATTAAAAGCTAATATTGTGTCTATTTGACTTTCTTTATTTTTAAAGATGTTTTTAGCTAATTTATCTATGGCTCCAGCTTCAGTTCTTTGAGAAATTCCAACAGCTAAAACGTGGTCATTTAAATTTAAAATATCTCCGCCTTCGATATGACACTGTTCATATCGATCATAATATTTGTGAACTTTTCCAGCAAATTTTGGATGGTGATTAAAAATATATTCGGCATAAATTGTTTCTCTATTTCGTGTTACAGAATACATTTTATTTAAGCTGATGCCACTTCCTATGCTTGCGAAATTATCTCTTGTAAAATATAAGTTTGGCATTGGATCTGTTATGAAGTCTGAATCTTCGCTGACTAAATCTACTAATGATTTGTCTAGTTTGCGTTTTTGATAGTCAAGTTCGCTTACTTTAATTCCTTCCATGGTTTTTAAAACTAAGTCTTTATTGTTTTGGATGTTATTTAAGTATTCTAAGACTAGATTTTTGTATTTTGGAGTGTCTACTCCAGCTTCGGTAATAAACTGTTTAATAAATTGCTGTTTAATTTCTGGTTTTTGATCTAAAACTTCAGTCATTAAATCTTCAAGATAATAGACAGCTACTCCATTTTCTTTTAGTTTTTGTGCGAATTCATCGTGTTCTTTTTGTGCGACTTCTAAGTATGGTATGTCATCAAATAATAATCTTTCTAAGGTATCTGGAGTTAGGTTTAAAAGTTCTTTTCCAGGCCTATGAAGTAATACTTCTTTAAGTGGTTTTATTTCACTTGTGACATCAATTGCATTCATTTTATCCCTCCTTTATACTATAATAGTAACATACTTTTTTATTTATTTTTGGTTTTAAGCTAAATATGAAAGAGTGTTGACATTATTTGACGAGGTTTTTTTG
>CALVIE010000062.1 GCA_944329385.1 uncultured Bacilli bacterium | reverse complement strand
TATAAAAAGAGTTGGTGCTGATAAAAATGGAAAATGGTTTGTTATTAATAAAAAGAATTAGAGCATTAAAATTGTAGTAGTAAAGTGCTATGATTTTTTGTTTTTTATATTAATTTCTATGTATTTCCAAATTCTGGGGGAATTCGAAATACAAAAAAATCAAATCCATTTCTGAATTTGATATTTATCAAAATGCTCGAAAGTTCGAGCAGATTTATCTCTGGAGCAAGTGACCGGAATCGAACCGGCATCTTAGCCTTGGCAAGGCCATATACTAACCGTTGTACTACACCTGCGTCTTTTTAATTATATAATATTTTATGTATCTTGTAAAGGAAAAATGTGATGAAAATAAAAAAACAGTTAATAGCTTTTATTAATTATTAGCTTTTAACTGATTTTTAAATATTTTTCTAAATAAAAATCTAACTAGTGGTCCAGCATAAAACACTTGCCAAAATAAGGCCATTGGAAAACTTAAAGTCCAAGTTTTAATCCAATTTACGAATAGATTTTCCCATCCTTTGAATTCAAACAGCAAGTTAGCTATTAATGTCATGATTGGACACATGAAAGTAACTGTTAGACAAGATATTATCAGTGTTATGAATATAGACTCTGTTTTTTCTACGTTTAATATTTTAAAAGTGATTATTTTAACGATTTTACCAACAAATAGAAATTCTATTAAGAAAGCTATAAGGCATGTTAAAGGTAATGCTTTTAATGCTTCTAAAAATATTTCGTTAGAAAGTCCACCACTATTAATAGATATATTATAGGTTACCATAGCAAATACCATTAATATAACCATCATAATACCAAATATTATATCTTGAAATTTAGTTTTGGGCATATAAAAACCTCCTTTCATTTTAAAAGAAGATTGTGTTTGTTCGTTAATCATTTAAAAATGTTCGTTTCCAATTATACCAATTTCTTTTTGATATGAGTAATTATAGCAGATTTTTTTTATTCGTGTAAGTGAAAATGAATAATTTACATAATTATTTATCCATGATAAAATTGTTGTAGAGGGAAAATATGGAAAAAGTAAAAGGATTATCAGAAGAAGAAGTTTTAAAATTACAAGAACGTGGCTTAGTTAATTATAATGCGGATGTTAAGACAAAATCAATTGGTCAAATAATTATGATGAATTTTTTCACATTATTTAATTTTTTGAATTTTGGTTTAGGTCTTGCAATTTTTCTTGTGGGTTCTTATAAAAATTTACTTTTTCTAGGAGTTGTTTTCTGTAATACTTTTATTAGTACAGTTCAAGAAATTAGAAGTAAAAGAACTATTGATAAATTATCTTTGCTTAATGAAAGTAAGGCTACTGTGATTAGAGATGGGGTAGAAAAGCAAATTGGGATCCATGATATTGTTTTAGGTGACATTATTAAACTTAGAGCTGGTAATCAGATTGTTTGTGATAGTCAGATAATTTCTGGTGAAATTTTGGTCAATGAATCTTTAATTACTGGAGAGTCTGAGTCAGTAACTAAAAATAAAGATATGGATATTTTATCAGGAAGTTTTGTGGTTAGTGGCGGCTGCTATGCAGAAGTTATTCATGTTGGGAAGGATAATTATACAGCTCAGATTTCGGCAGAGGCTAAGTATATTAAAAAAGTAAATTCTGAAATTATGAATTTTATTAATAAAATTATTAAGTATATATCTATTGCAATTATTCCAATTGGGGTTTTACTTTTTGTAGGACAAATGGATTCTGGTAGTTTTGGTGATACTATAGTTCATGTGGTGGCAGCTTTAATTGGAATGATTCCAGAGGGGTTAGTTTTACTTACTAGTACGGTTTTAGCTATTAGTGTGATGAGGCTTGCAAAGTATAATGTGCTTGTGCAGGAACTTTACTGTATTGAGATGCTTGCTAGAGTAGATACAGTTTGTTTAGATAAAACTGGAACGATTACAAAAGGAGAAATGGAAGTTTCGAAGTTAGTGCCTCTTAATGGAACTAGTATGAATGAGATAGTAGATGCACTTAGTATGATGAGTTATCACATGGAAAATGATAATCAGACGATGGCAGCTATTAGTAAGAAATATGCTAGAAGATGTGATAATAAGGTGTTAGAAATAGTACCGTTTTCATCACAAGCTAAATGGTCTGGTATTTCATTTGAAAATGTCAGTTATATTTTAGGGGCACCAGAGATTATTTTGAAAGATACTTCTTCGATTGACAAAGAACTTGATATGTATGCATCTAGTAATAGGACAATACTTTTATGCAAGGTTAATCATAAATTGAATAAGACTTTGCCTTCTTCAGTTACGGTAATGGGACTTGTTATTATTAGTGATAAGATTAGGTTAGAAGCAAGGAGTACTTTAGAGTATTTTAAAAAACAAGGTGTTGATATTAAGCTTATTTCTGGTGATAATCCAAAGACTGTAGCTTATGTAGCTTCAAAAGTGGGGTTTAAGGATATTAGATATATTGATATGAGTAAATGTAATCTTCCGGCGATAGAGATTGCGGATAAATATAATGTATTTGGAAGAGTAAAACCAAAACAGAAGAAGGATTTAATTGTCGCACTTAAGGCTTTGGGTCATACTGTTGCAATGACTGGTGATGGAGTTAATGATGTTTTAGCCTTAAAAGAGGCAGACTGTAGTGTGGCGATGAATAGTGGTAGTGATGCGGCTAGGAGTGTGTCACAGCTTGTGCTTTTAGATTCTAATTTTGCTTCAATGCCTAAGGTTGTTGCAGAGGGTAGACGAAGCATTAATAATATACAAAGATCTTCTTCACTTTTCCTTTGTAAGACAGTTTATGCGACGCTTTTGGCAATTATCTTTTTGTTTTTACCATTTAGTTATCCATTTGAGCCAATTCAACTTACTTTAGTTAGTATGGTGACGATTGGTATTCCTTCATTTATTTTAGCTTTGGAGCCAAATAATGAAAGAATTAATGGAAAAATTATTGTTAATGTATTAAAAAGGTCATTACCGACGGCTTTGACAATTGTTTTTAATATTTTAATTATTATTTTAATTTCATTGTTTATAAAGTTAACTGATGATGAAATTTCAACTTTATGTGTTATTTTGACTGGACTTACTTCGTTTATGCTTTTATATAGAATAAGTGTGCCTTTTAATAAACTTAGAAGATGTTTATTTGGATTTTTGTTTGTTATGTTTGTGTTTGAAATTGTCTTTTTAAGAGATTTGTTTTCACTTACAATTTTGAATTTAAAACTTTTGATTTTAATAGTCGCTTTATTTATGATTGGTATAGTTTTATTTAATATTTTTACAGATTTATTTTATAAAATTTCTAAAAAAATTAAATTTTAAAAAAGCCTTTAGTTTTGGGCTTTTTTTGTGATATTTGTTGACATTGTGTGTAAATAAGATGTATAATGATACTAATAATAATAAAGCGGGTGATGACATGAATAATGAAAAAGATTTAGGGGCAATAAATCAAATTCGCGATGTTACGCGTGATCATATAGATTGGATAAAATCACAGCTTTTAAAACCGAATAATTTTATTGTGGCGAAGGGCCGTGAGGTATGGGTTGATGTTCCTAATAGCAAGCTTAAAAACATTGTGACAATTCCAAGTAAAGGTGATATAGATTACCGTAAGGCTTGGGTTAAAGTTTATAATTTAGCTGTTGATTATTTAGAGGGATGTTTAAGTTATGCTTTTATGAAAGGTGAGCTTGATTATAGAATGATAAATTGGCCATCTTTTAATGCGAATAATGCAGATTATGCTCGTAGTCTTGAAGTTATTTTAGATAAATATAAACTTTTTTTAGAAGCTAAAAGAAAATTAGAAGCTGAGAAGCCAAAAATTTTGGTTAGTAAAAGTAGTGTTGTTTTAAATCCAGTAAATAGTCAGGTGATTACTGATTCATATCAGGAGGAAGTTTTAGAAAAACCTATAGAAGAACCGGAGGTTTTAGAAGAGAATGTTCAAGAAGAAATTTTAAGCGATAGTAAAGGTTTTGAATTTGTGGCTCAGAAAATTTTAGATGGCGATAAACTTAATCAAAGGGATTTTAGAAATTTGAGAGAAAGTAATGCTGGTTTAGTGGTACTTCCTTGTCAAAATGTGGATAATATAAAAGATGAGAAACTTTTTTTGGAAAATATGCATGTATGTAGTGATGAAGGAATTAAAACAGGGGCTATGATATATGGAAGTGCGACTGATGAGAGGGAAGCAGTTTATGAGGTTAAGAAAATTTTGAAGTTATTAGATCAGTGCGGATATGGATTTGTGAGATATGTTATTTACGAGGTTAATGATGATTTTGTGTTAAAAAATAAAGATAGTGAAATGAAGTTACTTAGTTTAATTAATGCCTATTCTATGATTGCGGAAGGACTTAGCAAAGAAAAATATTTACCTATGATTTCAATGAATGTTACTAGTAAAAAAATATTAAGTGATATTTATACAAGATATAATTTAGAAAGTAAGTATGAAACTATTTTTGTAACTTTGGTTCGTGAATTGGAAGAACTTGATAAAGGCGATTCAACAATACTTATGGATCCGCAATATGATTATGATTTGCTTACAATTAGAGATACAAAGTTTAATTATGGGCAAATGCTTCAAGAAATTGTAAATTCTGAGGTTAGGGGTACAACTTTGGCGAATGTGGCATAGTTGTACTTTTGTATTGATAGGAAGGTGATATATTGCTTAAATTAAATGGAATAAAGAAGGATTATAAAACAGGTGATTTTGTTCAACATGCTTTAAAGGGTATTAATTTATCTTTTAGGGAAAATGAGTTTGTGGCAATATTAGGTCCAAGTGGTTCTGGAAAAACTACTTTATTAAATATTATTGGTGGGCTTGATAGGTATACAAGTGGTGATTTAATTATTGATGGAAAATCTACAAAGAAATTTAAAGATAGGGACTGGGATGCTTACCGTAATCATGCGATTGGTTTTGTTTTTCAAAGTTATAATTTGATTGGTCATATTTCAGTTTTGGAAAATGTTGAAATGGGTATGAGGCTTAGTGGCGAGGGTGCCTCAGTTAGAAGAAAAAAGGCTTTAAAGTTACTTTCTAAGGTAGGACTTAAGGAACATGCACATAAAAAACCAAATCAGCTTTCTGGTGGACAGATGCAGAGGGTAGCAATTGCGAGAGCGTTAAGTAATGATCCGAAGATTATTTTAGCTGATGAGCCAACTGGAGCTTTGGATAGTAAGACAAGTAAGCAGATTATGGAACTTATTAAAGAAATATCTAAAGATAAGTTAGTTATTATGGTAACACATAATAGGGAACTTGCAGAGGATTATGCTTCAAGGATTGTAGAGGTTCAAGATGGTAAAATTTTAAGTGATAGTGATCCTTTTGATAGTAATAATGAAAGTGGTAATTTAAATATTAAAAAAACTTCGATGAGTTTTTTGGCGGCTTTAAAGCTTTCTTTTGGAAATATTCGTACTAAAAAAGGTAGAACTTTTTTGACGGCTTTCGCATCTTCGATAGGAATTATTGGCATTGCTCTTATTCTTTCTTTATCTAATGGATTTAATATTGAGGTTGAGGATTTTGAGGCAAATTCTTTATCACAGTCACCGATTATGATTACAAATCAAAGTGTACAGATGGATGAGGATACTTTAAAGGAAATTACAGGAAGTGATAATTTAAAGAAGTATCCTAGTGATAAGAAAGTGTATGCTCAGGCGGATATAGATGATACAGTTATTCATACAAACAAAATTACCTCTGATTTTATTAGTTATTTAGATAATATGGATATGAGTAATGTGTCTGGAATTTCTTATATTAAAGGAACTAATATCAATTTAATTAGTAAAAATGGATCTGATTATAAGTTAGTAGAGGGTTCTTCTATTACTGGAGGGTTTGGGGTTTTACCTTTGAATCCCAATAATGAGGAAGGAATGCTTGAGAAAAACTATGATGTTTTAGCTGGTGAGGTTTCTGGTGAAGCTGGACTTGTTTTATTTGTAAATAGTAGAAATCAAATTAGTTCATCTATTTTAGATAGTTTTGGTTTTGATGAAGATGTTTCTTTTGATGATATTTTAAATAAGGAGTTTAAAATAGCTATTAATGATGATTATTATAAGATGGTTTCTGATAATTTTATGATAGAGAAAGATTTATCTAAGGTTTATAATAGTGATAATAGTATTATAGTTAAGGTTATGGCAATTGTCCGTGGTAAGGAAGATAAAGAGGTTATTACTAGTGGCAGTGGTATTTACTGTACTGAGGCACTTATAGATAAGGTTATATCTTTAAATAATGATTCAAAAATTGTAAAAGCTCAAAGGGATGCTTCTTATAATGTTCTTACTCATCAAAGCTTTGATGAAAATATGACTAAGGATGCTTTTTTAGGATATTTGGGTGCGGATGTTTTACCTTCGGCTATTTATATTTATCCTAAGGATTTTGAAACAAAAGATGAGATTGTAGAATATTTAGATAAGTATAATGATGGAAAAGATGAAGAAGATGTTATTCAATATACGGATATGGCAGAAATGATATCTTCACTTTCTGGAAATATTATGGATGCGATTACGATTGTTTTAGTGGCTTTTTCATCAATATCACTAGTTGTTTCTTCAATTATGATTGGAATTATTACTTATATTTCAGTATTGGAAAGAACTAAAGAAATAGGCATTTTAAGAGCTTTAGGAGCACGTAAAAAAGATATTACGCGGGTGTTTAATGCCGAAACGTTTATTATTGGTATTTTTTCTGGTCTTCTTGGGGTTGGACTTGCTTATTTACTTACAATTCCAGCTAATATAATAATTGAAGATTTATCTGGGCTTGCTAATGTGGCAAAATTAAATCCTATACACGCTTTGATTTTAATAATTATAAGTTTAACTCTTACGATTATTGGAGGCTTTATTCCAGCGAAGGTAGCTAGTAAGAAAGACCCAGTTGA
>CALVIE010000061.1 GCA_944329385.1 uncultured Bacilli bacterium | reverse complement strand
ATTATAGATACTTCCTTTCGTTGATTTTATTTTATCACTCTCTATATTTTTGTGTCTATATATCTATACTAACACCACACTTTATTATGAATATCAAAAAGATAAGATAAAAGACTCTACTCTAAAAACATATAGAGATAGAATTAAATATATGGGTTTATTAGATAATATAGAATTAGTAAATTTAAATTGGGAGCATTATCAAAAATGGAGATCTCAAATGAATAAAACTAATTTATGTGATAAATATAAAACTGATATACAGAAATTTATTAAACAAGTATTAAACTTTGCTGAAAAACAATGGGATTTTAATTTAAGAAAATTTTATAATAAATTAGAACCATTTAAAACACCTGGGGCTATAAAAAAAGAAATGGATTTTTATGAACCACAAGAATTTTTTCAGTATATATCAGTAATAGATGATTTGCGTGATAAATGCTTATTTGAAACATTATATTACTGTGGACTTAGAAGAAGTGAAGCTAGAGGCTTACAATGGAGACATATTGATTTTAAGAATAATACTTTAACAATAGCTCAACAAGTTTTAAATTTAGCTGGAAATAATGCAAGTAGTTCGTGGTATATAGCAAGTCCTAAAACAGAATCATCTAATAGAACTATTCCCGTTCCTGAAGTTTTATTAAAAGACTTAGCTGAATTAAAAAAATCAAATGAACGTTTTTCAAAGTTTAAACAAGCTTGGTTTGTATTTGGAGCTGATGTTCCTATAACCTATCATCAAATTTACAGTAGAAATAATAATTATTGTAAAAAAGCTGGACTTAGACATATTAGAATACACGATTTTAGACATTCTTGTGCTAGTGCTTTAATATCAGCTGCTGCACCTATTACCGCTGTATCTAATTATCTAGGCCACTCAGAAACAACTGAAACATTAGAAACATATACCCATTTAGTCAAAAAAGATTATGCAAATGTTCCTAAATTTTTTGACTCATTAGAAAAAGACTTTAACGAAAAGTCTTCTGATTAAACCTATATAAACTATAACAAACCATCAAGTTGATGGGTAGAATGATGGGTAGCGTACTATCAAAATATCAAAAAATCCCCATAAATAAACAAAAATGGCTACCTTTCGGTAGCCTTCAGGGGGTATTTTCCGAACTAATAGATAAAAAAATATCAGTTAAACTCACTGACAATTTTTTTAAATTCATTACCCCTTTGTTCAAAATTATCATACTCATCCCAACTTGCACAAGCTGGACTAAACAAAATAGTATCTCCAAATGATGAAATATTATAAGCTGCTTTTGTAGCTTCCTCCAAATTATCTGTAACTGTTACATCAATATCATGTGCCCTTGCAAATTCTTTAATCCTCTCTTTAGTCTGTCCAAAACAAACAATATGTTTAGTTTTTTTTAAATAAGGTAAAAGCGGTTCAAAACTATGGCCACGATCTAATCCACCTAACAATAATATTAAATTGCCATCAAAAGATTTTAAAGCAGTAATTGTTGAATCAACATTAGTTGCTTTAGAATCATTATAAAACTCTCTTCCATTTAATTTTCTCACAAATTCAATTCGATGTTCAACACCAGCAAAATTATTTAAAACCTCTTTTATAACCTCCAAAGAAACATTAAATCTTTTAGCAATTAAAATAGCTGCCATAATATTTTCATAATTATGAATACCTTTAACTCTAATATCAGAAAGTTCAAGTATTTTTTCACCTTTATAAATTATATTACCAGAAGAAATATAAATATCTGCTTCAACATTAGATGAAAAATATTCTTTCTTACACTTTAAATCACTAGTAAGTTTTAAAACAGACTCATCGCCCTTATTTAAAATAGCCAAAGAAGATGAATCAATATTTCTAAATATTCTAAGCTTATTTAACTTATATTTTTCATAAGTTCCAAAAAAATCTAAATGTACCGGAAATAAATTAGTTAAAACGCCTACATCAACTTTAAACTTATCCAAATTAACTAATTGATGACTAGAAATTTCTACCACTATAATATCATTCTCTTTAATATCATCAATTTGACTACAAAGTGGAAAGCCAATATTACCAGCCAAATGTACAGGTAAACCAGCCGTTTTCAAAAATTCATAAGCGATCATCGTCGTTGTTGTCTTACCATTAGACCCTGTGATCCCCACAATTTGAACCTTAGGTAAATATCTATATGCAACTTCTAATTCAGTAATAATTGGTATATTGAGTTTTTGAGCTTTTTCTACAGCTGGATGATCCAATCTAATTCCAGGGTTTTTAACTACGAAATCATAACTATTATCCAAAATTTCATCTTGATTTTTAGTAATAATAACATTTACTTTAAGATTTTCAAGTTCTTTCATAAGTGCTAGATCATCACACTTAACATCAGTAATCAAAACATGATTGTCACAAGCTAATAACCTAGCCACTGAACATCCACTTTTACCCATACCTAAAACAAATATTTTTTTATTTTTAAACATTTGAGGCCTCCTATTTAAATAATTTCATAATTCTATCAATTTCCGACTCAAGTTTAGACTTCATAATACATTCTGCAAAACCATCTTGTAAATAATGTAATTTAATAAATTCCTTATTATCATCTATCATAACCACAACCGGTATATGAAATTTTTTATTTTTCTTAAGCTCATTTAAAACATCAAGTGCACTATAAGTAGATGTTTCATCATCTAATATTATTAAATCAAATTTCATATTAGAAGCAATTTTTTCAATTACATCTCTACCAAATAAAGAACCACTAACCTCCGCATCATGATTTTCTAAAAATGTCGTAATTTTTGCAAGCTCTTTCGCATCATCATCAACAACCATAATTTTTTTATTTCGATATAAACTCTGTTCATATATCTCAAGTTTCTTAGAAATTTCAGTTTCCTTAGACTCCACTATTTTTTGTTCCAAAACAATATTAATGCTCGTTCCTACCTTATCTTCACTTTTTACCATCAAATTACCACCAAGCAAAGACACTAATTTTTTAACCTCTTTTAAATTAAGTATTTCACCATCACGGTTGTTTAAATCAATTTCGCCAAGCGCTTCACTATTCAAACTTAAAATATTATTAACCTCTTCAATACTAATACCATCACCAGTATCATCTATTGTAATAATTAACCTACATACTCCATATTTAATAATTCCATTAACCTCTAAATCAATTTCACCACTTTTCGTATGTTTTAAAGCATTAAACAAAATAGAATTAACCGCCTGCTTAAGTTTAATTGAATCACCATATAAATAAGTTGGTAATACATTACTAATTGAATAATTAAATTTCACATTTTTATCAATCTGTTGTTCAAATCTATACTCAATCTCTTTAAAAAGTGTAATCACATTATAACGATTATCATAAATTTTAAGTCTTTTTGTTGTCATACTAGATACATCTAAAGCATCATTAATCAAATAATCAAGTTCACATCCCATATTATTAATATGCTTAACTTTTTCCTTTATATCATCTACGTTTTTATAATCTTGAATTTCCGCACTTGCACTTATAATATCTTTAACTGGTTTTTTTATCTCTTGCGTCATTCTAAACAAAAAATTTGAAGTATCTTGATTTGACTTTTCGATAAGCTTTTTATTCTTATAAAGTTCTTCCATTATCTGTAGATCTGGATTTTCAATAGTAAAATACATTAAAATAGTAATTAAAGCAAACGTTGAATTAATTAAAATAATACCAGGATTAATATTTCTAATAATCAAAACAATAATCATTAAAACAATTAAAACATAAAGTGGATAATATTGACGAATAGTAATATTTTTTTTATTTTTATAAACACAAAATATATCAAAAATAATAGTTAAACCACCAAAAACTACTAATAAATTAGTTGCAGGTCCATAACTATATACATAAATACCATCACTATAATAATAAAGTGGTAACAAAAATGAAAGAACAAACATCAAAGCATACAAAGCAAAAAATATTACCTTAGTTTTTTTCCTTTTTTCTAAAGTAAGCTTATTACTAAAAGTCACGCAAAACATATAAACAGTAAACACAAAAAGCCAACTCATCATATACAAAATAAATATCCTATTAACAATCATACAAATTAAAGTATTCAAAGCCGACGTTTTCTCATAAAAAGTAAAATAACAACATACAAGTTCATTTATAAGCCCAAAAATATTCATACCAACCATTAATCTGTATATCTTATTTTCAACATTATTAATTCTTTTTTTTGTAAAATATAAAATTGCAAGCATAATACTATAAATCAAACTACAACAAATAACCGTTACTCCTATTACCATCTTCTCGCCTCCATTATCTTAATTATACCACAATCCTATAAAAGAAAAATACAAAAATACAAAAAAATAATGGTAAAAACCACTATTTTTTAATCATCTGTAAATGTTTTACTCTAGCTTTTTCATTCGCATCATTTTGAAGCAATTTAATATCAATTTTTGCAACTGGTGTAAGTGGCATTTTTTCCAAGCACTCATAAGCAGCCGGCCACTTAAACTCTGGTAATTTAGCTTCACAAAGCATTTTTAATCTTTCTTCTATCTCCTCAATATCATCATTGCCTTCTTTTAAAGTATAATAAACTTTCAAAAGTTGATCATTATCAATTTCTGGATTATCAAAACCAACAGCTTTAACATCATCAATCGCTGGGTCTAATAAAATTACATCTTCAATTTCTTTTGGTGGAGTTTTAAATCCTGTATGACGTGCTACAAACTCCTTACTTCTTCCAACAACATAAACTACTCCATCTTCATCGACAAAGCCAATATCTCCAGTATGAAGCCATACATGGCCATCATGTTCAATTAAAGTACTATTTGTAGCTTTCTCGTTATTATAATATCCTTTCATAACATTTGGACCAGTTATACAAATTTCTGCAGTCATTTCATCTGGTACATCATACCCCATACTATTAGGTACATAAGGCAATTCCTCATAACTAACTGTTCCATCTTCATTTTCAACTGTTTTAAAAGTTGATACAATACACATAGGCATCGTAAGTCCTGAAGATTGTGGTTTCGCATCATTCTCATATCCTGGAGCCGAAGCCGCTCCCGCACATTCTGTAAGACCATAACCAACTCTCAAAGTAGTTGGACCACCATGTTCTTTTAAAAATTTATTAACATCTTTCTCATGATTAACATTAATATTTTTACCACCTAAAATTGGTGAATAAAACTCTGAAAAATTTAAATCTTGCGCATCAGGATGTTTTATAAGTTCTGTATAAAAATTAGGCCCACCAGCCATATGATTAATTGGCTTACCCATTTTATCTCTTCTTTTAAATGCTTTTATCATGCTTTCAATTGAAGGTTGTGGTTCTAAAACTGTTTCCATACCAAGTGATAATGGTAAATGAAGCCCATCAACAACCCCAAAAGCAATAAAATCAGGCATCAAGTCATACCAAGTATGATGACGTTTGAAATTAAAACCAGCATTCATACATTGATATACTGCTCCATTTATAGTATCATTAGTAAGTTCCACTAACTTAGGTTCACCAGTAGTACCACCAGTACCAACTGTAACTACTGTTGTATTTGGCTTATATGAAGGTAATTTATCAATCATCACATTTCTACCATCTTTTATAAATTGTTTCCATTGTAAAGAATTTTTTGCAAACTCACTTACCTGCATATTTTTCGCACTCTTTAATAGCTCTGGATTATTCAATATTGCTTTTAAATTAACTGAATTACTTGGTTTTACCATAACCAAGTTTTCACATGTTGTATTAATAAAAGCATTTTTCAAAGCATCATTAGTAGCTGTTGAAGCAATAACTAAGTCTGACCCAACTCTATTAATTGCATGTTCTAAATAATTTGCTGGATACCTTGGATCAACTAAATTAGCCACTGCACCAAGGCGACTCAAAGCATAAATTAAATAAAATGTTTCTGGTTGAGTTGGCATCATAAGAGTAACAAAATCACCTTCCTTAACGCCGTATTCCTTTAATGCTTTTACTGTTTTATTAATATTATCAAAAAATTGTTTATAAGTAATTCTAGCACCTAAATAATCAAAAGCATAATTTTCTAAACAAAATTGATTATTTTTATAAATATAATCATAAATTGTCATAAGTGGTATATTACCAGATAAATAATTAAAATTATTCTCATGATTCCTATCAATAGATGGAAATCCAATTTTTTTACTAACATTTAACTGCACACTGTCTTGTATATTGTTCATATCTATCCTCCTGATTCATTAAATATACAACTAAAATATAACATTTTATAGTAACTTTGACAACTAAAAATGTAAATAAAATAACAAAAAAATAGACATTTTGTCTAAAAAATACCTATTTTTTCAAAATTTTGACCTTTTCTTTTTCTAAATCATCTAATATCTTATTATTCTGATTAATTTGAAAATCAAGCTCACTAACCCTAATTTTTTTAATAAGATAAGGAATACTACACCCTAAAAAATAACCGCCAAAAAAGCAAAGCTCTGTCGTACTTAACTCACAACTACTAGTAGCGCAAATAGCCATCAAACCACTAAGTGTTCCGCATAAACACACATGATGAAGTTTAACTGGTTTTAATTTAAGATTTTCTTTCTTTATTTCATAATCATTATTGAAAGTTAAAATAGACTCAATATTTTGATTAATTTTATTTATTGTTTTCATCAAATCACCTATGCGTATATTATAAATAATATAATTAAAAATGTCAAAACATAAAAAGTTTGTTAATTTAAATTTGAAGTGCAACACTTTCCAATTTGAAAAAAGACATGTGAATCTGTATCGTTCGTCACAAAAAAGATCCACATGTCTACGAAAAATAATACACTAAAAAAAACAATACCATCACCTAACTTATGCTAAAAAAAGTTAAAATAGAATTAATTAACAAAAAAATCAACATAAAATTACCCACTTTTAAATTAAATACTTACAAATTTACAAAAATTGTACTTGACTTTTTAATTAAAAAAACGTGAATTTTTAAACTAAATGCAGTTTTAAAAAATAAAACTTAATTTACAAGACTTATTACTGGTTTAGAATAAGA
>CALVIE010000060.1 GCA_944329385.1 uncultured Bacilli bacterium | reverse complement strand
AGGCTTCATAATTGTGACTTCTTTCATATATACGTTGTTAGGTTTATTGTATGCCGAAAGAAGAAAAGAAAACAAATGATAGCAGGGGAAGTATGCATAATTTTATATTCGTTTTGTGGAGAGTGAAGATCACCACAAAACGAATATAAAAACATGACTTAATTATCTGAAACTGATCTCTTCTAGATATTAATAATATTTAAAAAAACATGATACAAATTACTCTTAAGAAAGCTAATAAATTCAATGAAATCTTTGAAAAAAGAATTAGATTGAATCTACTAAGCAGCATAATATTCAATATATTATTGCAATTTACGGAAAATTTTTAGATAAACAATCTGAAATTTTTATAACTTCAGAATTATGTAAATAATCCAAAACATTGATGGTAAGTGCCTGATCTTCTGATATCTTTGTTAGGCCTTTTAGATTCTTAAAGATAAATTGTTCACAATAAGCTATCATTTCTTTAGATAATTCAATATTAGTTATAGTAGGCGGTAAACTGATTTTTTGTTTTGATATCAGCAATCTCCCATTATCATTAATATAGTAAATATAAATTGGAGAGGTAGATTCTTTTTTATAAAGATGATATTTTTCATTTAATTTCTCTCCTAAAATTGTGTAATTAGAAAAATAAATATATGGATTTAAAGTATCATTTTGATTATTTGTAATTGCTTTAATACTTAACAGATATTGAATGATAAATGATGAAGCATTAATTTTTTCTCCTTTAGCTATATTTTGTAAGGTTGTTCTAATTTCTTCTAAAATTTTTGGATTATTAGGGAGCTTAAAATTAGATGATACTGTTCTAATGTAATAATTATTTTCAGTACCAATTATTCCAACTCCAGGGATAATTTTATATTTATTCATATTCTTTCTCCGAATTAATTATAGTTTTAATTTTTCATGACGTTTGGTTAAACAGTAATTCATAAAAAACTTTTCTAGTACTGTAAATCCCATTAATATCATTTTTTCGTAAATAATATTGATGATCCAACGTGCCGAAATTATTGGCACTGAATATTGAAAATAAACTTGAAAATCATCATCAACTACTGTTTTGCGATGCTCTGGAGAAGCAAATTTGTCAAGAACTAAGTATTCTTGTCTAGTATGTGGAGAATAAAAATCTATTTTCTTTTCTAAGATAAGTTTTTGAACTGTTTGAATAACTTCATTTACCGCATATTTTAAATCATTGTTTTTATTAGGGAAATTTGATCTTAGATGATTAACCTTTTGTTCTAATAAAGAAAATTTTGTACAAACTTCTTTTTTTGTGTATTCGTCTAATTTTGAAATGAAAGCATGATAATGTGAAAATTGACATATATATCCGTTGTTTACAACTTTATTTTGAATTGTTTCTTCAGGTATATAAGAGAGGAGTTCATCAATAAGATCTATAAATTTAACTAGATTATTATCTTTGAAATAATTATTAAAGAAATAATCATCAAAAAATTGTTCAAGAAATAGATATAAATGATACTGATCATTATTTTGAAAGAAGGATCTTGTTGAATCAGTAATTATCTTTGTTTTTAATTTGCTATCGAATATGATAGATGATACGTTGAAAACTTGAATTATTTTTTGATTACCTTCTTTAGTTTTACAAATATAAGAATTGGGATTATGTTTTTTCATTTCTATTAACCACTCTTTTTCAGTAGATGAAATGAAATGCGAATTTGGAACAAGTAAATCAACCTGATACTTTTTATTCATTTATAGCCCTCCTCGATTAATTAATTTTTTGATCATCACATGCGATAGGTGTTCATCATGATCTGAACTACCATAAAATCTATTTTGTGCCATATGTACTAAACTAAAATACAAATATATCTGCTGACTAGCAGTCATTTTTTGATTGGCTAAATTAAATATTGAGGTTAAGGAATTATGAATGTTATTTGGAACTTGGGGAAGAGTAGAGGTAACAATGGGGACTCCTTTAGTTGAAAAAGCTGAATACAATTCTTTTAATGTAATATGAGAACAGTTTTTCCAAATTTGAGCGAACCAATTTTCTATAATAAATCTTCCTTGTATAGAATTATATTTGCTCATAAACTGCCAACATAAATTAGATTCAATATTAAATTGGTGTAGTACTTGATCTAATAAATCATCATTTCCATAACGATGAAACTCAGGAATAAATTTCTGTTTAGTAAAAGTACACTTATAATATTTACACCAGACTTTTAAGTTATTTTCAAATTCTTCTGATGGAATAGTTCGTACTCGAAGACTAGGAACATTACTGTCCCAATATCTAATGAAAAACCACTCTTTTTCAGATTGCATTAATTTATTTAATCGATAAATATAATATTTATAATCAAGGTTAGGTAATAAAATAGTATATGTAGTAAGCGGACTTTTAAAATTAGTATTGGACTGAAGCTTGGAAAAAATATATTTTGTATCATCCTTTTTCTCTTTTCCAACTGTTAAAGACAATATGTGTTGAGTATAAGTAGATTCGAAGCATGTAATATATTCGTATAACGTAGTATGACCTTTGCTATTTAAATCAGATAATATCTCTTTTTTCCAATTCTTTCTTTTGGTTAAAATAGGAAAAACATTTCCTTCTTCTACAATTCCAACTTTTTTATTAAATAAGTTAATGATATTAATATCATCATCTTTATTTAAATTCCAAGTCTCAGGAGATAAACAAATATTTTTATATGTAATTCGAGGTATATGAAATAATAAATTATAGCACGGAGGAATACCATTAGCTGGTTCACCATTTATGTAGTTGATTAGTTGCTTTAAGTTATTTACAAATAATGATTCACCATCGACCTTAGTTTCAAGTAATGTATTCCATGTCAAATTAATTCTTTTTCCTAATTTATCAAAGAACTGTAATCCATCTTTACATAAACCAATATTTATATCTTCAATCTTCAACATTGAATCGTCTTCCACATATTGATTTATTTTAACTTGATTATTAGTAGAGTTGATTATGCCAATTTCAGGATGTACATTTGCATTATAAGAAACAGAGATTCCATTACTAGTTGTATTTTTTGGTAAAAAGGACATTATAGGGAGCATGTATTTAAAGGGATACTTTTTATCAACTTTTGAGTAGAACAAGTTATATTCGGTTTTATTTGGAGTATGATCAATGGCCGGCTCTAATATTTGCGAAAAGCTTAGTATTTGCTGTGTAGTTAGCTCAATTTGTTCATTATCTAGGTCTTTACTTAATAGATTGATCCATTTACTAGACCAATCACTAAGTACACGTAACATTATCTTATCATTTTGTTTATATTCATTAATGATTCTGTTCAATACTTCTGGCTGATTAATTCGTAAAGCTTCTCTAATGGGAATAAGGTTAAAATATCCATACTCATTTGCAAAATATTGTTTGTAGGCTCTACCGAATTGATAATCTGCGGAGAGAACAGTCATATTTTTAAATAGATTGAATAAGACATTCGGAAGATTAAAGTACTCTTTAGTTATTAGATTGGTACTTTCTTTAATAACTAAAGGATACTTTACTTTAGTTACTTTTCTCAGCTTTTCTGTAACTTTAAGAAACTGATTAATATCTATATTCGAACCTAATTCTTTTAATTCCCTATCAATTACATATAGATAAGATTTGAATTTAGAATTTTTATAGTGAGATAAATGATTAAAAATATTGTCGGATAAAATATTATCTTCTGTAAAAATAATATTTTTTTCTAGTAAGTAAGATAAACAGATTACTTTCTTTTCAGAAGATATCTTATAGCGATCTAGTACAGAATTAAATTTGTTTAGATTTGTGTTATGTTTAGACAATAAATTTATTATCTTTCCTAAATATGAATTTTCGTCAATATGAATATATTCAACTTTTCCATCGGGAAGTGTATTTAACCAGGTAAATATTGAACCTTCTTTTTGATACAAAGTATTTAATGATATTTTTATGTTAGAGTTTTCAGGTTCCATCAGTACTAACATCTTACTAAGAGCTTTATTGCAAGCTGGATTTAAAATAAATATTAATTGAGTTTTCTTTACATTTTTATCATAATTGACAGACAAACCTTGTAACCAAGTCGCACGGGTACCACATCTTATTAATAAATTTTCAATACTTCTTTTGGCAGCTTCTTTTTTATGAGTAAAACAAGCTTTATATAAGGAAGAGTAATAGTATTTTAAAGTAAAATATATGCCTAGATCTTGCTTAATTAGCCTCTTCAATTCAGTAAAAGAAATTGAATTACTATTTAATTTTCTTAATTGTTCATAGCTTATATTAGCTTGTCTTTGACCAAATGTCTGCATAGTATTTATTCCTTTTCTGATTTAATAAAAAAAGAGGATTTCTCCTCTTTTGCTTTAATCTCCACCTTTTGGAATTTTGACATATGAGCAACTGTTTACTCCAACTGAAGCGCCTAATTTATTTAATAGTGTTGCATCATCAGTCTTTTCGGTAGTTAAACCTAAATCTTCTAAAGTTTCAGTAATATTAATTTTTACCTCAGTGTCTTTATCTGGTTTAATGGTTAATTCTACGTTATTCTTATTGTTTTTGGTCATGATAATCATTTCCTTTCGTATAAATTTTATGATATTAGTTTATATTATAAAAAAATAACAGTATTAAAAAAGTCGTATTTGAATTTTAATTTCAAATACGACTAAAATAAGAATCTCCTAACAAAATGAACCCGAAGCAACTGTCTTTTGCACAATTATGAGTGTATATCTATTGAAAGTATATCTTTTAGAGAATTTCCGTAAGTGTCCATACCAACATTAACTAGAAAGTCAATGATCTGTTTACTCTTTATATACTTATCTTTATCGTTGGTTAGTCGATACTCTATCATGTTTTTAGTGAAATAAAAAACTGATTTATAGAATACCAATTCTGGAGTAGTTTTAATTTTTTCTCCACTTTCTATAAAATAGTTTACCAAATTTTCTTTTCTATAATTGAGTGCACCAATTAATATATTGTCTATTATAGCTAGAATTGCTATTTGCATTTTCGTATTACTAGTATTTATATATTGACTGACAATTTTCTTTCCAATAATTAGATCAGTTTCAAAATCATAAAATTGAATAAAGTTACAAAACAAAGTTACTTTTGTCTCATTAAAATTCGGAATACTAAATATTTTATCTTTTATTTTATTTCTTAACTCGGTATTAGATTTTTCATCAGGAGTTTTCATAGATTCTAATAAAGCTTCAAGTTGCAAAATTTCTTCTTCTTTATTTTTTTCAGATAAATTACTTTCCTTAATTAAAGGCTTTAAACTTTTAATTTTTTCTTTATTATTATCGTAGAAAGCAGCTAGCATAGTTTTTTCAAAATTTTCTATTTCCTGTTTTTTTATATCATCGTTTTGGTTTAGATGACTGAAGAACTCCCAGACAGGAATATTATTGTAGTGTAGTAAATAAAGTAAATTATCTACAGTAATGCTATTAATATTTTTTTCTACTTTAGAATAATAGGATTGGCTTACAATTTTACCATTATTAATGAATTCTTTTTGATTTTTTCTTTGACTAATTCGATATTCTTTTAATAATTCACCAATAGTCATAATTTAACACCTCTTCAAATATTCAAATACGACTATTTTAATAATTTTATTATATAATTAGATACTATGTGTTTAACATCTTAAAGAAAAGAGGTTGAATATTATGAACGTCTTTTTGAAAAACAAAAATTATAGAAAATTTTCGATTGCTAGTTTTTTATCCAGTGCAGGGGATATTCTGTTTTATTTAGCTTTTATGACGTATGCTAGTAAATTACAAAATTATTCCCTTGCTTTGTCTTTAATTGCTATTTCTGAATCAATTCCTAGATTGTTCTATATTGTAGGCGGTTATTTCGCTGATCGAACAAAAAATAAATATAGAAATATTGTACTAGCTGCTATTATTCGTTTTATGCTCTATAGTATCGTTGGTTTTCTATTAATTAGTAATCTTTCTCAATGGAATTTAGTAATTATCATCGCCGGTATTAACTTTATTTCTGACATTATTGGAACATACTCCGGAGGATTAGTGTCTCCATTAATTGTAAATTTAGTAGGGAACGATGAATTTGCCGAAGCAGAGGGATTCACTAATGGATTAGGAGAAATTGTCAATGTGTCTGCGCAATTTATTGGTTCGGGCTTATTACTATTTTTATCCTATTCAAATTTAGCGTTTATCAATGCCTTAACGTTTTTAGCGGCTGGATTACTATTTGCAAATGTTGGATTTAAACAAATATTTAATAGAGAGACAAAAACACAGCAAGACGAAAGTGTTAATGATCAAAACTTTATCGATACTGTAAAGTCATCTTACCAACAAGCAAAAAAAGAGCATGGCTTACTTACTATTATCTTTGTCATGGCTGCTCTTAATGGGTCGCTAGGTTCAATGAATGCTTTAGTGTCAATTGTTATGGCAGCTAACCGATCAACTATGATTATTTCCAGCTATAGTTTTACTTTGGCGATTATTGGGGTAGTTGGAAGTTGTGGTACTGCTTTAGGGAGTATGTTTGGTCCTCAACTAACTAAAAAATTATCTATTTTTAGTGTAACTAATTTTTCGATTGTTATTGATGTATGTGCAATAGTTGCAATCTTAGCAGCTAATATTTATTTGATCTTACCACTTTTCTTTTTGATCACAGTCACTGCAAGTACAGCGTCATTAAAATTAACGCAATGGCTTGTATCTTCAGTAGATAGAACGGTTTTAGCTTCAAGTATGGGATTATTGAATACAATTGTAATGATTGCCGTACCTGTTATGACAACGGTTTTCTCTACGATTTCTGGGACAACTAATGTTAAATACGCTTTGATATTGCTGTTACTAGTCGAAATAGTTGAGTTAGTAATTGCAATTAGACTGAGCATGAAGACTAAGAAGACTGAAGTGGAAATTAGTACATCTGTAGACAGTAAATGATAAAGGAAAAGTACAATGATACAGCAAATATCTGAAGAACAATATCGACT
Organism: uncultured Bacilli bacterium; assembly: GCA_944329385.1. Classification (GTDB taxonomy): domain Bacteria; phylum Bacillota_I; class Bacilli_A; order RF39; family UBA660; genus Coprosoma. The sequence continues at coordinate 66 of CALVIE010000060.1, read as the reverse complement.
TTTAATTAATAACCGAACCTTGTTTAAAAATATTAAACATATTAAAAAAGAAAAAAATAAAATATA
>CALVIE010000059.1 GCA_944329385.1 uncultured Bacilli bacterium | reverse complement strand
TTAACGCAAGAAGAAGATGAGAAAAAGAGGATAAGTACATTTGAAGCTATAGCTAGAGAAGAAGGCAAAGTTATTGGTAAATCTCTCGGAATAAAAGAAGGTAAAACTATTGGAACCAAAGAAGCTAATATTAAAATAGCTAAAAAAATGCTTAAAGAGAATATGGATATTCAAACTATTTCTAGATTGACCGATTTAACAGTCACAGATATTCAAAAATTAAAAGTTATAAAAAATTAATTTTAGTAGCTTTTAAAATAGACTTTAAAAAATGACATTATATTTAGGTCATTTTTTTTATAATTTATTTGGTGGTGATATGACTGTATATATTGATGGACTTTTGTTTTTGAATTTTTATTTAGATTTTTTATTATTGCTTACAGTGGTTATTATTTTAAAAAGGAATGTGAAAATATTTAGGGTTATTTTAGGGGCTTTTATTGGGAGTTTGACAATATTAGTTTTATTTTTTAAGATTGGGTCTTTGGAGTTATTTTTTATTAAGATTTATTTGAGTTTTCTTATGTGTATCGTATGTTTTGGGTATAAAAATTTAAAGAGTTTTTTGGCTAATATTGGTTTATTTTATTTGGTTAGTATTATACTTGGTGGTTTTTTATATTTTATAAATAATAGTTTTGGTTTGGTACATGAGGGTATGGTTTTTTTTAATAATGGTTTTAGTTTGAATATTTTTGTTTTGCTTATTTTGTCACCTTTGATTTTGTTTATATATATTAAACAGATGAAATTTTTTAAAGTGAAAGTGAGTTATTTTTATAAAGTCAATTTATATATTGGTAAAAAAGTTTTAAATTTAAATGGATATTTAGATAGTGGAAATGTTTTGACTTATAAAAATAGATTTGTTATTTTAACAAATATTGATAATAATTTTAGAAATAAAAAAATATATGTCCCATATATTGTGATAGGAGGAAGTGGGCTTTTGGAATGTATAAGGGTTAGAAAGGTAGAAGTTATTGGTCTTGGTGTTTTTGAAAATGTTTATTTGGGTTTTAGTAAAGATTTTAAAGTTGGAGGTGCGGATTTACTTTTAAATGGACTTATGAAAGGGGAAGAGTAATGATAAAAAAAATAATTTATTTAATTAAGCGTTTTTTTGAAAATGATAGTGTATTTTTTATAGGAAGTGCGGATAAGCTTCCCGCTCCTTTATCAAAGGAGGATGAGGTTTATTATGTCAGTTTATCAATGAATGGAGATAAGGATGCTCGAAGTAAACTTATTGAACATAATCTTCGTTTAGTTGTTTTTTTAGCAAAAAAATATGAAAATACTGGTGTTGATTTAGAAGATTTAGTTAGTATTGGAAGTGTTGGTTTGATTAAAGGGGTAAATACTTATAAGCCTGGTAAAAATATTAAACTAGCAACTTATGCTTCTAGATGTATTGATAATGAAATTTTAATGTTTTTAAGAAAAAATAAAAGAAGAAGAGGGGAGGTTAGTTTTGAAGATAATTTAAGTTTTGATTCTGAGGGAAATGAACTTCATTTGGAAGATGTTTTAGGTACTGATAGTGATATTGTAACAAAAGGGTTAGAAGAGGAGATTAATAAAAAGCTTTTATATGAAGAGATTGAAAAACTTAGTGAAAGAGATAAAAAAATAATGATTATGAGATATGGACTTTATAATAGTGAAGAGATGACACAAAAAGATGTGGCAAAACTTCTTGGTATTAGTCAGTCTTATATTTCTCGTATAGAAAAGAAAGTGATAAGAAGATTAAAACTTTTGGATAAATAAATTTTTTTATTAAAAAAAATTTGTTTTTTATCATATCCTATTATGGAGGGATATGATGAAAGTATGCGTTTATGCAATATGTAAGAATGAGGAGAAATTTATAAAAAGATGGTATGAATCGGTAAAGGAAGCTGATAAGATTTTTGTTTTAGATACAGGTTCTTCTGATAATAGTGTGAATATTTTAAAGGAACTTGGAGTAAATGTTAGAAGTGAGATTATTAAGCCTTGGAGATTTGATGTGGCCCGTAACAAATCATTAGAAATGGTTGATTTAGATGCGGATATTTGTGTGTGCACTGACATTGATGAGGTTTTTGAAAAAGGATGGAGAAAAAAATTAGAAAGAAATTTTGGCAATAATACAAGGGCTAGTTATACTTATAATTGGAGTTTAGATGATGATAATAATCCAATAGTTAGTTTTTATAGTGATAAAATACATTTACGAAAAGGATATAAGTGGGTAAGGCCCGTCCATGAAGTTTTAAGTTATGATGGAGAAGAAAAGGTTATTTTGATTGAGGATATTGTTTTAAATCATTATCCGGATAGGGAAAAATCAAGAAGTAGTTATTTGCCACTTTTAGAACTTTCAGTGAAGGAAGATCCACTAGATGATAGAAATACACATTATTTAGGTAGGGAATATATGTATTATGAAAGATGGAATGAGGCAATTGATACTTTACAGAGGCATTTAAAGTTAGAAAAAGCAGTTTGGAGAGATGAAAGATGTGCTTCTATGAGATTTATTGGAAGATGTTATAAAAAGTTAAAAAGACCTATTGAAGCAGAGCTTTGGTATCAAAAGGCTTTACTTGAAGCTCCACATTTGAAAGAACCATATACAGAAATTGCTTTATTTTATTATGAAAACGGAGAATATCAAAAGGCTATACCTTTTTTTGAAAAAGCATTAGATATAAAGAACGGTTATAAAACTTATATTACAGAATGGTTTAGTACAGATTTTAGTATTTATGATTTTTTAAGTATTTGCTATTATAATTTAAAGGATTATGAAAAAGCTTTATATTATGTGAATAAGGCTTTAGAAATAAAAAAAGAGGATAGAGTTTTGAAAAATAAGGAAGTTATTTTAAATAAGTTATGAGAAATAACTTATTTTTATGTGTGGGCTTTAAAAAAACATTTATTTTATGTATAATTATGATGTGGAGGTAAGGTTTATGGCAAAGAAAGAAAATTTATTTAATTTAGACTTTTGTTTAAGTTTGATTTTGATTACCATAGGTGCTGTTATGGCGGCTATTTCTTTGGAACTGATTTTAATTCCTAATTCAATGATTGACGGAGGAATGAATGGTGTTTCAATTATTTTGAATACTTTATTTGGTGGTTCATTAGGTTTGATAATTTTTATTATAAATTTACCGTTTTTAATTTTAGGCTATAAGCAGCTTGGTAAAAAGTTTGTGTTTAAAGCAGGCTATGGAATGATTTTATTTAGTATTTTACTTGAGATTTTCGGTAGTTATGAACCAATTATTGATGATACTTTATTAGCTACGGTATATGGTGGAATTTTGCTTGGTGTAGGGTGTGGACTTATTATTAAAAATGGTGGATGTTTAGATGGAACTGAAATTGTAGCAATTTTAATTAATAGGACAAAAAGTATTTCTGTTGGGCAAGTGGTTTTTGCTTTTAATGTAATTATTTATGGAATAGCAATTTTTATTCTTGGGGCAGAAAGAGCTTTATATTCATTACTTACATATTTTATTTCTTATAAGGTAATTGATATGGTATCAGATGGCTTTAATAGTGCGAAAGCAGCTTTTATAATAACTGATGATGGTAAACAAATAGCTGATGCTATTTTAAAAAAGCTTGGAAGAACAGTAACTGTTTTATCTGGAGAAGGTATTATTTCTCATGGTGATAAAAGAGTTTTATATACAGTTATTACAAGATTTGAGGTACCCATTTTAAAAGATATTTTAGATGAAACTGATGAATCGTCATTTGTAACGGTGTTTGATGTTTCGGAAATTATAGGTAATCATATTAAAAGCAAACCTAAAGCAATTTAAATATATTTGAATTTTTAGTTGGTGATTTGATGAAATTAAAATGGATTTGTTTTAGTTTATTAATTTTAATTTTTGTTTTTATTTCTTATTTGGTTTTAAATGATAAAACGGTTTTGTTTGATAGTTTTATTTATAATATAATTTTAAGAAATGAATTTTTAACATATTTTTTTAAATTTATTACGATGTTTGGAAGTGGGATAGTAATTGGAATTATATGTTTGATATTTTTAATAAAAAATAGAAAGTGTGGAATTTTGATTACTATTAATGCTGTTAACATTTTAATTTTAAATGTATTTTTGAAATTAGTTTTTACAAGAGATAGACCTTTTGATTTAATGATTATTGACGAAAGTGGTTATAGTTTTCCATCTGGTCATGCGATGATGTCTTTAGGTTTTTATGGTTTTGTTATTTATTTGATTTGGTATTTTAAATTATCTAATAGAAAAATTTTTTCTTTAGTTTTGGGGCTTTTAATTTTTTTAATAGCTATAAGTAGAATATATTTAGGGGTACATTATGCGAGTGATGTAATAGCGGGATTTGTAATATCTTTGGCTTATTTAATTTTGTATACTAATATGGTTAAAGGGTGGAGGATATGGTTAAAAAATTTATAGATAAAAATCTGTTTTATTTGTCTTTGATTATTACATTTGTTTGTAGTATTCTTTTCGGGATTTTTTATGCTTTATTTAAAAGTAAAATGCTTGATAAAACTTTGAGTGATTATTATGAAGGAACTTCTGTTTTAGGATTTTATGTGACAGAAGTTAGTGAAAAGCCAAATTATTTTAATTATTTTTTAATTTTGTTTATTATTTCTTTGATTTTCTTTTTTTTAATTTCTTTTATTTTAAGTTATTTATATAAGAAAAATTATTTTAATGTTTTTAATTTGTTTGGTGCTTTAAATGTTTTTTTAATAATAGGTTTAGTTTTTTGTTTAATATTTATTAATATAGGAGTTATTTTAGCTTTAATTTGTTTAATTATATTCTTTATTTTATATTTATTTATTTTATATCAAAGTTTAAAGTTATTTGATTTAAATAATAAAAGAAAGATAATTTTTTTAGGAATATTTATTTTATTGATTTTAGTTATTTTGTTTATTTTGAAGTTTTTTGTTTAAAAAAATTTTCTTTCACTCAAAATAAGGGTGAAAGGGGAATTTTATGGCTAGAGGCAAGGTAGAAATTTCGAATGTAAATACAGCAAATATAAAAGTTTTAACTTTAGAAGAACAAATTGATTTATTTAAAAGGTATCAAGGTGGTGAAATATGGGCGAAAGAAGAGTTAATTAATGGTAATTTAAAATTAGTTTTATCAATTTTAAAAAATTTTATTTTTCGAACGAGTGATTTAGATGATTTATTTCAAGTTGGAGTGATTGGTTTAATTAAAGCGATTGATAATTTTGATTTGTCACATGAGGTGAGATTTAGTACTTATGCGGTACCTATGATATTAGGAGAGATTAAAAGATATTTAAGGGATAATAGTAGTTTAAGAGTTTCAAGAAGTATTAAAGATTTGGCTTATAAGTCTTTGAAGATTAAAGATGAACTTACTTTAAAAAATAACAGGGAACCATCAATTAAAGAGATTGCTTTAGAACTTGGTATTTCTGAGTGGGAGGTAACGCAAGCTTTAAATTCTTTAAAAGATACGGTTAGTATATCTTCACCAATATATAGTGATGGTGGTGATGTAATATATTTAGCAGATCAATTATCTATAGACGATGGTGTTTATGATTTAGAAACGCATATTTCTTTGTTTAATGCATTAAAAGAGATAAAAGAAAAGGAAAAATATATTATTTTACAAAGGTATATGATGGGTAAAACACAAACTGAGCTTGCGGAAGAGATTGGAATAAGTCAGGCACAGATTTCACGTTTAGAGAAAAATGGTCTTTCAAAGATAAAAAAATTGATTAAATAAGTGGACTTTGTTTTTGATGTTAGGTTAAGGTTGGTGGATATATGAGGTGTTTAAAGTGCTCAGGTAAAGTTATAGATGGTGTATGTATTAAATGTGGATATATGCAAAACGGCAAGAATGTCAGTTTTAATTATGATGATAAAAAAACTGATTTAGAAATTTATGAAAAAGATTATGATGATATGCTTCATAATAGGAAGTTATGGAAACCATATTTACTTGGAACTTTTTATATTGGATATAAAACTCATTTATTAATAGGTGTTATTTTATCATTTATAGAGCTTATTTGTTTTTATTTTTGTTTTAGATTTTTTTCTAGTTTTGCTTTTGCTTTTTCAAATATTTTTGGACTTACGTTTACTTTTATAATTTGGATTTTTATGAGGTTAATACTTACTAGTGTTTTAAATCCTTTTATACTTTATTTAGATAAAAGAGATATTAAGAGAATTAAAAAAAGTTATTCCAAAAATTATAAACTTATTTTAGCTTATCATAAAAGTAGTAGTCCGTTTTTGCTTTTTTTGAATATATTATTTTGTATAATGTTTTTTGTGATTTTTATTTTAATTATTAGTTGTTTATGAGGTGTTATATGAAAAAACCAGTTATAGGGGTAATTGCTCCTAAAAGATTTAATTTAGAAAATCCGTTTGAATGTCAAAGTAGGTTTGTTGATAATTTTTCTAAGAGAATTATGGAAGCTGGAGGAATTCCAATCGGTTTGTTATTTCCTTTAGAAAATTTTAATGAAGATGAAATGAAAATGTGCGATGGCTTGGTTATTCAAGGTGGACCACATTTAGGTAGTTCTCATATATGTGCTATTCATTATGCTTATATTCATAAAATACCTGTTTTAGGCGTTTGCCTTGGGATGCAGACATTGGCGGGGTATGAGTGGTTTAGAAAAAAATATAAAAAGATTAATTATAAGATTATTTCTGAAAATTTTAAGTATGATGATGAAAAATTTTATTTATATGATATGGAAGGTCATGATAAGTTAAATCCTTTCAAATTTAAAGAGATTGAAAAGTGTAAACATGAAGTTTTTATTGATAAGTTTTCTAAAATATATGATATTTATAAAAAAGATGTTTTGAATGTTCCGTCACTTCATAAGTCGATGGCAAGAGATGAGCTTTTTAAAGATGGTTTATTTAAGGTTACTGGTGTGACTTCGGATGGGGTGATAGAGGTTTTAGAAAGTAAGGATGATTGGTTTTGTGTTGGTGTGCAGTTTCATCCAGAACTTGAAGATGAAAACTTGGTGCTTTTTGAAAAGTTAATACAGGCATGTAAAAAATAAAATTCTAAATTAAAAAGTCAAGTGCAACAAATGAATAATCAAATAGAATTCACAACTTCTTGTAATTTATAAATTTTAT
>CALVIE010000058.1 GCA_944329385.1 uncultured Bacilli bacterium | reverse complement strand
CAAACAACTTATTCAAGATATGAAACAGGAGATCTAAATATACCAGTTGACTCTTTAATTAAGTTAGCAATATATTTTAATACTAGCATTGATTATTTAACTGGACTTACTGATGAAAAAAAGTCTTATAAAAGGTCAGTAAGAACAGATAAATAAATTACTATACTAAAAAGTAAGTAGTAGGTTGTAATCTACTATTTTTATTTTGTATTTAATGATATAATTATCTAAACAATAATTAATTTGTAGTATCGGAGGATAATAATGAAAAAGGTAATAGTTGGACTTTTAATAATAGCTATAGTAACAGGTTGTAGTTCAAAAAATAATTTTAATATCGAATATGAAAATCAAAATGAATGTAATAAACCTAAATTGCTTTTATCAAAAGATGGTAGAAACATTTATACTTATTGTATTGAAAATATAACTATTGAAATGAAAGATAGAAAAGCTGAATTAAAAAGTTATATTGAAGATAATAGCAATGCTATAAACGAAATAATAGACATATTAAAACTAGAAGATATTTTAAAGGATGGCGGTACTCAAATCTATAGGGGAGATATAACTTTAATTAAATGTAATACATTGGATGGTAATAAAGATATTTATATTGGAAATAATAATATGAAACATAAACAAAACTTTTGTAAAGATAACAATTATACTTTTATAAGAACTTATACGGTAAAAGATATATCAAAATATATTGAACAACAATATGATGAAGATGGGAATCCAGTTTCTTATGGAAATTCTTTTAAGGTAGAACTAAATGAATTCCAAGGAGAAACAAAAACAGTTATCATAAATAATTTATGGGATGTAACATTAGAAAAAAATAAAACTTATGAATTTGAGTTTATGATTAATGAAGATGTGACTAATGTAAAAGATGAACTAGAAGATATTTTTAAAAACTCAACTATTGTAGGTGTTAAAGAAACAACTAAAACAGGTTTAGAACAAATACAAGAGCCAATGGTCAAACAATAATTATAAATTAGGAGGAATGAATATGAAAAAGGAAAAAATTATATCAATTATTTTAAAAGTTATTGCAGTAATCATTATTTTAATTGGCATAGGAGTATTTTTTGAGTACAGATTATGGCAAGAATCAATTTATGATTTCTATGTATATTTAAAGATTTTTGTCCCAATTTTGGTATTAGGTTTTTCTAGCACTTTGTGGGGAATTGCTACCTTACTAAATAAACCAAGGAAGTAGTCTGTATTTGAAAGGGAGTGAATAAAATATGAAAAAATTATTTTTATATTTGTTAAGTGTAAGTTTATTAATTGGCATAACAGGATGTGGTACTAGTGATTCATTAAAAGGTAAATGGATAGCAACAACTGAAAATCAAAATGTATATCAAATTAATGAAGATGGCGATGAATTAGGTGGTAAGGAAGATTACATATTAGAATGTGATGGTAATGGCAATTATACATTGACTTTAGAAAATAACCAAATAGAAAAAGGAACTTATACTATAGACAATAATAAAAAAATCACTTTTAAAGATGATAGTGATTTATTAGTTGGAATATGTGAGCTATCAAGTGATGAAGAAATTAATTGCAATGAAAAATCAACCTATGCTTTTAAATACATAAAGTATTAATTAGTAAATACTATTTTATAAAAAGGAGTAAGTAAATAATGAAAAAAGCTTTATCAGTTATAGGAGTTGCAATACTATCATTACTAATAACATTTTTTATATTTGAAATAATGAGTTGGTATGATTTTGGTAGTCCTATAACAAATGTAGTATTATTTAGAATAATTATATGTTTTGTTATAATATTCATCATTTTACTAGGATTAATGTTAATAATAAAAAGACAAAGGAATAAATAATTTTAGGTGCTATTTAGGTGCTAAAAAGTTAGAAAACTTTTAAAATTATTTAATTTATGTTGGTATAAAATAAACAAAAAAAGTTAAAAAATAAAGGAAAAATGAAGTTGTAAAATAAAAAGTGACTAAACAACTTCGCCCCCTGAAGGAGCCGAAAGGCTCCACTTTTTTTGTTTTAAAAGGTTAGTCCATATAAAATATATAGTTACCTCGTAATTATCTCGTTTTAATGTTGAAGTGTCTAAATATGTTGGTAATAAGGTTATTAATAAAAAGTATTGATTATTTAGTATTGTCAAGAAAAATTATAAGCCAATTAGAATAGATAAATGAATTCACAATATCATTAACTAGTAAGCTATAATCTACTATTTTTATTTTATAATTAATGATATAATTATCTAAACAATAAATCGTGGTTAGGAAGCAGGAAAATATATGGACTATTTTGATAGATTAAAAAAAAGTCAACAAGATTTTTTAAAGAAAATAGGAATCTATAGGGATGAGGATATGCCTCCCGAATTTTTTGATACTATAAAATCATTACGACAAAATTTAACAGAAGAAGAAATATATTGTGTTTCTGATTACTATAAATCATATTGTTATAATGGTAATCTAGATATGACAAAATTAATTGGCACAGATCATGATAAGTATATTGGAAAAAGTTGGATTGAAGCATTTTGTACATTATCAAGGGGAGAAGAAATTGCAGATTTATATTTAAAGAATCCAGATTATTATAAGAATGATGACTCAAAACAAATTGATATGGGAGTTATAGAAAAAGACGGATATTATTATATTTCTAGTAAAAATGGTGGAGGTAATAATAGACTAATAACATTAAAACTATTATCAATTATGCAAAATAAAAACGGTAGTAGCACAGTTGCTCCTTTAGTAAGATTTAGAAAAGTACCCAGCTTAGATACTTGTAAAAATATATTCTTTTGTGAATTTCCAAATGGGGATTTTACAGTAAGCGGTTATGAAATCAAAAAGACAAATTTTAATAGTCCGGAGGAATATTATGATATTATTGATGGCCCAGTATTTACTGATAATGTGATTTATACAAATGTTTATGGACACGAGATTTTAGAAACAGTTTTAAAAAAAGATAAAAATAGAAAAGGTAGCGTAAAAAAATAGATAAATTGACAAGTATAAAACCTTTGCTTTTTCATGAATTATCTAGTAATTTGAAAGTAGGATGTTAAAGTTGGAAAATAAAATGGAAAAACAGGAAATAAATAAATTACCTTCATTTTTTAAAGTAATATTTATATTAAGTTTACTATATTATGTGTTTTGGATTATTGTTTCAATAAAATATAGTATAACTGGCATAAGCTCTGAATATGTTGGAATACATATAGAATCTTTGTGTAATCATATTCATACAACATATTATGGGGTAGAGGGATTCATGGCAGGTATTGAGAATTGTTTTATATATACAGTATTTTTCTTTTGGTTTATTCCTTTATATCAAGTTATATATATAATTATTAGTATTGTTAATAAAATTAGAAAGAAAACAAAAAAATATGAAAGGGAAAATGAAAATGAAAAAAGAATTATTAGTGAATGAATTTAATAAGATAAATACCAATAGTAATTTAAATGAAATCCAAAAATATATTACTAAAATGATGGAAATAAATGGTTTTAACAATACACCTTTAGAATTATTTTGTTATTTAACAGAAGAGGTCGGAGAACTAGCAAAAGAAATTAGAAAAACAGAAAAAAATATGGATATGGATATAACAAAGGAGTATGAATCTTGCCTAAAACATGAAATAGCAGATATATTTATATATTTATTAGCAATATGTAATTCATATAATATAGATCTTTTAGAAGCGTTTAAAGAGAAAGAAAAAATAAATTTAAATAGAGATTGGAAGTAAAAAGAGAGTGGATAATATGGTTAAAATAAAAACTTTTTCAGATAATGTATTAGAATTTAATGAATGGATAGCGAATATATCTTTAGAATTATTTGATAATTATAGTATTAGTAATCCATTTAATGGTAAAAATAGAATACAAATAAAAGAGATTACAAATGCTTTTTATAAAAAATATTATAATGACCATAATAAAAGATATTTAATACTTGGTAGTTCACCAGCGAGAAAAGGTACAGCGACAACAGGTATTCCATTCGAAGATGCAAGTCATCTTTATAAAGAAACTGGTATTATGATTGATAACTTTTATATAAATAAATCATCTTCAAATTTTTTGTATGATGTGATGGAACAATATGGTGGTTGTCAAAAATTTTATAAGGACTTTTTTATGAGTTTTGTATGTCCCTTAGGTATAGTAAATGTAAATTCAAAAGGAAATCTAGTTAATGCAAATTATTATGAAAACAAAAAATTAGAAAAAGCTTTGCACAATTTTATTGTAGATTCTTTAAAGAAACAAATTGCACTTGGAATTGATACATCAATATGTTATTGTATAGGAAGTGGAGAAAATTTTAAATTCTTAACAAAAATTAATGAAGAATATCATTTCTTTGATAAGATCATTGCCTTAGAACATCCAAGATTTATTATGCAATATAATTCAAAAGATAGAAATAAATACTTAGATAAATATATAAATGCCTTAAATAATAAAAGCTAAAAGAAATCAAAATTCAACCATTCAAACTTAGTAAGTTATACTAAATTTTATAATTTAAAAAGTAATAAGAATCGATTTATGGTATAATAAGTTCTATTCAAGGAGAGCTTACCATGGAACGATATAATTTAACAGATATAAAATTTTACAAAAATAAAAAATTAATGAACAAACTAAATGAAATGACAGAACAAGAATTAAGAGCAGTAATAGACTCTAGTATCCTAGATTTTATTTCTTCCCTAGATAAGGACATGGTTCATTATATTTTTAGAAATTCGAATGCCATTATCCAGAATATACTATGGGAAAATAATGATATTCAAAGAATTTTAATTTTAAATGCAAAACCATCAGAGGAATTTATCTATAGTAAAGAAACAATAAGGGCTCTAGAAAAATTAAATAAAGAGATTAAATCGCAATCCATTCGCAAACAAATATATCATAACGAATATTTTTTAAGTGTCATAATGATGGAAAATAGAATAGAAAATAGATTCTTTTATTCCTATAACTTACTGAAAGTATTTGAAGGTATGACGAATTGCACAGTATTTAATAAGTTGCCATTAGAAAAACAATTTGCTTTGATTATAAAATTAAATAGTTATACTCCAGAGTTATTACTACCTCGTGATTTTAGAACAAAATATCAAAATATTGAAAGAGTATTGTGTGAATGTGATGTAACGAAAATACCTGATAATGTTTTACAACAATTAAATGATGAAGAAAGATTCCTTGTAGATTATTTAAAAGCAAGTACAAATGACGATGCTTTAATAGAAGAATATATAAGAAGTAATTTAATAGGAAAAGGACTATCGATAGATAAGTTATTTAAAAAGATAAAACACAAAGAATTTTTAATAGAACTATATAGACAAAAACATTATACTAGAGCAATTCCAAGAGAAAAACTAAAAAGAAGAGTAATTGATATTTTATTATTTAAAATAGAAGAGGAAGAGATAAAAGAGCAGTTCTTACAATTTATATTAGTTCAAATTATGAAAGAAAGCAGAGTAGATAAGAATCAAGTTTATGAAGCTCTAAAAAGGAATTTAAATAACAAACAATTGAGTTATAATGATATTTATTATTTATCTACGAAAAGAGATGCTACAGACAAAGATAGAAAACTACTATTTTATTTAAAATTTAATATAGCTTTACATAATACACACTATCTTCAAGGAATAACAACCGACCAATTAGCGAAAATAAATGTAAAACATATAAATAAGTTTATCCCTTTTTTTAAGGACAGCACGCAAGATGAATTATCCGCAATCTATGGAACAGCTATAAAGTTTTATTTGATTTTTGGATATGAAAGAGGTTTGGAAATATTAAATAAAAAATATGGGGAATACGATAAAATATCCTCAGATGGTAAATCTGATAAAATATTCTTAGATAATGTATCAAAAACAGATGTAAGTAGGGTAGAAATGAGAAAAGAGGGAAAAAAATATCTACCTGTAATTGATAGAAGATTTATTAATTTCATGTTTGCTAAACCTATGGAAAATCACTTTATAAATATGTTAAAGGAAAAAAAGAAAGTATTATATAAATATTGGTATTATCTTTATAACAATTATGACAGTATCCTACAAAAATGTCATAATGAAATCACGTTGAAAAAAGTTTCTATAATATTAGAGATTGAAAAATATGGTGTGGATTTGGAAAAGGTTACTCCAGATAATTATGCATTAAAAGAGGAATTATTTTTAGAAAACATTACTTTAGGAAATAGAACAAAATACTCAAATAATGAAGTGTTTGAAGAAATAATCAAAATATACGATAAAATGAAACAAAGAAGAGAATCTAGTATTCCTTATGTAGAAGGAAGAACAGATTATGGTTATAAATATCAAATGATGAGACTAAATGATCATAGGATTTTTGAAATAGGGTATAGAGCGAATTGTTGTATTAGAACCTTAGATATTGCCCATAAACACTTATTACATGCTGCTCTTTGTAGAAATGGAAGAATATTATTCATTTATAATGAAGAAGGATCCCTTGCTGCTTTTTCTCCTTTAAAAAGAAATGGTAATGTCTTAATAGCAAATAGTATTGAATGTATTGATAAAAGCAGTGAAAATAGAGATCGAATCGCAGAAGCCTTTAGAGAAGGAATGAACGAGATTGTAAGAATAACAAAGGAAAGTAAAGAACCAATTCATCTAGTAGGTATTGGAGAAGAAGCTTATCTAAAACCAAAAACTATCCCTTTTCCTAATGAATTTCAAACACCAACTATTTTTGAAAAACAAGATGAAATATATAAAGATACAGATAAATATCATAAAAAATTAGAAATTGTTTATATGGATAATAATTTCGACTTAAAAGATATAGAATCAAAAGATCCTGAGACTTCTTATATGGATCCAAGAGAAGAAGTACAATATATAGATTTTAGCATCAATCAAGAAACCCAAGATGGAACAAATGCTATAAATAGAATAAATGCAATTAATTATGCCACATCAGAAGAATATGTACCAATGGATAGATACATGTTAAAAGAAGCGTATTATACAAAAGACTGGTATATCGCCACAACACAAGAAGGAATAATGGGGGCATATTTAGAACAAGATGAAAGAGCTAAGGAAGAATATGAGAATTATATGAACCAAATAAATAAAAAAGAGCCAAGAAAGATATTAACTAAAATAATTCAAACTCCTAGACTAGAAAACAATAGTAATAAGTAGTACAATAAATTAGAA
>CALVIE010000057.1 GCA_944329385.1 uncultured Bacilli bacterium | reverse complement strand
AAGCAAAAAGATGAATTCTTTTCCACAGGATTCATCTTTTTTATTAGCTTTAGAAAATTTTACCGGAACTCAAAAAAATGTTCACACTCAAAAGAGAAAAAACACACCGATTAAAATCAAAATAACCCCACCTATTATCGTTGCAACCTTACCTAATAATTTTTGGATTTTATTACCTATAGATAAACCAATAAAAGTAAATAAGCAACTAACCAAAGCAAAAATAAACGGTGAAATAACTTTACTAACATTCAAACTCGGTAAAGTTATGCCAAGTGTAAAACTATCAATACTAACTGCTAAACCAAATAAAAATAAATCTGATACCTTTAAAGAAGAAACCTCATCTTCACTTTTAAAAGAATTAACGACCATTTCCACACCAATAAAAGTTAAAATTAAAAACACCAAAATATCATAATTAAAATTGAATAAAGATAAAATAATTTCACCTAAAAACATTCCCAAAAGTGGCATTACAAAATGATACATTCCAACAATTATTGATAAAAAAATCTTATATTTCTTACTCATTCCTAAAGTTCCATAGACCAAAGCTAAAGAAAAAGCATCCATACTTAAACTAACCGCCATTAAAAAAACTAATGCCATAATCCACCTCTTACAAAATTTTATGGCATTAGTTATTAAAATATTTGTCTAAAATTTCCATTACGATTGACTTATACTCTACCTCAGTATTCTCCTCTCCTTCAATCAAACATAAAGGAGGAAATAAAACACACCACCAATTATCTCCCTCACCCTTGCCTAAAGTAATTAATAAAGACTCATAATATCCTTCTTCATATTTCACACCTTTATATTCCTTTTCTGGAAAATAGTTTTCCCCAAAATTTATCTCATAACCTTTATTGTAATTTTCTTCACTAAGTATCTTTTTAACATCCTTGTCCACCAAATCTAAATTATTTTTTATTATATCTTGAGCTTCTTCACTGCTTTTCGCATCTTTAAGCAAATCATACATTGTTATCTCTAATTTGTCCTTAACCTTTAATTTAATATTTTGATCAAAAGCCGAATTACTATTTGGAATAATTCTAATTCTAATCGCATCAGATGGGATTGTTAATTTTTTAGCTAAAGCATCACCAATAAACACATAAAATATTCCAATTAATAAAAGTAAAATAATCATCTTTTTCATATAAAAACCACCCTCTAATTAATAATGGGTGGTTCTTTATCTTTTTATACAAAAACATGCATACAAAGAAGCAGATTTAATCTTATCCTCAAAGCCAAAATTCTTATACCATAATTAAAATTTATACTTTTTCATATAATATGCAAATGAATTTCACGTTTTTATAAACTTTTTATATCCCAAGTTTCACATTTTTATAAAGATTTTGTACATAGCATATCATATTTTATAGAAAATATACATTTTTTTTATACTTTTTAGGAATTAAATTCCCAAAATATCTAAAAAATATCAAAAGAAAAAATAGACTTTCTAGGAATATCACTCCCAAAAAGTCTAAATTTATTTATGGTAATTTTCGTTATTGTTAATTTTATAAGCTCTGTAAATTTGTTCAAGTAAAAGCACTCTAAATAACTGATGAGGAAAAGTAAACTTAGAAAAAGATAAACTATAATTACTTCTTTGTTTAACTAAATCACTAAGTCCATAAGAACCACCTATAACAAAAGTCAAATTCTTATTACTATTAAAATTATTTTCAATTTTTCTCGCAAAATCTAAAGAAGATAAACTATTACCCTCTATTTCTAAAGTAATTACATAATCACTATCTTTTATTTTAGAAAGTATCCGCTCACCTTCCTTTTTCAAAGCTGTTTTTTCTAAAGGCTCATCTAAAACCTCTATTATTTCTAACTTAGTATATTTACTAATTCTTTTACTATATTCTAAAATAGCATCTTTAAAAAAACTTTCCTTAATTTTTCCAACACAAATAACTTTCATATCTCAACAAACTCCGTAATCTCTTTTTGATAAGCAATCTCAATATTAGGTACTCTTATTCCTTTATCCTCTAAAGTATCAATCAAAGTCTTTAAAGCAATCTCTGGTTTATTATTCTCTTCACTCAAGTGAATTAAAATAATATTTGAAGTATTATCACCAATAAAATTTGATAAATAATATGCCGAATCTTTATTCGATAAATGCCCCTTATCACTAAGTATTCTTTGCTGTAAATAATATGGATATCTTCCCTCTTTAAGCATTCTTACATCATGATTACTCTCAAACACATAAACATTCTTATTACTAAGCTTTGGAAAATTCTTAACATGGATATATCCAGTATCAGTAATATAAACAATACTTTTACCATTAGAAGAAAACACATATCCATTACTATCCGAAGCATCATGTGATGTTTTAATCACGCTCACACTTAAATCAAAAATCTTCATATCCTCATCAATATAGACTTTATCCTCAATATCAAATCCTATCTCTTCTTCCATTTTCTTAGTCAAATAAACAGTCGGATGATACTTCTTCAAAAATACTTTTAATCCTGCCACATGATCTGTATGCGCATGGGTAATAAAAACCCTCTGAATTGAAGAGGGCTCTACATCAATGCTTTTTAAAGCTTTTGAAACATAACCCGCACTCATCCCTATATCCACAAGCGACCTAGTACCTTCTGTTTCAATATAAGATGAGTTTCCTTTACTTCCACTAGCTAAAACGCATATTTTCATTAATACATACTCATCGGATTAATTCGGCAATAATCGCAGCCTTTCCATATCTCATAGTGTACATGTGGCCCTGTCGCAACTCCTGTCATACCTACATAACCAATAACATCGCCTCTAGCTACAACTTGACCTACTTTAACATTAATCCTTGACATGTGGGCATATAAAGTCAAATAACCATTATTATGATTAATAATAACATGATTACCATAACTATAATGGTACCCTGCTTCCTTAACTCGACCATTATTAGTTGCATATATCTTAGAACCATATCCAGTACCGCTTATATCAAGTCCACCATGAAGCTCACGTCTACCAGTAACTGGATTACTTCTCCATACATAACCACTACTTAAAGTCCAACCACTATCTGTTGGCCAACCCCAACTCGTTGTACTACCAACATCTGGAATATATTTATTACCTTTTAGAATTATTTTACTAACAGGTTCTTTCAAAACAGTTTTTCCTTTAGGATCTACATAATTTATTATTCCATTAACTTTCCTAACATTTTGCGACACTCTCTCTAAACCATTTTCACCTTGCTGAATAACTTTATCTTGACCTATTACAATATTATTATCATAACGTTCCTCAGTAGTAAACTTACTTTCAATATCCTCAACTACATAAGACTCTTCAACTACACTTATTTGTGGATTAGTTTCCACAATTTTAAGTTGTTGTCCCGGATAAAGCAAATTATTTTCACTAGTAAGAGTTTCATTTGCAATCAGTAACTCCTCTGGACTAACTTTATTATTAAAAGCTACACTTTCAACCGTATCGCCTGCTTTAACTATATAATTCATGCTTTTCTGCTGTTCACCATATAACAAATAATTAGCTAGTTCATTTTCATCAGTATAAATTGTTTCATTAACAGGTATTTTAGTTTCTTTAACTGTAATATCCTCATCAATATATACATTTTGAATATTCTCACCAGTCGATTCGATCTCTACTTGTGAATCATCTATATATGCCTTATATGCATCCTTACCAACAAACGTTTCAATTAATTTTGAAATAGCATTTTTAAACACTTTCTTATCAAGTACATAAACAGTTCTTGTTGTCACTTGAGGATTACCTTCTTCATCATTAACTTGTTTTTTCAAAGCAAATTCATATCCTTTAATTGTAAACTTTTCTTTCGAAGAAATTTTCTTATAAATAGAAGATACAGAATCAACTTTATCATTATAAGTAGTAATCTTTCTAATTTGTAATCCTTTAGGAGAATAAACATTATCTACATTAAACTTTCTTTTATAATAAGCCCCATTTTCATCAATATAATTTTCAAGTTCATCTGCTGATTTAATAACTCCAAGTGATTTTTCATTTAAATAAACTTCATAATAATTATTAGGCACTGGTGAAGATTTATACCCAAAACCAAGCACAAAAACTAAAGCCATTACAATAAAAAGCATACAAAAAATCGAAAATTTTTTCATTTAATCACCTACCTGACTATTTTCCATATTAAAAAATGAACTAGTATCTCTTTTAAAAATCAAATTAACAGTAGCAGTAGGACCACTACGGTGTTTAGAAATAATAAACTCACTTTTACTCGTATTCTCATCTATCGCACTTTCTTTATTATAATAATCATCACGATACAAAAATGCCACTATATCCGCATCTTGCTCAATAGAACCAGACTCTCTTAAATCAGAAAGTAATGGCCTTTTATCCTCTCTCCCTTCCACACTTCTCGAAAGTTGAGCTAAAGCAATTACTGGAATATTAAGTTCCATTGCCATAGTCTTTAAAGAACGCGAAATCTCTGATACCTCTTGCTGTCTTTGACCAGCATATCTACTAGAACCATTAATCAATTGCAAATAATCAATAATCACAATATCTAAGCCATTTTCACTATTTGCAAGTCTCCTACATTTAGCTCTAATCTCACTAACTGTCATACCAGGAGTATCATCAATAAATATTTTTGTATCAGCAAGCCTACTAATAGCTTCATTCACTCTTTTCCAATCCTGATGCTCTAATCTACCTGTCCTAAGCTTAGAAGCTTCAATTTGTCCAACTGAAGAAAGCATACGGTTAATAAGTTGTTCTGCTCCCATTTCCATATTAAATAAAGCCACAGTCTTTTTCGCATTCATTGCCATATTAACAGCCAAATTAACAGCAAAAGCTGTTTTACCCATAGCTGGACGAGCAGCTATAATAATAAGTTCATTCTCATGAAAGCCAGCCGTAAGTCTATCAATATCATAATATCCAGAAGGAACACCAGTAATTTCTCCCTTCATTGAAGATAATTTTTCTAAATCCGCTTGAGCCTTAAATAAAACATCTTGAATACTCTTAAACTCAGACCCTCTTCTATTTTTTACAACATCAAATATCTTTTTCTCAGCCTCATCTAAAATATCACCAATATCTAAAGACGAAGAAAATCCCGCATTCGCAATATCTGTACCAGCTTCGATTAAATTCCTTCTTAAAAATTTTTCCTCTAATATTTTAATATACTCTTCCGCATTTGCCGCCGTAGGTACAATATTAATAATTTGTGTTAAATATTCTACCCCACCAACTTGATTTAAAAGCTTTTTTTTCTCAAGTTCAGCCGTCACCGTCGTAATATCAATAGGTACTTTTTTATCAGCTAAATTTTTAATAACTTCAAATATTTTTTTGTGAGAATCTAAATAAAACATTTCCTTAGTTAATCTTTCGCAAATAAGTTCTAAAGCTTTCTCACTTAAAAACATTGATCCAAGTATTGCCTGCTCTGCATCAATCTTTTGTGGCATTGCTCTTTCATTCACAAAAATCACCTACTTTTCAAACAAACTTTTAAACTAGCCTCCACCTTTTTGTGTAATAAAACTTTTACATTAGTTACTCCTAAACTATTAATAGGAACATCTAATTTAACTTTTCTTTTATCAATATCAAATCCTTTTTTCTTAAGTTCATCCGCGATCTGTTTAGTACTAATTTGACCAAATACTTGACCATTTTTACCAGTATTAACCTTAAAAGTTAAAGTCATATTTTCTAATTTCTTTTTAATGTTTTCACAGTCCTTTAAAAGTAAATTTTCTTCTAATAAAGCTTCCTCAGTCTGCCTTTGTAAAACCTTACTACTTCCTTTAGTTTCTAAAACAGCAAGCTTATTGTTAATTAAATAAGTTCCATAACCATCTTTAACTTCTATAATATCATTCTTCTTACCTTGCTTTTTCACGTCTTTAAGAAGTATAACTCTCATTCTATCACATCCCTAATTATTTTTTTAAGCATAGTATAAACCTCATCCACCGTCTTACCTTTTATCTGAGCAGCAGCGTCAGTTAAATGACCACCACCTCCTAGCTTTTCCATAATTTCACTAACATTTATATTCCCCATAGAACGTGCACTTACGCCAACAATCTTACTTGAAATCTTACCGATTGCAAAAGAAGCATTAATATCTTCAAACTTTAAAAGTTCTTTTGCTAAAAGTGCAATATCAACATTACCATGAATTTCATCATCCATCTTGCACACTAGAACATCTTTAACAACCTCTTCGCTATTACTTATATATTCATATCTTTTTACCATTTCTTCCTTAGGTTCCTTTAAAATATCCTGCATTAAAACAAAATCTGCTCCATTTTTAGTCAAATATGCAGCCATATCAAATGTTTTAGCTGTAGTTTTAATACTAAAACTACTTGTATCAATAACCATACCTGCAAGCAAAACAGTCATAATTAAAGGTTCTATTTTTAAATTCAAATACTCTAAATATTCCGCCATAACCTCTACAATACTTGATTTATTTGCATCATTGTATTTGTAAATAGTATCACTAATACTATCTAAATTTCCAATATGATGATCAATAACTATTTTATCATTAATAAACTTAAGTACCTTTTCTGATTCAACAAGTTCTGGTTTTTGAGTATCTAAAATAAAAAGTATTGGTTTTTTATATTTACCTTTTATTATTTCATCTTCTTTTTTAAAATTAAATTTTATCTCATTATCATAAAGTAATTTCAACCCCTTATTTAAAGAACGATAAATTTTCTTATTAGGTGAAACAATATAACATTTCTTACCCATTGATAAAACTATTTTATATAAAGCTAAACTAGATCCCATACCATCCAAATCAGGTCTTGCATGTGTCATTATTATAACTTCATCATGTTTTTTTATATTTTCACTTATATTTTCAAAAAGTTCACGCATAATTTCACCCTACATAGTATTATACTATAATTTACTAAGATTGTCTTGTGATTAAGAAAAAAACAATACTAATCTTTAGTATCATTTTTCATACAATCTTTAATTTCTGCATTAGTTAAAGCAATAACTTTTATAACAAATTTCTCACCAATATTTACTTTTAAAAATTTTTTTATATAATCATAAATCATAGAAAAGACATTAAAAGTAAATTTTTTCAAAACCATTTTTTCACAACAAAACTTGAAATCAAATGTTACAAGTTTTAAATATTAACCCACACTATTAATATTTTCGCCATTAATAGTCTCAGCTACTTCAATACAACTACTACCATCCGCATTACATCTATATAAAGTTCCATGATTTGGCCTTCCAACAGAATATTCAGTAACTGTATAATACATATAATCATTTGTTGCAGCCACACTATTAATATTTTCGCCATTAATAGTCTCAGCTACTTCAATACAACTACTACCATCCGCATTACATCTATAT
>CALVIE010000056.1 GCA_944329385.1 uncultured Bacilli bacterium | reverse complement strand
TACTTGATTTTAATGAAGAAGAGTTAAAAATGGTGGAAAAAGGAGATAAGTATATGAGTGAATTTAAGAAGAAAGTAAAAGAATTAAATGATGATTATGAATTCAAACAATTTTTAACGCAAGAAGAAGATGAGAAAAAGAGGATAAGTACATTTGAAGCTATAGCTAGAGAAGAAGGAATAGAGGAAGCTAATATTAAAATAGCTAAGAAATTATTAAATAAGAAAATGTCTTTGGAGGATATTGCTGAAATTACAGGTTTAGAAATTAAGGAAATTGAAAAAATAAATACTGAAAATTAAGTTTTTTGGTATTTTTTTGGCTGAAAAAGGTTCTATTATACTTTGACTCATAAACAATATCATTGAGTTTTTAAACTTTTCAAACAAGGAAAAAATTAAAATATAATCCAAAAAATTCCCAATTGTAAAAAACATCTATTTATTGTATAATTGAGAAAAGAGGGAATAACCATGAGAGAAATAAAAAAGAATACAATTTATAGACATTTCAAAGGAAATTTCTATCTAGTAATAGATGTTGCCACATCATCTGAAGATAATAAAGAATATGTCATCTATAGAGCTCTATATGATGATAATAAACTGTGGATAAGACCGCTAGATATGTTTTCATCAGAAGTAGACCATAAAAAATATCCGAATATAGCCCAAAAATATCGCTTTGAGCAAATAACAATAGATAAGAGGTAAAAATATGACAAATATAATTTATAATAAAATAAAAGATTTTAAGAAAAGATACCCAGGAACAATCTCTTGGAGATTAAAAGCCCATAGTAAAGTTGCTGCCCAGCACGTCAACGACGATGAAGAAATATTATATGCCTTTGCCGCACAAAAACTTCCAAGTGTTTTCAATATAACTTCAACTTATGCCATTGTCTTAACTGATAAAAGGATTTTACTTGCTCAAAAAAGACTATTATTTGGTTATTTTTACTATACAATCACCCCAGATATGTTCAATGACCTAACTTTAAAAATGGGAATATTTTGGGGTAGAGTAGTCATCGATACTGTCAAAGAAACAGTAAACTTGACCTTTATATCTAAAAAAGCCCTAAGAGAAATCGAAACCGTTTTATCTAAATACATGATGCAACAAAAACGTCAATATGAATCAGAAATTACCGATGAAGAAGAAAAACAGTTAAAAGATGATTTAAAAAATATTTCTAAAAACGGAGAAAATTAACCTCCGTTTTACTGTGGACAAATAAAAAACAATGCTCTATAATTATTAGTAGGAGGAAGATGTATGAAGTACCTTTTAAAAACATTAATAGTTTTTACCATCATATTTCTAGCCCTAAAAGGATTGCTTTTTATCTTTGATAAAGGACATCAAATAACCTATAACGTCGGTAACTTTAAAATAGAAGAAACCTTAACTACAAAAGATAATAATTATTATTTTAATATAACCCATGAAAACTTTAAAATAAACTTTCAAATAAATATAAACTATCATAAGTCAGATAAAATAATCAAAAAGCTCATATATAAAAATATTGATGGCTACCACTGCCTACTTCCTATCTTTAATAATAAAGAAATTCTAACAGATGTTTTATGCTTAAAAAATAATGAAATAACCTACGCTCATGACATAAATAATCAAAATATAAAAGAATATCTAAAAACTCTAAATAAATATGGTTATAACCAAAATAATTATAAAGATAGCGCTGACCCAATCAAACTCTCAAATACTCAAACAATCTATCAAGATAACTTCTTAGAAAATCATTATCTAGCCATGGAAACTTATAAAGGATTAAATTTATTTAATGGTAACGAAAGTACCGTGAAAATATTTGAAAATGATATATATACCAAACCAATTAGTTACTTCACAGATAAATATTACATTGTCGCTGATTATACCGCAAACTATAATTTCAAAATATTCCATGTTGTAAATATCATAAATGGCAAACAAATAGATATTAGAAGCTATGATGATATTTCATTCGACTCCTATATTGAAGGGGCCATTGGAACAGACATTTACCTTTTTGATAGAGAAACAAATCAACAATATAAAATAAGCATTGAAGATGAAAGTGTCACAGAGTTCCACGATAAAAATAACCTTGAAACTTATAATGGAAAATGGGAAAAAATGACCCTAAGTGATGCCATAAATGGTAAAACATTCAATAATTATTACACAAACGATATAAAAGATTATGACAAAGTAGATAAAGTGGGTAACTACTACTATATGTATCAAAAAGAAAATGACCACTATAAAGTATATAGAGCTGATATCCAAAACAAAAAAATAAAAACATATCTATTTAATACAACAAATCCAAACAATATAATATATTTAGATGATACTATCTATTATCAAAATAAAAATACCTTTTACTACTATCAAAACGCTTCATATAAAGTGATTACCAATACCGAACTTGAATTTAATAATGATTTATCATTTGGTGTATATAAAAAATAGGAATAAAACACCTATTTTTTTCCTTTAAAAGAAACCTTAATGTTTGGAAAAGCCTTAAGTAAACGCCTAAACCAAAGTGATTTTTCCATAAGAACCGCTCTAACCTTTTTAGAAATCTCTTCAGTATAGTCTTTCTTCATTGATAAAGCTGAAATTTTAAGCTTGTTAATAATATTAAAAGAAACACAAAAATCAGTTAAAACAATTAAAATTAAAATAATAACTACCACACTAAAAACAGTTTCATTAATCATTGAAAATAAATTGAAAATTATAGGATTAAATACCTTTACCACAAGAATACCACCCAAACCAAAAAAAAGAGATGAACCAAGCCAAACACGGCCATTAATATTAAATGGTAATTTTGAATAATCCCACCATCTAACCTTAAAAATTTTCTCCATAACATAATTAACCACATACTCTAAAAAACTGCCAATGAAAGCTGATGAAATAGCTAAATTAAATAAACTGTCATCAGATCTTAAAATAAGCATAATTAAAACCGCCCCAAATCCCCAAATAGGAACTAAAGGTCCAATCAAAAAACCTCTATTCACAAATTTTCTTTCAATAATAAAAGTATAAATAACTTCTATTATCCATCCAACAAAAGAATAAAGTAAAAATAAAGCACATAACATTATAAAATTATATAAAAAATCAAACATAACTAACTCCTCTAAGTAATATTGTACATTATTTATAAATTAAAGTCTAGCCTTATAAATTGAGAAAATAACTCAAATATAGTATAATGAAAATGAGGTGATTACTGTGGAAAAACTCGCACTAGTCCTATCGGGTGGAGGCTCCAAAGGCGCCTATGAAATAGGTGTTTATAAAGCCTTAAAAAAATTAGGCAAAGATATTAGAATAGTCACTGGTACTTCAATTGGTGCCATTAATGGAGTATTCGTTGCTCAAAGAGATTTAAAAGGTGCCTTAAAATTTTGGAACCGCGTAAATTTTAAAACCATATACGATGAAAATGAATTTCCACCATTAGAAGAAGAAAAAATATCTAAAGTATACCTTCAGTATGCCAAAGGATTTATAAACGAAGGCGGCTTAGATATTTACAAAATGAAAGAAATGTTCAAAGACTTTTTTAAACCATATAGTTTTTTTAACTCTAATATCGACTACGGATTAGTAACCTATAATCTAACCAAAAGAAAACCAGTTTTAATAACAAAAAAAGACTTAACAGAGAAAAATATTAAAGATTATGTTTTGGCCTCAGCTTCTTGCTATCCCGCCTTTAAACCATATTTAATTAATAATGAAATGCATGTCGATGGCGGATACTATGATAATCTTCCAATTAATCTTGCAATTGACCTAGGAGCTACCGAAGTAATTGCCGTTGACCTTAGAGCTATTGGATTTAAAAAGAATATCAAAGATAAATCAGTAGATATTACCTACATTACTCCAAATAATAAAATAGGCTCATTCCTTGTTTTTGATAAAGCTCAAGCAAAAAAAGCCATTAAATTAGGCTATAACGATACCATGAAAACATTTAAAAAATTAGAAGGACATAAATTTACCTTTAAAAAATATAATTTAATTAAAAATTACAATAAATACATTGATAAATTTGAACAAAATTTAAATAACATTTTTAATACCGAGCATAAAATACTAAACCAAATATTTAAATCAGATATTTTTAAAGATATTCTAAACAATAAAATTTTATACAATAATTTCAATAATATTGTTGAATATGCCGGGAAAATTTTTAATTATGATGAATCAAATATTTATCATATTAAAAGTTATAATAAAGGCCTACTAACAGCTTTATCTAATACTGAAACCATTGATATAGAACAAATAGTAAATAAAATAAAAAATAAAGATTTAGAAAACATCATCGATAGAAGAAAAATTGTCAAATACTTCTATATTCAAATTCAAAATAATAAAATATCTTATAAAAATATAATTCCATTCATCAATGAATTTTTAGTAGCCCTATACATTTACACAGTTAAAAGTCCACATAGTACTTATTAATAAAATATGTTAAAATAAAATAGGAGGTGTATCATGAAAAAACTATTTGTAATTATTTTGAGTATTGCCGTTATTATAGCCTTAATTTGTATAGGTGTATTTATCTATATAAAAAGCACATATTTAACTGAAAACGAAATAAAAGACATCATATTAAAAGATACTGGTTTAACTGAAGATGAAATTTATTTTGATGAAATCGATTTAGAAATGGAAGATAATCACTATGATGTTAGCATTTACTATAATAATAAAGAATATGACTATAAAATAGACGCGAAAAACGGAAGAATTATTTATAATGACTTTAAATTAAATATTAATCCAAATATTAATAACCAAACAGATAATAAAGAAAATAATCAAAATATTATCAGTCTAAATGATGCCCAAAAAGTAGCTTTAAACCATGCAAACATAGACCAAAATAATGTTACCTTTACAGAATCAAAACTAGACTTTGATGATAATAGACAAGTTTATGATATAGAATTTATTTATAATAATAGTGAATATAATTATGAAATAGATGCTAAAACATCTGAAATAGTAAGTTATGATAAAGATAATATAAGATAAAGTAGATATAAAAAATCTACTTTTTTCAATGAAAAATTTTAAAAATAGCATATATATAAAAAGAAAGCCTTAGCTTTCTTAAACTCCTTCGACAGTTGTATCGTTTAAACATTTTAGTGCACATACACAATCTAGATTCATAGTAAAAAATGAATTAGTTGCTACATAAGGAATAGTTCCTGATGTAGTAGGATCACTATTAGCTGCAAGCACCCTAAATGTCGCACAATTACCATCGATCTTTTCTACTCTAAACACACTCGAACAAGTTGTCCCCACACTAGCACAGTCAACATTTTCTTTAGTTGTTGGCATGCTCCATGGAGTGCCATTACCCGCGCATGTATAAAGCATAACAGGTCTAGTATTTAATCCTAAAGTTGAAATAGTATTGCCTAAAAATCCACGATCGCAAGTATCTAAACATGTATCAGAACATTGTGCATTACACTGTAAAATATTAATTACTGTAAGTATTTCAGCAATGCATGAACTATCATTAGAATTATTACACATATAATCCACCCCTTCTTTATTCTCAATATAACATATTCCGAAATTAAAAATAGGTATACACCAAAAACCCAAAAATTTAATTTAAAGTAATTCTCTAAAGAATATTTTCATAAAATTAACTGAGGTGAGGTGCCATGAAAAACGTAATCAATTACTATTATAATTTGTATCCAAATACCATCCACCAAACCGACAAAGGCTACTATTTCATAGTAAATAATCAAAGATATTTTTTTACAAAATATCAGGGAAATATTAATGATATAAAAAACATATATGACACACACATATATATGTTAAATAATAACTTTTATGTTCATCCAATTATATTGAATACGCAAAATCAAATATTAACATATATAAATGCCGAACCATATATTTTAATGAATACAGTATATTATAAAAATCAAATTAATATAAACGATATAGTGTCTTTTTGGACATTTCAAATTCAAACTAATAAAATCCCTATTTGGGGTAAACTATGGTCAGAAAAAAACGACTATTTAGAATATCAAATCAATATGCTCGGTCATAATCATCCATTAATCAGAGAATCATTCAGTTACTATATTGGGTTAGGAGAAACTGCCATACAATTAGTAAACTCATTACAAATAAATAATCTCCCATTAGTCTATGCTCATAAAAGAATAAACGCAAGCGATAAACAATATGATCTATATAACCCTTTAAATATTACTTTAGACTTTAAAGTTAGAGATATGGCTGAATATCTAAAAAGTCGATTTTTTAATGACCAAGACATTACAAATGAATTAACAAAATATCTTAATAATGAAAATCTAACTCAAGAAGAATATTTACTGTTTTTAGCAAGAATGATTTATCCAACATACTATTTCGATTTATACGAAGAAATTATTACAAACAGAAAAAAAGATGAAGAAATAAAAAAAATCATCGATAAAGTCGATGATTATGAAAAAATTATAAAACAAATATACAACTATTATAAATCCATTATAATAGTCCCACAAATAGAATGGTTGGAATAATTAAGATATGTTTATAACCTCTTTAACTTCAGGAACCTCTTCTTTAATAGCAATTTCAATCCCATCTTTTAACGTTAAATCAATAAGTGAACATCCTGCACAAGCCCCAAGCATCTTAATGTAAACAACACCATTTTCATATTTAATAAATTTAATATCTCCGCCATCACCCATTAAGTAAGGTCTTAATTTATTAATAATTTCTTTAATTTTTTCTTCGCTATTCATTTTCAATCACCAAAACAATTATATCTTAAAATATTAATTAGGTAAAGTAAAATAAAATTGACTATAAATAACAAAAAATATGCTATAATAAAAAAAGAGGTGTTATTATGGCAAAATATACTAAAGGAAAAATAGTTAGAGGAACAGTTACTTGTATTGAACCTTATGGTGCATTTATGTCATTTAATGAATATTATACAGGCTTAATTCATATATCTGAAATATCAAAAGATTTTGTTAAAGATATTCATAATTTTTTGAATGTTGGCGATCATATATATGTCGAAATATTAGACGTTAACGAAGAGGAAGCACAATTAAAATTAAGTATTAAAAATATAAATTATAAAATAAATGGTAAACCAAGAAAAAGAAAAATTGTAGAAACACCCCATGGGTTCGCAACTTTAAGTAGGAAATTGCCTATTTGGATTAACAAACAAATAAAAAAAGAAAAAAATAAAGAAAATAGTATTGACAAATAATCTTAGAAATAATATAATCATAGATGTCTAAGGAGTTATTCGGGCGCTTAGCTCAGTTGGTTAGAGCACCTGCCTTACAAGCAGGGGGTCATAGGTTCGAGTCCTATAGCGCCCACC
>CALVIE010000055.1 GCA_944329385.1 uncultured Bacilli bacterium | reverse complement strand
TAGTAAAGGTGAAATCGTAACCTTTGAAAACCGAAAAAAAGATATCGCCGAAAGATATGGAATTAATTCCAAGGAAGTTCAAACCTTTGACGTTCTACGGACTAAAATTGAAAAAACAGAAATATATAAAAAAATAAAAGAAACCTTAGAAAAGGAGAATCTTTATGGAAAGCAAATCTAAATTTACAATGATAGATGAACCATTTATTTGCGAGGTTTGTGGTAAAAAGGTAAATTCCTTAGGATACACTGCCAGAGATCACTGTCCATACTGTCTTTCATCCAAACATGTCGATATAAACCCTGGTGATCGTGCTGAAAAATGTCACGGAACCCTTAAACCAATTGCCATTGAACCATTTAAAAAAGATACATATAAAATAGTCTATAAATGTGAAAAATGTGGTATGCAAAAGAAAAACATTGCCGCCAAAGACGATAACTTTGATCTAATCCTTAAAATAATGTCAAATCCAGTATCATTCAATTAAAGGTAATATTATTCAAAAATAATAAACCAAACGTCAACTATGATATTTTTCCTTTACTACATTCTAAAAGACGTGATATAATAAAAAAAGAATAGAGGGATAAAATGTTTGAAAAAAGAAGTCAAGCCCTATTTGCCGGCTGTGTTTTTGCCACAACAACAGTTATATACATGGCCGCATACTATGGAGCTTATCTATTAATCACGGGGTTATATGTTCCATATGAATTGTTTATTATAATGCCAATGATTTTTCTTTTAGGATTTGGTGCGGTTTTTGCTTGGATAGGATTTGTTACATCCAAAAAGTCATATGCTGTAATTGGAACCCTGCTTTGCTTCATCGGTTCATTCTTATTACTTCCAGTAAATCCTTTGTTAATTGCCTATATGGTAGTCTTGGAAATAGTTGGATGCATTGAATTAAATAAATATAAGCCAGTTGAAATAGAAATTGAAGAAGAAACTTCCAGCCTCCAAAAGAAAAAAACTAAAGTCAAATCTAAGTAAAATTGACTTTGAATTAAAATAACATAATTATATGGAGAAAGGGAAAAATGTTTAGCTATAAACATACAATAGAACAAAAAAAATGTTTTAACAAAAACATTAAATATATGATAAATCAAATTGAAAGTAATTTAAATGATATTGAGAATCTTGAAAACGAACTATATTTAGAAATATCCAAAAAACAAGTAGCTAAAAACTTAAAAAAAGTACTATCCATGATAAAAAAATGGCCGGAATATTTTACTACTAATAATATTAATAGTATTCAACAAGAATATAAAAAAGTAGAAAGTGATATATCAGAATTAGAATTATGCTTAGCGGATTATGACGACATATTCCACTTAGATGGTATATCATATGCATTATATCAAATAGGAAAACTTTTAATCAATATTTTAAATGCTAAGGATAGTAAATACAATGACAGATGAAAAACCAATAATTAAAGCGACAACACCAAACAGTAAAAAATACGATACCAAAATTGATATTTATACAGATGATCCAAGAGAAAAACATGAATCTATTCATATTGCAATAAACAGTGATGATAAAAGTGCACACATAATTGATACAACTAATGGAGATACAGAACATACAGATATAAAGTGCTATTTAACAACGCATGTATGAGACACTTCAAAGAAAATTTCGATGATAATTGCTACGAATTACAAGTGTTAAGATGGTTTAGAGATAATTTTGTTTCTGAAAGAAACAAGGAGTATTATTATGAAATGGCTCCAATAATAGTTAAAAATATAGAAAAAATTGATGGCAATAATAAAATTTATAACTACATATATGAAAACGTTATTGATGCAAGTGTAAAAGCAATTGAAAAAGGAGATTATGAATCTGCATATAATCGATATAAGAGCAGTGTTGTTGCCCTTGCCGAACAATTTGGCACACGAAAAAATAATAATGCTTTTGTCAAGAAAAAAGTTTAAATGTTTCCTAATTAGAACATGAATATACTCCAAACTAAAGTCAAATCTAAGTAAGATTGACTTTGAATTAAAATAATATAATTATTTGTACTTAATTTCTAAAAAGATTGAGTACTATTTTTTTCGTGCAAAAATCGTTAATGATACTATGTATAAAATGATAATTATTACTTGAAAAGTAATTAAAAAATCTTTTTTGTTCATAAACATCAAGCTTCCTCTCATATGAAAGTTGGCAAGTACTCAA
The DNA here is from genome assembly GCA_944329385.1 of uncultured Bacilli bacterium. Taxonomy (GTDB): domain Bacteria; phylum Bacillota_I; class Bacilli_A; order RF39; family UBA660; genus Coprosoma. The sequence goes on along the minus strand of CALVIE010000055.1, from coordinate 5,513 downwards.
GACTACTTATGTATTTACTAGGCAAATTATCCAAACGCTTTTCTAGTAAAATGTTTATTACATTTTTATTCGAAAAGGTAATAAACATGCTATAATTAAAAGAGAAAGAAAGTGGTCTTATGCTTGAAAAAATACCTAATCATAGTTTAGTCATTATCCCAAACAATTTAAAAAACAAACTCTTAAAAGAAATATCTCAAAATAAAAAACTAATAAATGTTAAAATGATGACCAAAGAAGAATTTATTCAAAACTACTATGGCAAAATAAAAACCGAAGCCACCTATTTTTTGATGAAGGAATTTCATCTAAATTTTTCTGTTGCTCAAAAATACTTAAAAAATATCTTTGTTAATCATCCTAAAATAAAAAAATACTATGATTATCTCATGGCAAACAATCTTATCGAAAAAAATCCCTTATTTAACCCCAAAAATATCACTATAATTGGTTACCCAGACCTTGAACCATACCTTCTAAACGAACTAAAAAAATATAACCTAAACATTACCGAAGAGACTAAAAACGACTACCTACCAAAAGTTTATGAATTTAGTACCATGCAAGATGAAATCGCCTATGTTGCCACGCAAATCGCCGAAAACTTAAAAACCAAATCACCAAGCGAAATATTTATCACTGGCCTAACTAACGATTACATTCCCGAACTAAAAAGAATCTTCTCTCTTTATAAAATACCACTAAACATTAATAATAAAATTTCCATTTACAGTACGTCAGCTGTCCAAACATTTTTAAAAAACTTAACTGAAAATAAAGACTTAAACATCGCTTTAGAAAAAACACCAAATGGTGAGGTTAAAAACAAAATCATTGACCTTTTAAACCAATATAATTTACCGGTAGACGAAACATATCTAACTATAATTAAAGAAAAATTAAAAAACCTAACCATCCCTGCTAAAAAATATGACAATGCTGTAAACGTTATTTCATTAAACGAAATAAATGACAAAGATAAAATCTATTATATCTTAGGCTTTAATCAAGAACTAATTCCAAAAATATATAAAGATGATGACTTAATCGCTGATGATGAAAAACCCCAATATAATTTACTTACATCTACCAAAAAAAATATCATTCAAAAAAAAGTCACCGAAAGGCTTATAAAATCTTCTCCAAACATTACTATAACCTATAAATTAAAAGATACATTCAGTACCTATTATCCATCATCCTTAATATCTGAATTAAACCTCGAAGTAATTAAAAATCCAGATATAAAATATATCTACTCAAACCTCTTTAATAAACTAACCTTAAGTAAATACTTAGATGACTATCTAAACTATAATCAAAAAGATAAAAACCTAGACATTCTCTGGTCTAACTATTCAAACATCGATTATGGAACATACGATAATAAATACCATCAAATAAATAAAGAAAATCTTATGACCTATCTTCAAAATAAATTAACCTTATCATATACTAGCCTAAATAATTACTCGCTCTGTCCATTTAAATACTATGCAAATAACATCTTAAAACTAGACCCTTATGAAGAAACCTTTCCTATTTTAATCGGTAACCTCTTTCATTACTGCCTCTCACACCTTTACGACGAAAACTTTAACCTTGAAACAGAATACCGCAAATACCTTAAAGATAAAGAACTAAGTCCTAAAGAAAAATTCTATTTAAAGCGTCTTTATAAAGTATTAGAAAAAGATATTGAAATAATAAAAAAAGAAGAAACTCATACAACCTATAATAAACATCTTACCGAAAAAAAACTGACCATTTCTAAAAGTCAAAACCCTGAAATAAACTTTACTGGTATTATTGATAAAGTAAGCTATAATGAAAACCATGCCATCATTACCGATTATAAAACCGGAAGCGTAACTGCTACCTTAGATAATCTAAATTATAGTTTAAATATGCAACTTCCCATCTACCTTTATCTAATCAAAAATAGTAACCTTGGTTATAACGTTATGGGAATCTACCTTCAAAAACTTTTAAATACACCCGCACTAGATAGTGAAAATCCCGATAAAGAAATTGCCGATAACTTAAAACTATCTGGATATACGGTAAATGACGAGGACATTATTCAAGAAATCGATGACACTTATGAAAATAGTGAGCTAATCAAAGGCTTAAAAAAGACAAAAAATGGCTTTTCCTCTTACAGCAAACTTTTAAATTACGAAGACTTTGATAAAATATATCAAATAACTGAAGACAATATAAATAAAACCATTAAAAACATTCTAGAGGGAAACTTTGAAATCAAACCAAAAAGAATCGATAATGAAAACATAAGCTGTAAAAATTGTCCATTTAAAGACCTTTGCTTCTTCAAAGAAGAAGATATAAAAAATTTAAAAAACACTAAAATAACGGAAATCCTAGGAGGTGAAGAAAATGCCAAGATGGACTAAAGAACAAGAATTAGCCATCAACGAAAAAGGAACAAACATCATCGTTTCAGCTGGTGCGGGTTCTGGGAAAACCGCCGTCTTATCCGAAAGAGTCTTAACCCATCTTAAAAATGGCGTTCATATCGATGAGCTTTTAATTCTAACCTTTACCAATGCTGCTGCCGCTGAAATGAAACAAAGAATTAGAAAAAAAATAAAAGACGTCGAAGCCTTAAAACCTGAACTAGATAAAATTGACTCAGCTCCTATAACTACCTTTGATGCCTATTCCTTATCCTTAGTAAAAAAATATAGCTATCTTTTAAATATCTCTTCAAACATATCCATTATTGACGGTAGTATCATCTCTATCCAAAAATCTCATTATTTAGATGACATCTTTAATGCTTATTATGAAGCAGAAAATCCTAAATTTTTAAAATTCATTGGTGACTTTTCCCTTAAAGATGATAAAACAATCAAACAAAATATCTTAAAATTAAACTCTAAACTAGATAACCTTTATAATAAAGATGAATATCTTAATACCTACTTACAAGCTTGCTTTAACGAAGAAAAACTAAACGAATATCTAAAAGCCTACCTAGATCTTATAAACCATAAAAAAGATGATATCAAGTATCAAGTTAAAAATCTAAGCTATTACTTAGATGGAAAATATATAACTAAATTAGAAGAATCACTGATAAATTTATTGAATGCCAAAACATATGACGAAATCAAAAAATCCCTTCCTGATAAAATACCGCCCCTTCCAAAAGGCAGTGAGGAAGAAGCCAAAACTCTTAAGAAAAATCTATCTGAAACAATTAAAGAAATATCAAACCTTACTAAATATGAAAACGAACAAGAAATAATAAACACCATTGTTAAAACTAAAGATTACATATCGATTATTATCGATATAATCTTAAAACTTGATGAAAAAATAAATAACTATAAAGAAAAAGAAAATATGTATGAATTCATCGATATTTCAAGAAAAGCTATTAATCTTTTAGAAACGCATCCTGAAGTTTGCGAAACCTTAAAAAACAAATATTATGAAATACTTATCGACGAATACCAAGACACCAATGACCTCCAAGAATTATTTACCTCATACATTTCTAAAAACAATACCTATATGGTTGGTGACATAAAACAGTCTATTTATCGTTTCCGAAACACTAATCCCGAACTGTTCAAATCTAAATATGAAAAATATTCTAAAAAAAATAACGGTCTAAAAATCGACTTAAACAAAAACTTTCGTTCCCGAAGCAATGTATTAAATGATATTAATCAAATGTTTAACCAAATTATGGACACCAAAATAGGTGGGGCCGATTATATTGAAAGCCATCAAATGATCTTTGGAAATACGAGTTACGATAGTATTAATAAAGAAAACTATGACTTAGAAATCTTAAACTATCCTCTTCCTGAAGAAAAAAAATATTCAAATGAGGAAGTAGAAATATTTACCATTGCGAAGGATATCAAAGATAAAATAAATAAAAAATTCGAAATAATGGACCCCGAAACAAACGAACCAAGACCTGTGACCTATAGCGATTTTGTTATCTTAATCGACCGGGCAACAGCCTTTGAAACATATAAAAAAGTCTTTGAATATTTAAACATTCCCTTAACCATTTACCGTGATAAAGCAATAACTAGCTCCTTAGAAATAACCTTATTAAAAAATATTTATAACCTTATTTTAAAAATAAAAAATCATAAATATGACGCTGAATTTAAACACTCTTTTATTTCCCTAGCTAGAAGTTACCTCTTTGAAATAGATGATAATATTATTTTTACTGAAATTTCAAATCGAAACTATAAAGAAAGTAAAATATATCAAAAATGTTTAAGTCTTCTTCAAAATATTGAAGAAAAAACTAATGAAACACTTATCTATGAAATAATTGAAAAATTTAACTTTTACGAAAAATCTATTAAAGTCGGCGATATCGAATCCCATTTAAGTGTCCTTGAAGCTATTATTAAAATTGCTCAAAACTGTGACTGCTTAGGTTATACCATTGAAAATTTTTATAACTATTTAACAGAAGTCTTAGAAACCGGATTAGATATCAAACTATCATTTAGTAAAGGAGAATCTGAATCAGTTAAAATTATGACTATTCATGCCTCAAAAGGACTTGAATTTCCTATATGTTACTATAGTGGCCTATCCAAAAATTTTAATATCGATGACCTTAAAAGGCCTTTCTATTTTTCCTCAAAATATGGATTTATCGTTCCTTACTTCGAACAAAGCCCTAAAAATACTATTTTAAAAACTTTACTTAAAAACAAATATATTGAAGATGAAATATCTGAAAAACTAAGACTATTTTATGTCGCCTTAACAAGAGCAAGAGAAAAAATGATTATTGTCGCTCATTTAAATTTAGAATCTCTCTCTTATAAAGACAGCGGAATTATTTCTGATGAAATAAGACTTAAATATCGCTCTTTCTTAGACTTTTTAAACTCTATTGTACACTCTCTAGACAAAAACATTACGCCAGTTGACTTATCAAAGAGAAACCTTACCAAGGACTACAATTTATCAAGTAAATCATTAGATTACCAAAAACCAAAGATAACTGAAAAATTAAACGTTCAAGAATTAAATATTGAATCTAATTTAATTGAAAATTCTCATTTTTCCAAAACTATTAATAAACTTGAAACAAAAGAAGAAAAGAAAAATATCGAAATGGGACTCCATATGCACCAGATATTTGAAAATATTAACCTTTTAAATCCAGATTACTCTAAACTATCAGAATTTTCTAAAAACAAAGTTCAAGCTTTTATAAATACGGGAATATTAAATAATGCCTTAGATACATATAAAGAATATGAATTCATTTATGATGATGAAAACGAAGAAAAACATGGAATTATCGACCTTTTAATAACAAAAGAAAATAAAAATATTATAGTAGATTATAAATTAAAAAACATCTCAGACGAAGCTTATTTAAAACAGCTTAATGGATATAAAAAATATATCGAAAATATTACTAATAAACAAACTGAAATATATTTGTATTCTATTTTAGATGAAACCCTTCAAAATATAACAAAAGTTCCAAATTA
>CALVIE010000054.1 GCA_944329385.1 uncultured Bacilli bacterium | reverse complement strand
GAACGTAGTGGAACCTACGAATTTAAATATTTCACCAATTAATCAAAGTACATCAGATAATTTAAATAGTGAAGTTTCACCAGTATCAGAAGGTTTGGCTGATAATATGAACGTAGTGGAACCTACGAATTTAAATATTTCACCAATTAATCAAAGTACATCAGATAATTTAAATAGTGAAGTTTTGCCAGATGTAGAATCTTTAAATACTGATAATACTATGAATGTTGATGAAAAAGGGGCAGCAGCAGGAAATGTTATTCCAGATATTAAACCTACTGAACCTATTAGTGATGATAATGAAAAAAAAGATAATGTATGGAATTCTTAATATGAATTTCGTCTTTTTTTATGCGGATATTTTGTTTTGGAAAAAATAAAGGGTTTTATCAATCACTTAAGTATGATATAATTAATTAAGTTAGATGGAGGTTAACTTATGACAATAGAATCTTTAATGGAAATAGCTCGAAAGATACTTGATATTTTATTAGTTTGGGCATTATTTTATTTTATTTTAAAGAGTTTACGTAAGAATGTTAAAATGATTATGCTTTTTAAAGGCATTTTAATTATTGTAATAACAAAGATTTTGGCAGATGTTTTGGACTTAGTAACAATTGGTTATTTAATTGATTATGTTATTGAATGGGCACCACTTGCTTTAATTGTTATTTTTCAACCAGAGATTAGGGATGCTTTGGAGCAACTTGGTAGAGCTCAGTTATTGGGTAGGCATAAGACTCTTTCTTTGACTGAACTTGAGAAATCAATTAGTGAGATTACAAGTTCGGTGGATTATATGAGAAAAATGCATATAGGAGCTTTGATTGTTATTGAAAGAGAAAATAGTTTAGCTAGTTATGTGGAGAAGGCTCAAAAAATTTATGCGGATATTTCTGGCCCACTTTTATCTTCTATTTTCTTTACAAATAATCCACTTCATGATGGTGGCGTGATTATTCGTGGGGATAAAATTATCTGTGCGGGTGCTGTATTTCCAACAAGCGATAGTATGGCAATAAGTAAAAGATTAGGAACTCGTCATAGAGCTGCTTTAGGTATTGCGGAAAGAACGGATGCGATTGCTTTAATTGTGTCTGAAGAAACTAGTAGGATTTCAATAGCAATGAATGGTGAACTTATTTATAATTTATCTTTAGATGAAGTAAGGATTCGTTTGTTAGAGGCTTTAGCACCTTCACATAAAATATTAGATGGAGCGAAAGAAGGTGGTAGGAATGCGTAAAAAAACTAGTATTTTTAAGAGAATGGCGCGTTTTATTGATAAGAAGATTATTGTTCCTGTGACTAAATTAGTTATGAAAATAGCGAAGTTTGGTGGTTCAAATAGGTCTTTAGAAACTTGGCTTTCAAGGAGTAATACTTTACTTTTTGTTTCTCTTTTTTTAGCACTTTTGGTATTTGTTTTATTTGATCAAAAGAAAATGCTTTTTAATGATACAAGTGCGGAAGTTTTAAAAGATCAAAAGGTTGAGGCTGTTTATAATGAAGAAGCTTATGTAGTTGAGGGGCTTCCTGATAAAGTGGATATTACGCTTATGGGTAGCCGTAGTGATTTATTTATTGCAAAACAATCAACAGCGTCTAAAGTTACAGTGGATTTAACAGGTTTAAAACCAGGTACTCATAAGGTTAATATTGAATATATGAGGCCAAATGATTCAGTTGAGTATAGTGTTAATCCATCGGTTGCAACTGTCAATGTTTATCCAAAGGTTTCAGAGTCTAAAACTTTAACGATGGACTTACTTAATCAAGATAGTTTAGATGCAAAATTAATTGTTGATAATGTAACACCGGAGATTGATAAAGTGGTTATTAAAGGAACAGATGATGAAAATGCAATTAATAGTTTGAAGAAAGTTGCAACAGTTAAAGCTTTAGTTGATGTATCGGCTTTAAACAATCAAGAAGTTGGGACTGTAACTTTGAAAGATGTTCCTTTGAAAGCTTATGATTCAAGTGGTAATGGGCTTGATGTTGAAATAGTTCCTTCTAAAATTGAAGTGAATGTTGATTTATCTTCTCCAAGTAAAACGGTACCGATTAGAGTTATTCCAAAAGGTGATGTAACATTTGGCCAAGCTATTAGTTCTATTACACTTAATGAGAGTAATGTAACTGTTTATGGTCAAAAGAGTGTTCTTGATGATTTAGAATATGTACCAGTTGAGGTTGATGTTGATGGTTTGAAAGAGAACCGTGAATATAAATTAGAACTTGATAAGCCTAAAGGTATCAAATCAATGAGTGTAAATAATGTAACTGTACAAATTTCTTTAGGTGTTGCAACTGATAAGGATATTTCAAATGTTAATATTGATGTTCGTAATTTAAATGATAAATATAGCGTACAAGGTTTATCGCAAAATGATATTCAAGTAACAGTGAATGTTAAGGGTGTTGAGTCTGTTTTAAATAGTTTAACTGCTGAGGATATTATGGCTTATATTGATCTTGAAGATTATAAACCAGGCGAATATGAAGTTGAGGTTAAAGTAGAAGGAACGGATTCTAGAGTACAGTATTTATCTAAGACGAAAAAAGTTAAAATTAGAGTTGTTGAAAAGTAGCTATAGGGCTACTTTTCATTGACTTTATTTAGAAAAAATATTATTATTAGTATAAAGGAGCGAGGTATATGTTTGAAAAAATTAGAAATACACTTATTGCAACATCAGTGTTATATTTGTTATTTGGTATTATTATGTTATTTTTTCCAACAATGGTTATTACTTCTGTTTGTTATTTAGTTGGTATTATGTTTTTATTTGTTGGAGTATCTGGTATTGTTATGTATATGAAAACAGAAATTAAGACACTTATTACGAATTTTACTTTAATTATGTCAATAATTTTTGGTGCTTTTGGAATTTATGTGCTTTTAAATCCGGAAAGTTTTGCTTCGTTTTTACCATTGGTGATGGGAATTTTCTTGCTTGTTGATTCTATTAGTAAACTTTCAATGGCTTTTGATTTAAAAAAAGCTCAATATAACAACTGGTGGCAGATGCTTATTGTAGCATTTATTTTACTTGGTTGTGGTTTGCTTTTAGTATTTAATCCTTTTGAAGCTTTAACTGTTAGTGTTCAAATTATTGGTGCAATATTAATTGTTGATGCTGTTTCTAATATATTCACTATTTATAGTTATTCTAAAATTAAATAAATCTTTTTAGTGAAATGTTTTTTATAGAGTGGATAATAAAAAACAATTTGAAAATATATAATACACTTCCGTTTGGAAGTGTATTATTTTGATTTGTGAGAATATTATAATTACATAATAAAAAAACAAGGGTTTTGGTGAATTTATTTTGTTTATCCTTGATTTTTTTATATCTATTAAACAGAGTTCACTTCAAAAAAGTAGATTTATTTTGTGTCTAAGTGAACGAATAATAGTCCTATATTAATTAAGCCAGTAATACCAACTAAGGAATATATTATTCTACTGAATATTCCTTCAGAGCCAAATAAAGTTGCAACTAAATTAAAATCAAAAAGACCAATTAATCCCCAATTTATGGCTCCAATAATTGTTATAACTAAACATATTTTTTGTAATGTTTCCATGATTTCACCTTCCTCTATCTATATAATGGATAGAATTAAAAAAATTATTCATATTTGAAAAAATATTTCAATATAATTAATCAGAAAGATGGTGAAATGATGAAAAAAATTTGTTTAATATTGTTTTCTTGCTTTTTACTTGTTGGATGTGGCAAGTATACAATTAAAGATGCGGAAAGTGATTTGGAGAAAAAAATTAATAAAATAGATGGTTATAATTTAACTGGAGAGATGGAAATAATAAATAATGATGATGTGTATAAATATGATGTAGATGTTTCTTATATGAAAACAGATAAATTTAGAGTATCTTTAAAAAATAAAACAAATAATCATGAACAAATTATTTTAAAAAATAGTGAAGGTGTTTATGTTTTGACGCCAACATTAAATAAAAGTTTTAAATTTCAAAGTGATTGGCCTTACAATAATTCGCAGGTTTATTTACTTCAAACACTTCTTTCAGATATTCAAAGTGATAAGGAAAAAGAATTTAAGGAAACAGGTGATAATTATATATTTACAACAAGTGTGAATTATCCAAATAATAGTGATTTAGTTAAGCAAAAAATTTATTTTGATAAAAAATTAAATCCTGTTAAGGTAGAGGTGATGAATGAAGAAGATGATGTTCTTATTAAGATGACTTTTAACAAAGTTGATATGGATGCGAAATTTAAAGATAAGTATTTTACATTAGATAATAATATGAAAGTATCAGAAACAATTGATGATGTAAAACCAGTAAGTAAAATTGAATCAGAAATATATCCGATGTATATTCCAGAAAATACACAGCTTACTGATAAAGAAACTGTTAGTTTAGATAATGGTGAGCGTGTTATTATGACATTTGAGGGTGATAATCCATTTATGCTTGTTCAACAAACAGCAACAATTGATGATGAGACTTCTATTGTGTCAGTGCTTGGAGATCCAATTCAGTTAGCAACTAGTGTGGCGGCAGTATCAGATAATATGGTATCTTGGATAGATAATGGTATTGAATATTATGTTGTAGCTGATAATATGAGTGAGAGTGAACTTGTAAGCGTGGCAGATTCTGTATCGGTACTTCCTGTTAGTAAATAAGCTTTATTTGGCTTATTTTCTTTAATTTTTAGGAAAAATGTGCTATAATGCTTTCAGGTGATGAAAATGGCTGAAAATGAAAATAAGAAAAAAAAGAAAAATACATCTAACTCTAGTAAAAAAAATAGTACTAAAAAAAGTACTAATAATAAAAAGAAAATTTCAAAACCAGTAGATACTACTAAAAAAAGTAATGTAAAAAATAATGTTAATGAGGAAAATGTTAGTGTGATTAAAGAAAAAACTAAAGCACAAGATTTTAATAAAAGTGAGAAAGAAGCTAATTTGAAAGTGGCTAGAAAGCAACTTTATTATAGTAATAATAATGAGAATGATGAATTTTCAAAACTTTTTAAAATAGTTTTAATTGTAACTGCTATTATCATTGTATTTTATGGTGTGACAGTAGTTGTTACAAATAAAGCTGATGAAGCTAAGAAAGAGGCGGAAAGTCAAGATGTAGATATTCAATATGATAGTATTATGATTGGTTCAATGCTTAATATTGATGGTTCATTTTATGTTTTGATTGCTGATAATGATGATATTAGATTAAATGAGTATTCAACTATGATTCAAACAATTAAAGCTAATGAAGATGCTCCTAGTATTTATACGGCAGATTTAAGTAGTGCTTTTAACCGTGAATTTTTAAGCGATAAACCAAATTACGAATCTGATTTAGATAAATTTAAAGTTAAAGGAACTACTTTGGTAAAAGTTGATGATCATGAAATTGATGATGTTTATGATAATTATAATGATATTATAGAAAAATTAGGAGAGTTAGATTAATACGGGTGTATACATTCGTATTTTTTTCTTTTTTTAGTTTTTTTGGTATGTAATTTGTGTTATACTTTTAATAGTGTTTAAAGGATTGATGCTTATGGATAAGAAAAAGAATAGCGTGGAGAGGCTTTCAGAGTCTTTAGATATAAAAGTTAATAGGCGTAAAAGTTTTCCTACGTTTAAAACTAAAGAGGTTGTATGTTTACTTTTAGTGACTGCGGTGATCGGTCTTATTATGGGGTATTTAGTTACTTATAATATTGTTTTAAAAGGATCGAAAGTCGATGATGAGTTACAAGAGTTTATTGAAAATTATGATTATGTTGTAGATAATTATTATGGTGAGGTTGATAAAAAGTCTCTTATTGATTCAGCAATTGCTGGAATGCTTAATGCACTTGATAATAATTCAGCTTATGTTGGAAGCAGTGATTCTAGTTTCAGTATATTTTTGGAAGGTACTTATAAGGGAACAGGTATTCAAGTAACAATGGATGATGAAAATAATATTGTAATTTATACTGTTTTTGATGATACTGCGGCTAGTAAGGCTGGATTAAAAAAAGGTGATATAATTATTAAGTTAAATAACAAGGATGTAACAGATATGAGTTTGGAAGAGTTTTCAGATTTAGTTAAGAAACAAAAAGGTATATTTAAGATTACTTATATAAGAGATGGTAAACAACATGTAGCTAGTTTGAAAATAGAGGATATTGAGTTAAAATCAGTTACTTCAAAAATGATTAAAAGAGATGAACAAAAAATTGGTTATATTAGATTAACTATATTTGCAAATAATAGTGATGAACAATTTAAAAGTGTTTTAGAAAAGTTAGAAAAAGAAGGTATGGATAAGCTTATAATCGATTTGCGTGGAAATTCTGGTGGGCATTTAAAGTCGGCCGAAAATATTATTTCTTTATTTTTAGATTCTTCACATCCAATTTATCAGATTAAATCTAAAGAGGAGCAAAAAAAATATTATTCTAACGGCAAGGAAACTAAAGATTATAAAATTGGGGTTTTGATTGATAGTTCAAGTGCTTCGGCTTCTGAGGTTTTGACTTCGGCTTTGAAGGAACAATATGGTGCTTTGGTTGTTGGTGAAAATAGTTTTGGTAAGGGAACTGTTCAAGAATTACAAACTTTACCAGACGGGGAGCAATATAAGCTTACAACAAAGGTTTGGTTAACTTCTGAAGGTAAGGTTGTTGATAAGAAAGGTATAAAACCAGACTATGCAATTACATTAAATAATTCTTATTATGAGAATCCAACTGATGAAAATGATAATCAGTTGCAAAAGATGCTTGAGGTTATTTTAAAGTGAATCTTTATGGTAACCTTTTCTTTTGCGTTAAAAAAGGTTATAATGTATAAAAGAGGTGCGAAGTAATATGGAAAATTTAAAGATAGGAGATCGTTTTCAGATACAGTGTTATAAGCATGATGGTAAAGTACATAGGTGTTGGGATGAAGCGGTTTTATTAGATATTAAAAAAGATTATATGGTGTTTGGTAATGAAAAGACTTTAGTGACTGAGGCTCAGGGAAATATATGGAGGACTAAGGAACCGTCTGTTTTGTATTTTTTTAAAGATTGTTGGTACAACATTATTGTTCAGTTAAAGAAAACAGGGATTACTTATTATTGTAATATTGCGACACCATATATTATTGAAGATGGAACTATTAAATATATTGATTATGATTTAGATTTAAGAATATTTCCAAGTGGTAGTTTTAAAATATTAGATAGACAGGAATATAAGTATCATAAAAGAAAGATGAATTATTCAAAGGAATTAGATATAGCTATTCGTAGTGCACTTTCTGAACTTATAAGTATTTATCAATCTGGTTCAAAAGTTTTTGATTCAAATACTAATTTGGATTATGGAGAAAAGTATCAAAGATTACGCAAAAAGTAATCATTTTTTTTATTGAGGAACATATATTATATAGAAAGTAAAAAAAATTAAAAAAATGTATATTTTTTATTGACCAGAACTTAGAAAAGTGTTATATTATTTATGCATTTGGCAGTAGTCGACAAATATTTTAAAAAAATAAAAAAAATTTAAAAAAATTGTTGACTTATGTTAAATGATTTGATATATTAAATGAGTACTTTTTTGAAAAGGACGCCTTAGCAAGGAAAAAATCAAAAAAAATTGCAAAAAGGCTTGACTTAACAAAGTACATTTGGTATATTGGAAGTACCGCTGCAAAGTGGTATGAATGATCTTTGAAAACTGAGCAAAATGTCAATTCATAAATAGTTAGGATTTTAAAACTAATTCAAAACTAAATAAAGTTTTATTTTTTTTGGAGAGTTTGATCCTGGCTCAGGATGAACGCTGGCGGCATGCCTAAGACATGCAAGTCGAACGAAGTGGCCCATTGAA
>CALVIE010000053.1 GCA_944329385.1 uncultured Bacilli bacterium | reverse complement strand
CTATTGGACGAACATTCGTGTTCATTTTACCTTTTATTTTCAGTCTATTACTCAAAACTGTCCAGTACTAAGCTAAAATATATGGGCTACTTGAGCTTCCGTTTCCTCCGGTGATTTCGACACTAGACGATAGATACACGGCCGGACGGACACCATGTCCACTGTCTGCATCACTTCCGTCAAAATAGCCACCTCCATATATGCTGTCTGAACTTATTGAATATACATAACGTTCTTTACCACAAGGCGTTAATGTCCACCAACTAGTACTATTATGCATCCATGTTGTAGTTCCACAATTACTTGACTCATAAACTTGATTTATATTTCCACAACTACTTTGATTACTATTACTTCTTATATATTCGCTTGCTGTAACTAAGGCTACTTTACCATTCCATATTGTTTCTTTTTCTTTATTTATTTGATCTGCTAAATCATTATTATTATATGTTACTAAACCTATATTCCAATCTTTAGGCATTATCTGATTTTGGGCAATAGAATTAAGCTCACTATAATATGTGCTATTCAAATAAGTATTTAAGTCTGCTGGACGGGCCCAATTAGTTGAACCGTATGTTCCTCCTCCTGCATCCCATACTCTATTTCCTATACTTGTATTTTTCATTATTTTGATTGTCTTATTTGGCTCTACCGATACTATTCTCCACGTTTCATTATTAAATGTTATATAATTATTTACATTTTTTCCTTTATAAAAATATCTTCCTTCTTCATATTCATCTTTATATAGGCCATCGCCTGACGATACTATCGGTACATCTTCTAGTATTTGATCACCTAAAGGTAGTGGCGGAAAGCAAACATTATATAGTTCATTTACGGCATCTTGGACATTTATTGAACTCATTCCTGTTGTTTCATTACTATATGTTACATTTTTACTATCAAAATATGTTATGGCTGATACTGATACTATACATATTAAAAGACTAAATGTTAGTCCTATCATATATTTTTTTATAAATTCAATTATTTTTTTTCTCATAAATAATGCCTCCCTCGTATTATAAGTATATCACAATTGTGCGTTATTAGTAAACAAAATTAAATCTACCACCTTTAAATGGGACAATATACCTATATAAGGTGATAAATATGAATGGAACAAGATTAGAGGAATTAAGAGAAAATAATAATTTAAAATCAAAAGATATTACAGAAATTTTAAACGTTCATAAATCAACATATTCTCAGTGGGAACATAATAAAATACCAATTCCGACAAAACGAATATTACAGCTTTCTAATTTTTATCAAATAAATATTGATTATATTTTATATTTAACAAATAAGAAAGTACATATTGCTCCAAATTCCAATATTGACTTAATTGCAATTGGCAAAAGATTAAAAGAAATAAGAACTGAATTAAATCTTTCATTAAGACAGTTGGGTGATAAATTAAATACCGCTTTTTCATCTTTAGCTAGTTATGAAAGAGGAGAAGTTTTAATTCAAATTGATATTTTAATTAGTCTATCTAAAATGAATAATTACTCAGTTGATTGGATTTTAGGTAAAACTAAAAATAAATACATAAAATAACAATTGTTGAATAAAATTCATCCATTTAACCCATATAATATAGTGAGGAGATTATACACTTATAAATAAAAGGCAAACCCCATATCACACCTATGACAAAAATCGACTCAATTTGACGCATATATCAAAATGTGCTAGAATAAGGCCTGTTTTCTGATTTTTGAATTTACAGGAGAGGGTGAAAATGGAAACAAACCAATCGATTAAGGCCCAAATAGTGGCCATAATCATTTTAGTAATAGTATCTGCTATATGGCATCCTACTATTACAAAGGCTCTAAGCCTAAACCAAATAAAAAATTCATTCATGACCAATCAAATAATGAAAAAAAATTTAAAAATGAATGAAAAAACACCTTTGAATATAACAAAATTAGAAATAAAGCCAATAAACAGTGAATTAAATCAAGATGTAGATTCACTAAAAATTGAAATTGACATCGATGAGTTAAGACAAATAAAAACCGCCCGTAAAAAAGCGTTAGAATTAGAAAAGAAAAAAGAAGAAGAAAGAAAAAAGGCTGAAGAAAAAGCAAAAGCCGATGAAGCTGCTCAAAAACTTACATCACAATCGGGCAGTGGTATATCTTATGACGAATTAGTCAATAAACTAAACCGTTCATTAAATAGTACTTTAGCTGGAAAAGGTGAAAGTTTTGCCAAATATTCTGTTGAATTAGGTATTAATCCATATCTTGCAGTAGCTATTGTACTTCATGAAACTGGATGTAAATGGAACTGTTCTTCACTTTTAAGAAAATGTAATAACGTAGGCGGAATGAAAGGTTCACCAGGATGTAACGGTGGTTCTTATAAAGCTTTTCCAAGTTTAGATGAAGGAATTAAAGCTTTCATGAATAACTTATATAAAAACTACTATGCTGTAGGTTTAACCACTCCAGAAACTATTGGTCCAAAATATGCCGCTAGTACATCATGGCCATCTAAAATTAGAACCTATATGAACGAGATAGAAGCAAAATAATTTTTTTGCTTCTTTTTATTTTCCAAAAGTCAAGCTTATTTTATAAGGATAAATGGAATTATACATAAATTTGACGCTAAAAAATTATTATGTTAAAATAAATATCAGAATAGTAGGAGAGATGTAAATGACAGAGGTTAAAAAGGTAATAATGGTTGTAGTATTAGGAGTAATAGTATCTATTGCTATTCCACAAATAAACATTTCAAATCAAACTCAAAAATTAGAAACTGAAAATACCCAAAAAACCGAAACAACAACGTCAAGTAATGAAGTCGCAATCGCTACACCAACAATAAATGAGTCAGGAACACCCGTTGAAGAAACGTCAGTAGAACAGACAAAAACTACACCTCAAACCACTACACCAGACCCAGTTGTAACTGAAGAACCACAAGAATCTCAAGCTGAGCCAATTGTCTTTGATGGACTAACCCTAACAGAATTAACTGAAAAACTAAATCGTTCACTTCATTCTACATTATCAAATACTGGTTCTAGCTTTGCCAACTACGCCATAGAAATGGGTATAGATCCTTATCTTGCAGTCGCAATTGTATTACACGAAACTGGATGCAATAGTTCATGCAGTAAACAAGTAAGACAGTGTTATAATGTTGGTGGTATGAAAGGCGGTCCAAGTTGTAACGGAACATCTTATAAACGTTTTAATTCATTAGATGAAGGCATATATGCATTTATGAGTAATCTAAAGAAAAATTATTATGACAAAGGATTAAATACCCCAGAAAAAATGAATAAAAAATATGCTGCCAGTACATCATGGGCAACTAAAGTCCATCATTATATAAATAAAATAAAGGCATCTTAAACACCAAAAGGTGTTTTTCTTTTCGAAAAAGCATGATATAATCATAATAAAAGGGGAGTGAAATTATGCAAAAAGGATGTCCCAAATGTGGAAGAATGATTGATACAAATGCCATAAATTGTCCATATTGTAATTATAATTTTCAAGATATAAATAACTTTTTTAAAAAAGTTACCGATGATAACTATATAGAAAATGAAAAATATGCGGGATTTATTAAAAGATTAGTTGCTGGAACTTTCGATATTTTCTTCATAGGAATAATTACATATTTTATATTAATTTTAATTGATAAATTCTTATTCACAGTAAATATATATATCGCAATAATTATATTCATTCCTTTATATATATTGTATAATTCTGTTTGTGAAAGAACCGTTTGGCGAGGAACAATAGGTAAACTGATATTAGAAATAGAAGTAGTTGATCAATATGAAAATCCCGTCACCTTTCCCATTGCCTTTAAACGAAATATAGCTAAAATGCTCAATGTTTTAACTTTAGGCATTGGTTTCATTATCTCGGCAGTACCACCAGAAAAGCAAGCCCTTAGTGATAAAATAGCTCATACATTTGTTATCAATAAATTAGTTATGCATCAAACAAATGACTTAAATTTTGCTAGTCCAATTAAAAGATTTGTCGCTTTTATTATTGATGTTTTAATTATAAATTTAATTTGTTATGGTCTTCTTTCGGCAGACAAATTAATTCATTCATTCAATTTCACTCAAGACATAATCAATATTTTAAGTGATGCTAGATATATTTTATGTTTAGTTGTTATCTTTTTCTATTTTCCATTTGCTGAAAGTAGAACAGGTTCAACTATGGGAAAAGGTATGATGCACATCAAAACCACTAAATTAAACGGAGAAATTCAAGGCTTTATTGGTTCGTTCATTAGACAATTAATTTTAATAATAGATATTTTTGCTTTAGGTTTTCTAGCTTCATTTGTAACCGAAAAAAAACAAACTGTAAAAGATATTTTAACAAGAACAGTCGTAATTGATAAATAGGTCAAAGACAATCTTTGACCTTTTTCTTTAAAAATAAAGAAATTTATGATAAAATGAATATGACTGATACTAAAAGGAGGCAGTATATGTGCGGATTTGTCGGATACATAAATAAAGAAAAAGAAAAAACAAATACCATAAAAAAAATGGCAGATTTAATCGCCCATCGTGGACCAGATTCAGAAGGATACTACTGTGATAAAAACATTGCCTTAGGATTTAGACGCTTAAGTATCATAGATTTAAAAAGTGGTTCCCAGCCAATTTATAACGAAGATAAAACCAAAGTCATTATTTTTAATGGAGAAATATATAATTTTGAATCATTAAGAGAAGAACTAGTTGAAAAAGGACATACCTTTACCACAAAAACAGACACGGAAGTCCTACTTCATGGATATGAACAGTGGCAAGAAAAATTACTAGATAAGCTAAGAGGAATGTTTGCCTTTGTCATCTATGACACCAAAACAAATGAAATGTTTGCAGCTAGAGATTTCTATGGAATAAAACCATTTTACTATGCCAAAATGGGTAATACCTTAATATTTGGTTCTGAAATAAAAAGCTTTCTAATCCATCCTCATTTTAAAAAAGAATTAAATACAAAAATGCTTGAATATTATCTTACATTTCAGTATAGCCCAGGAGAAGAAACATTTTTTAAAAACGTTTATAAATTAATGCCAGGCCACTATATGAAATATAAAAATGGTAAACTAGAAATAAAAAAATATTATGAAATAAAATTTGAAGAAGATAATACAAAAACCTATGAAGAGTGGAAAGAAGGAATCAAAACTCATCTTCAAGACTCCATCAAAGCCCATAAAATAAGTGATGTTGAAGTAGGATCATTCCTATCAAGTGGTGTTGATTCATCATTTATAGCTGCAAGTAGTGATGTTGATAAAACTTTTACTGTTGGTTTTGATAATAAAAGGTATAGTGAAATAGAATATGCCAAAGATTTATCAAAAAACATTAAAACAAAAAATATAAATAAGATTATTACTAAAGAAGAATATTTTAAAAATTTACCAAATATCTTATACTATATGGACGAACCACTTGCTGATCCTTCATCTATCGCACTATATTTTGTTACTAAAATAGCCAGTGAAAATGTTAAAGTTTCTTTATCAGGTGAAGGCGCTGATGAAATATTTGGCGGTTATAACATTTATCAAGAACCATTAACAGATAGTTGGTATTATAAAATACCTTACCCAATAAGATTTTCTATTGGAAAAATAGCTAGTATTTTTCCTCATAAAAGAGGTATTAATTTCTTAATTAGACGTGGAAAAAAACTCGAAGATAGATTTGTCGGCAATGCCTTTATTTTTAATAATAAAGAAGTAAGTAAAATATTAAAAAATAAAAGACAAACAAAAGGTTTTCAAGACCTAACAAAACCATACTATGATAAAGTAAAAGATAAAGACGATATTACTAAAATGCAATATATTGATTTTAATTTTTGGCTTATTGGAGATATTTTATTAAAAGCAGATAAAATGAGTATGGCCAATTCTCTCGAAGTTAGAGTTCCATTTTTAGATAGACCATTGATTGATTATGCTCTAGGCCTTCCAACCGAATTTAAAACTGATAAATATAAAACTAAAAAGATCTTCCGTGATATTGCTAGCGAAGTTTTAGAAGATAAAGTTTCAAATAAAAAGAAATTAGGATTTCCAGTACCAATTCGTGAATGGATTAAAGAAGAAGACATCTATAAACAAATCAAAAATTTGTTTACTAAAGATAAAATGTTTTTCAATACAAAAAAAATAATTAAATTATTAGATGACCATTGTAAAGGAAAAGCTGATAATAGCCGTAAAATATGGACAATTTATATCTTCTTGCTTTGGTATGAAATTTTCTTTGGAGGTGACAAATGATCTTCTTTTATATTTCTCTATCTACATATATTTGCTTTAATATAATCAAATATAAAAAAATTTTTTCTGAGCTTCAAAAAAACAAATATAACTTTAAATCTTATAACAAATGGATTTCTAAAAATATTAAAGAAATACTTATTAATAAAGAATTACTTTCAATAATATTAATAATTATTGCTGTAAATTTTAACCTAAAAGTCATCGGCGTAAGTGCAGTCATATTATATACAATTTTATTTTTATTTAACTATAAAAATAAAAATAAAATAAAAGTAGAAAAAAAATTAATAACTAGACTGATTATTCTCGCAC
Organism: uncultured Bacilli bacterium; assembly: GCA_944329385.1. Lineage (GTDB taxonomy): Bacteria > Bacillota_I > Bacilli_A > RF39 > UBA660 > Coprosoma. Next base: position 1,394 of record CALVIE010000053.1, on the reverse strand, counting down.
TATTATATATTGGTTTAAATATATACTTTATATTAGATTATATCGCATTTCACTATGCTGATATAGTATTAGATAATACTGCTTCTTACTATATAATTTTAGCCATCATTAGTTATTTTTCATATTTTGTTATATGGCTTGTAAATGTAATTGCTCTTCCATTTGATAAAATTATAAACAAAATAGGAGGGAAACATGCTAAGAGTAAACTCAAAAAGAGTTAAACCAGGAGATACTTTTCTTGCTCTCACCGGTCCATATACTGATGGACATGACTATATAGAAGAAGCCATTGATAAAGGAGCTGCCTGCATCATTGCTTCACATGGTGAATATCCAGTTAAAACCATCATCACCGATGATACAAGAACATATTTAAGTAACTATTTAAAAGAATTAAACTTAGAAAAACTAGATAAAATAAAATTAATCGCCATCTCAGGAACATATGGTAAAACCTCGACTTCTGATTTATTATATAAACTTTTAAACAATTTAAACATTAAAACAGCTTGTATAAACACCAACGGATTTTACTTAGAAGATCAAAGAAAAAAAACTTCTTCATCCACACCAGATATATATGAGCTTTATGAACTTATAAACGAAGCCGTAAATGCGAACTGTGAAGCTATTATAATTGAAACTTCATCAAATGCCATTAAACAAAGACATATCGAAGGTTTAAGATTTGATATAGCCATATTTACCAACTTCCAAGGTAATAATAAAGATGAATACCTAAATGAAAAAATAGAACCTTTTAAAATGCTTAAAAAAAATGGATATGCTATTATTAATAAAGATGATAACAATTATAAATATTTTATCTTACCTCAAAATACAAATATATTATATGGACAAAATGAAACTGATTATGTTTTCAAAATAATTAATGAAAATTATGATTATACTGAACTTACTATTAATCAAAAACAAATAAAATTGCCTTTAATCGGAAAATTTAATATTTATAATTATGTATCTGCATATATCGCCGCAAAATTAATTAGTTTAGACGAAGAAGCCATTGCTTCCGCATCCCTATCAATTACCCCAGCTGATGGCAGATTTGACACGGTAAAATATAAAAATAGCCTAATTATTATTGATTATGCTTTCGATTTAAACACTATAAGTAATACCATAAAAAACACCAAAGCAATAGCTGAAAGAAAAATTATTACAGTTGTTGGAGCTGGTGGCAATAAGCGTGAAAATCAAAGACCACTAATAGGAAAGTTAGTTACTGAAAATACCGATTATACTATTTTTACTTCTGATAATCCTCGTCATGAAAATGAAAATGACATCATAGATTCCATGGCTCAAAATTTAAAAACTGAAAATTTTGAAAAAATTACCAATAGAAAAGAAGCTATAAAAAAAGGTAT
>CALVIE010000052.1 GCA_944329385.1 uncultured Bacilli bacterium | reverse complement strand
TGTTTTTAATGATAGGAGAGAGTACAATGAAGAAAGAAAAAATGAAATATTATGTGAGAAAAAATCTAATAAGTTTTGTGATAGGACTAATATTATTTGGAAGCTTAGGAGTATATGCCATAGTAACATTTCAATCAAAAGATGTAAGTTATGAAAATGAGGCAAGTGGACTTGCTTCAAAAAATGTCCAAGGGGCGATAGATGAGTTATATGAAGAATGTACAAAAGGACCGGCACCTGGGGATACTATATTAGACAGTGTAGATGTGGTAACCTCAGGTGACGGATTATACGAAGATACTTATGAAGAAGGAAGATATATTTATAAAGGGGTAAATGTAAATAATTATATAACATTTAATAATGAGGTATGGAGAATCGTATCAATAGAGGCAGATAAGACAATTAAAATAATGAGGGATGCAAGTATAGGAGATAGGGCATGGGATAGTTCAATTTCAAATAATTGGAAACGACCAGCCGATTTAAATACATATTTAAATGGAAGTTATTTGACAGGAACATTAAATGCGACAGCTCAAAGTCAAATAGTACCTAAAGACTGGAATATAGGTTTAGTAACAAATGATAATAATGATTTGGCAGATCAGATAAATGATGAGAAATCAACAACGTGGAATGGGAAAGTAGCATTAGTAACAGTTTCAGAATATATAAGAAGTAATAGTAATCAAAGTAGCTGTGGAACATTTAGTAAAAATAATGATAATTCTAGTACATGTACAAATAGTAGCTGGATGTATATAAATGATTCATGGTGGACGTTGTCGCCTGATGCTGGTTACTCTGACAACGTGTTCCGCGTGTATTCGAACGGCGGCGTCGGCAGCAGCTACGCTAGCAATACGTACATTGCGGTCCGTCCGGCCGTCTATCTATCGTCTAGTGTCCAAATTACAGGAGGAAACGGAAGTTCATCAAGCCCATATACTTTAGGATAATGATGAAATAAGATAAGAGTAATTTTGAGAGATATGTTAGGTGGGAATGGCGCGTAAGCGCCCGCGTCAGATACTATTTTTAAAGAGGTGTTATACAAAAAAGGTTGACAGACATATAATTATATGATAGAATTATTTTCAGAAATGGAGGGATAATATGGCAGTAAAATTAAGACTTTTAAGAATGGGAGCTAAAAGAAAACCATTTTACCGTATTGTAGCTGCTGATTCAAGGGTTAAAAGAGATGGTAAGTATATTGAACTTGTTGGTACTTATAATCCAGTGTCTGAACCAGCTGAAATTAATATTAAAGAAGATATAGCTTTAAAATGGCTTCAAAATGGAGCTATTCCTACTGATACAGTTAAAAGTTTATTTAGTAAAAAAGGAATTAATAAAAAATTCCACGAAATGAAATTTTCTAAAGAAAGTAAATAATTATGGAACTTGGAAATTTAACAGAGTTTTTGGTTAAGAGTTTAGTTAAAAATCCAGATATGGTATCAGTGAAGGCTTTTGATGATGAGGATAAAATTACGATTGAGGTTTTAGTTAGTTCGGATGATATGGGAAGAGTTATTGGTAAAAAAGGAATGATTATTTCTTCTATTAGGACTATTGTCCAAGCTAGTAGTTATCTTAATCATGAGAAAAAAGCAATTATTAATGTAGATTCTTTTTAGGGTCTATGTTTTTTTTCTTTTTTGTGCTATATTTATTATAGGGTGAGGATATGAAAAATAGAGGATTTACTTTGATTGAACTTTTAGCAGTTATTGTTATTTTAGCAATTATTTTAGTTATTATTATGCCGAATGTTACAGGGATTTTAAATAGAACGCAAAATAGACTTAATGATGAACAAGAAAGAGCGGTTTTGGATGCTGCTAGACAGTTTGGGGTTACTAATTTAAAAGTTTTAGATGATAAGATTTATTTTGAGGATAAGGAGATTACTTTTGTTACTTTAGATGATTTACAAAGGTCAGGTTATTTAGAGGATAAATCTATTAAGGATATGACTGATAAAGGAGATATTTCTTTGGATACAAAGGTTTGTGTGAAGTATGAGAATTATCAGTTTGTTTATGAATATGATGGAGAGTGCTGATATGAAAAAAGGATTTACTTTAATTGAATTATTAGTTGTTATTGTTTTACTTGGTATTGTGGCTGTTTTGGTTACGACATCAGTGATTAGTATTATGGGTGATTCTAGAAGTTCGCTTTCTTCAACGCAAAAAAACACGCTTGAAGAAGCTGCAAAGCAGTGGGGTATGATACATGCAGATGAACTTCCACTTGATGATTCGGTATTTTCTTTAGATATTGATAGGTTAGCTGACGATGGTTTTATAGATAGTTCGGATTTACAAAATCCTAAGGATAGTTCTAAGTTATGTGGAGCTGTAGAGATTAGTTTTGATAAGGAAAAAAATCAATATAAATATAATTTTACTGAAAAAGATTGTGAAAATTAGTGATAAAAAAAGTTTTACGACATATTTTTTAATAAGAGGCGATGTTATGAAAAAAATATTAGTAATTCTTTTTTTATTTTTATTTATTAAGTGTGATATAGTTAAAGCTGATGATTTGAAATTAGCTGAGAGTGCGAAATCGGCTATTTTGATTGAAGCTAGTAGTGGAAAGATTTTATTTGAAAAAAATGCGGATGAAAAATTACATCCAGCTAGTATGACAAAAATGATGAGTATGCTTTTAATTATTGAAGCAATTGAGGATGGAGTAATTTCTTGGGATCAAATAGTGACGGTTAGTGAGAATGCTTCTAGTATGGGTGGGAGTCAAATATTATTGGAAACTGGCGAAAAGATGAGCGTTCGTGATTTATTTAAAGGTGTGGCAATTGCTTCTGGTAATGATGCGGTGGTTGCTTTAGCCGAAGCGGTGGCAGGTAATGTAAGTAATTTTGTTAGTATGATGAATAAAAGAGCTGAGGAACTTGGGCTTACTAATACACATTTTAAAAATCCTCATGGTTTAGATGATGCGGATCATTATTCAAGTAGTAGGGATATGTCTTTAATAGCGAAAGAGCTTGTTCGTCATAAAAAGGTTTTGGAGTATACTAAAATTTATGAGGATTATTTAAGAGAAAATACTGATAGAAAAATATGGCTTGTTAATACTAATAGATTGGTTAGATTTTATGATGGTGTTGATGGTTTAAAAACGGGTTTTACGGATGATGCAGGATACTGTATGACGGCAACGGCTATGAAAGATGGAATGAGAGTTATTGCAGTTGTAATGGGTGAGGAAACTAGTAAAATTCGAAATCAAGAGGTTAGTGAGATGCTTGATTATGCTTTTGCTCAGTATAAAACTTTGAATTTACTTAGTAATAAAAATTCTTTAGGTAAGTATGAGGTTTTAAATGGTAATATTGAGTCTGTAAGGGTGGTACCTAAAGGAAGTGCGAGTATTGTGAAGAAAAAAAGTGAGAAAACGGGGAATATTAGTTATGATGTTAAATTAAAGCCTTTAAAGGCACCTTTGAAGGTTGGTGATAATGTGGGAACGATGATTATTAAAGAGGATAATAATGTGATTCAAACGCTTAAATTGACGGTAGAAAAGGATGTTTTGAAAGCTAGTTATGTTAATTTATTAGTGAGAAATATTTGGGATATGATTAGTGGCAATATAAGTTTAGAATAACTTATATTGTTTTTAATATATGTGTAAATTATTGATGAAGTTTAGTAAATATGATATTATTATATTAGATGGGAGGCAAGGTATGGAAGAATATTTACCAGATGTTTATCAAAAAAGCATTTATACGATTGATTATTCTAAGCTTCTTAGCCGGGGTATAAAATGTTTACTTTTTGATTTAGATAATACGATTGTTCCTCCTTTTAGTACGGAAATGCCTAAAAAAACAAAGGATTTGTTTGTGGGATTAAAGCAAAAGGGGTTTAAGATTATTATATTTACTAATAGTCCACAAATTAGGCTTAAAGGTTTTAAAAACTATTTAGGAGTTGATGGTGTTTCTAGTGCTCATAAGCCAAGTACTAAGAAGTTAATTAAGGTTTTAAAGGATTATGATTTTGATACTTCACAGGTGGCAATTATAGGTGATCAGATAATGACTGATGTAAGGGCTGGAAATAGGGCTGGAATTACGACGGTTTTAGTAAATCCAGTTAGTGAAAGTGATTTTTTAATTACGAAGATTCACCGTTTTAAAGAAAGAAGAAAAATAAAAAAACTTAGAGATATGGATTTATTTTGGCAAGGAAGGTATTATGAATAAGTGTGTTGGATGTGGGGCTATTTTACAAGATAAAAATCCTTTAGAAAATGGTTATACAAAGGATTTAAATAATAGATTTTGTGAAAGATGTTTTAATATTAAACATTATAATAAATATTTGAAGGTAACTGATAAGGATTATAGAAAAATGATTTTGGATATTGATTCAAAAGGTGATTTAATTTTATTGGTTACTGATTTTTTAAATTTATACAGTTTATCTGATTTAAAGTTAAAAAGTCCTGTTATTTTAGTTTTAAGTAAAGCGGATTTACTTCCTAGAAGTATAAATAAGGAAAAGTTACTTAATCAGTTTAATTTTGATGTTAAGGTGATGATTTGCAGTAAAAATAATTATAATTTTGATTTGCTTTATGATTTGATTTTGAAGTATAAAAAAAGTAATAATGTTTATGTTATTGGTTATACTAATGCGGGTAAGAGTACATTTATTAATAGATTTTTGAAAAATTATTCTGATAGTGAAGGGGAAATTGTGGTTAGCAATTTGCCTTCGACGACTTTAGATTTAATTGAAAACAAAGTAAATGACGATTTGGTTTTAATTGATACACCTGGTCTTTTGGATGATAAGAGTTTAATTTTGAGTGCTTCTTTTGATTTGCTTAAGAAAATAACGCCTAAAAAAGAGATTAGGCCTATTAGTTTTCAAATAAAAAAATGGACTAGTTTACTTATTGAAGATTTTTTAAGGCTTGATTTAGATGATACAAATATTATTTGTTTTATGTCTAATAATTTAAATATAAGAAGGGTTTATAAAAATAGGGAATGTTTTTTGAAAAAATATGAATTTGATATAAGTAAGAATAGTGATTTAGTAATTAAAGGATTAGGTTTTATTACTTTTAAAAAAAATACACATGTTGTTTTATGGCTTACTTATAATGTTAGTTATTTGATTAGAAAGACTATTATTTGAATTATGTTTGTGATAAAATTAAAATAGGGGATGGTAAATATGCTTGGAACAATTATTGGAATTGAGGAAGATGTTGTTTTACTTAAACTAGCAATTAATCTTAAAGAGTTTCAAAATCTGATTAATTTACACGTTGTTATGGAAGATAATAATCAAATGATTGTTGGAGAGATTATTGATATAAAAGAAGGGGTTGCTTATATATCATTGATTGGTCAGATTGTTGATAATCATTTTGTATTTGGTGTTATGCGTAAGCCTTCTTTTGGGGCAAATGTAAAACTTATTTCTAAAGAGAAAATACCAATGATTATTAGTGTACCGCAGTATAAGGAAAAGGAAGATGTTTATATAGGAGAAAGTGCGGTATATCCTGGGGTGAAAATTGGTTTTGAAATTAATCCATTTTTTGCGAATCATTTCGCAATTTTTGGGTCAACTGGTAGTGGTAAGTCTTGGGGGGTAGCTAAGCTTATTCAAAGTATTTTTGATAAGAAAAGTACGGTTGCTTATAGGGCTAGTATATTTATTTTTGATGCTTATGGGGAATATCATAATGCGTTTAAGGATATTAGTACGAAGATTCCAGAGATTAGTTTTAAAGCATATACAACTAATGTTAATAAGATAAATGATACTGAAATTTTAAAGATACCTTTATGGCTTTTGAGTGTTGATGATATTGCTTTACTTTTAAATGCGGATTCGGCAACTCAGCTTCCTATTATTGAGAAGGCTTTAAAATTAGTTGGTCTTTTTGTAAGAGATGAAAAAGAAGTTATTAAGCAAAAAAATGATATTATTGCAAGAGCTATTTTAGATATTTTGTCTAGTGGTAAAAATTCAGCGCAAATTCGTGATCAAATTTTTTCGGTTTTGTCATCTTATCATACTAAAGATTTGAATTTGGATACACAAATATATCAGCCTGGTTATATTAGAAGTTTGAAGCAATGTTTGATTATTGATGCTTCTGGTAAACTTAGGGAGATGGAATTACTTACTAATTTTATGCAGTCATTTTTAGATGATAGTATTGAACTTACACTTCCTGATGGGACTTTTAAATATGGTCTTAATGATTTGATTATGGCTTTGGATTTTGCTTTACTTTCTGAGGGTGTACTTAATAGTAATAGGGTTTATGATGAAAATAATGTTTTAAGAGTTCGCCTTCATGCACTTATTAATGGTGATTATGCTAGATATTTTGAATGTGATAGATATGTTAGTAAGGATGAGTATATTAAAGAGTTACTTATGACTTCTAATGGAAGAAAGGCACAAATAATTAATTTTAATATTAATTATGTTGATGATAGGTTTGCGAAAACAATTACGAAAATATATTCAAGGTTACTTTTTGATTATGCGAAGAATTTAGAAAGAAGAGCTACTTTGCCATTTCATATTGTTTTAGAAGAAGCTCATAGATATGTTCAAAACGATAGTGATGTAGATGTAATTGGTTATAATATTTTTGATAGAATTACTAAAGAAGGACGTAAATATGGTGTTTTACTTGGACTTATTTCACAAAGACCTTCTGATTTGTCGGAAACATCTATTTCACAGTGTAGTAACTTCTTAATATTTAAGATGCTTCATCCTAGGGATATTAAGTATATTAGAGATATGGTTCCAAATGTTACGGATGAAATTATTAAAAGACTTAGGACTTTACAGCCTGGAACTTGTATTGGGTTTGGAAATGCTTTTCATGTGCCGGTTTTGATTAAAATGGATAAACCAAATCCAACACCTTCTAGTAGTAGCTGTGATATTTCTGGAAACTGGTTTATTGATAGATAAGTGATTAATTTCACTTATTTTTTTGTGTAAAGCAATATAAATATAATATAAAAGCATTACATCTGCATTGCATAAATATAAAAAATAATATATAATAAAATTGAATAATAAACGACAATATTTGACAGTTAGACTTTATTATAATTCAAATAATAGGAGTGGGAAAAAATGAAAGTAAAAGAATTTGTAAAACAATATATGATAGGATTATCTTTAAGTTTTTTAATATGTATAGTATCAGTATCAGCCATAACATATTTTGATAGTAAAAATGTAACATATAGTAATGAAACAACAGGAATGAGTTCAACAAATGTCCAAGATGCCGTAAATGAACTATATAATGTATGCTTTCCGCCAAAAGGGTCAGATACAATAACTGATTTGTTACCAAGTAATCCAGATGAATTATATGAAGATGAGCACGGAGATATCAGATATTATGGAAAGACACCGAATAACTATGTAAGTTTCAATAACGAGCTATGGCGAATACTAGGGGTAATAGATGGAAAAATAAAAATAATAAGAAATGAAAGTATAGGAGAATATGCTTGGGCATCAAGCAGAAGCAACAATTGGAATAATGCATCATTAAAAAGTTATTTGAATGGCGAATACTATAATAGTATAGATGGAGCATATAAAAAGATGATATCAGAGGAAACGTATTATTTGGGAGGGGCAACTAGTAGTAACTTGCGAACATTAACAGCAAGTGGTTACTATAATGCAGAGCGAGACAGCAGTCAAGTATATAGTGGAAATCCAACAAGTACAACACAGTATATAGGATTAATGTATCCAAGTGATTATGGATATGCGGCAGGAAGTAGTTGCTTATCAACAGAACTTTCTAATTATAATGTTAGTTGTAAAAACAGTGATTACTTATCAATAGGAGTATATGAATGGTTACAGGCTCCTTATGCCAGTGGTAGTTCCAATGCGGCTGTATTGAGCAGTTCTGGCTATGTCTATGGGGGCATCGACGTGGCCTACTCCCGCGCCGTCCGCCCAGTCTTATATCTAAACACAAATGTACAAATTACAGGTGGAGATGGCAGTCAAGGAAATGCATTTCAACTCGGATAGAATAGCGAAGCGTCCCCTGTAAGGCGAAGTCTTACGGGGACAGGCCCAAATTTCAAGGCAAAGCAAATTGTAAACATAATGTAAAGAAAAAAATACTAAAGGTGGTGTAAATGTCAACATAAAAGTTTATAATTATGTCAAAGTTAAAACCTTATAAATTGAGTGAATAAAAACCACTC
>CALVIE010000051.1 GCA_944329385.1 uncultured Bacilli bacterium | reverse complement strand
ATTTAAATACATCTTATGTTGATATTAAACCATAGTAAATAAGCCACTTTCACTTAAATATTATAGACTAAACAATAGATAAATCAACAATTTTCATAAATTTTACCAGCAAATATTTATTTCGTTATTTTTCATTCAATACTCTCTTATTTTCTTAGAAACATAAGAGATTTAAAGAAACTAAGCATTGATTCAGCTGGTAAAATTATATTATTAAATTATCTGCATTTTCTTCCTTAACCATTCCCAATAATTCTTCTTCAAAAACATTTTCGCTTTGCAATTTAATAATACTAATAAAATCCTCTTCTAAATCAATCACTTTTTTTAATTCTTTTTTTAATAATATTAGCTTTGAAGGTGTAATTGGCCCTCTAAATATTGAAAGTTGATAATGCGACAAATATTTTTTACATATTTTAAAAACTTTATTGACTCTTTTTTCTCCAACATCATAACAAACTATAACATAATTATAATTAATATTCTTTTTCATTATTGCTTCTCTTTTACTGAAAATGGTTTAAACTCTTTTCCTTCATATAAATATTTTATTAATTTATACCCATCATATTTAATTGCTGTTTTATATGATATCTTTCTTTTAAGTTTGCTATGTTGAAATTTAGATTCTATTCTTGCTTCAAAGGCCTCAATAAAAATTTGTCTTCCAGAATCATTCAATAAACAATAGTTTGTTTTTTTATCAAAATGTTTATCAATTTTTAACTTACGATTATTGACTAATTCAAAAATAGTTCTAAAAACTATAATCGGCTTAAAAACCTCACTTAAATCTAATGATAACGAAAAACGTTGTTCTGTTGGCTCATGTAAAAATGAAATACTTTGATCCAAATGAGTTTGATAAATTGCGGAAATAGTCTTTGTATAAAGTAGTGTATTACCAAAAGAAATTAATGCATTTATAGGATTATCTGGAGGTCTTTTAACTCGTTTATTCATTACAAAGTCTTCAGGTAAAATATATTTAAAAGTACTATAAAAACGTTGCCATAACTCTCCTTCTACAGATAAAATCTTTTTGATATTGTCAGCATTCGTTAAATAAATTGGCATTTCTTTTTTTATCCAATCTAAAGTTTCTTTAACTTCTTTTTTTTCATGCTTATAGTAGTGATATAATACTTCATAAATATTTTTACCAATCCCATTTACAATTGCTTTTGCAATTATTTCACGATTATCATTAAATGCATTTACTTGTCTAATTAAAAGTTTACCATTATTATATTTATCCTTAGGATAAAAAGTTCCACTATATCCCTGATAATAATTAAAAAAATGAATAATAATATTTTTAGAAGATAAAAAATCTAATAATTTCGTATTTAATGAAACTTCATTTAAACAATATATTTCTTTAATATTTTCCACCGGTAAATAAATATTTTTTTGATTTTTTCTAAAACACAACGAATCATCTTTACGCTTTAATTCACCTATACTTGTAATATATTTTGTACTTCCCATAATTATTTCTCCTAAAGATAGCAATATGCATAATATGCACATTGTTTACATTTTTTATCGTTAATAACTTCCGGTACATTATTGCCATCGATTAATTTTATAATTTCTTTTTCTATCATATTCAACCTCTGCTCTATCTCGTCTGTTAAATTAACAATAATAATTGATTTATTTTGCTTATTTTTTTCAACAATTTCTAATTTACCTTTTCTAATAATTCCTTTTGATTTTAAAATTTTTAAATAATACAACAATTGCCATTTCGCCGCTTCAATATCAGCATCAGATTTTTTTGTTTCTGTCAAATACTTTGTTGTTAATTTATCTAATTTGATATTATCAATAGTAATTTCTCGATTTCTTTCTTTATCACATTTTTCTTCATGGATTGCTTTACCAATTTTTACATTTTCACTTTCATCTTCTAAATTCAAACGATTCCCATGTAAATAACATTGTCGTTTACAATGAAAATAATAATTCACTAAAGTCCCATTAACTTTCATCAAATCACTCCTAAATAAACAATTCGTTTTCTGTATCAAAAATAGTCATATCTAACTTCCCATATTTCATATATTTTTCACCATCATCAATATAATAAAGATCACCAATTTGTTTATCATAATCGAATCTACAATTTCTATCAATTTGATATATAAAATAATTCATTACACTTTTTATTTTTGACAACTCGACTATTTTTTTTGAATAATCCATTTCATTATCCTTCAATAATTCTTCATATCTAGTCCAAATCTTTTTGCCATCATATATATGACCATCTACATCTTTTATAATAGTGGCTAAATAAATACTGATTCGATCTCTTGTATCAAGAATTAGACTCATTTTTTTAGCAACATTAATAAAACTCAATATACCAACTTGTTCTTTAAAAAAAGCTTGTAAATTATTATCATTGTCTTGATTTGCTGAATCTTTAACAATTTGTAGCAATTTATCATAATAACCCGTAAAATTTTTTGATTCCAAAAAGTGTTTGCAATTTTCATTTTGTAAAGTAAATCTTTGATCAACCCGTTCATCGCCATTATATATTTTCATAGCATTATCTAAATTAAAGAAATAAACATATCCTACTTTTTTACTCGACCGATTAATTCTACCCATAAACTGTTCTTCACTATCTAATTTAGATATATCTTTATATCCAATATCCATATCGATATCAATCCCAGCTTCAACTACTTGCGTCGCAACAAGAATTAAATTTGATAATTTTTTTACTTTTTCAATAATTCGTTTTCTTTCGATAACACTATCTAAACCACTAATAAATAATATTTGAGAATCTATTTCTGTATTTTTTAATCTTTGATAAAATTTATCAGCAGTTTTTCGGCAAATAAATTCTATCATTATTCTTTTTTTGCTTTTACTTTGTTTACAAATTTCTTTAAATAATTTTTCTTCAACATCATTAACATTTAATAAATGATAATCTAATTTAACTCGATTTTTAAAAAGCTTATCTTTATAATATTTCTCTTTATTACTAATCAATTGGATTGATTTATCATCATTTAAAGCTAGTATTTCTAAATTAGGTAGTGTTGCTGACATAATAATTATTTTTAAATTCAATATTTTGGCATATTGTTTTAAAAAAATAATGATTTCGTTCCAAATATTAATTCGATAATTTTGAATTTCATCTAAAACAATTACAGAGTTTGCAAGCTGACAAAAACCAAATGAAGACTCACGATTATTACCAAACATTGTGTCAAATAAACTAACATGAGTAGTTAAAAGAATTGGATAGGTTAAAAATTGCCGATCTAGTAATGCCTGTTGATATTTCTCATTTTCACTATATAATATCGACATTTCCTCATCAACTTTAATTGGAGTTACTGAATTAATTACAGCAACTTTATCCATTACATTTGTTCCTTTAAAACTCATAGCTAAATTTTCAACATTTTGTTCTACTAGAGTATTAAATGGATAAACATAAATTATTTTGTTTAAATTTTCACATCTATTAACTAATTGCAAACTTAAATTTAGAGCTGTATTAGATTTGCCACTTCCTGTTGGTGCTTCAAGATAAAAAATATTTTTATCAAGGTTATTCAACAAATTTCTTTCTGATTCTAAAAATATTTCAGTTCTAAGTTTATTTATCCCTTCAATTTTAGCTATATTATTTTCTCTTATTTTTTTAATTAAATCATTATTATTATAAGCTTCAATAATTTCATCAAATTGATAATTTTCAATTGTTATCTCTTTACGATTTTTAAATTCGCTTGTCGCTAGATAATCACAAGTAATTAACAAAGAGTGTAATAATCTTACATATAAATAAACATTGATCTGATTATTAATTGATTGTTTTGTTAAAAAACATTCTATTTTTTGCCATGGTCTTTTTTTTATTAAACTGACTTCATTTTGTTGTTTTAACAACTTTAATAAATTTTCATTAAACCATTGTGTTAAATTAAGATTTATTTCATTTTCATTAATCATATCATTAATAAAGTTAGTTTTTAAATCATTTATCTGACTATGATGTCTAGAGATCACAAAGGCATTTAAATACATAAATGTCATTATTATATACTTTTCATCTTTTGGTAAATTTTGTATCTTTTCATTATAGTAAGCAATATAAATATACGCTGATAATAATGAATGTTTTGATAGATAATTTTTTTCTGGCGAAATGTCTTTTAAATAATTATTGTGGATCTTATCGATTTGAAATTTAGGATTAATTTTACCAATATCATGAAATACGATCGTATTAATAAATAATTCAATAAATAATTCTTTAGAACTTTCAGCTTGCAAATTTTGATTTGATTGAATTATTTTCGTGATAATTCCATCAATATTTTTTATACTAACTATCCTTTTTAAATATTTAATACATAATTCGATGTGTTCATTAATTGTTTCTACCCGATTTCCATTACTATGAGCATAAAATTTATCATCGTGATCAATCAATTCTTTTAATGAAACACTATATTTATCGATATCCATTTTTCATCACCTTCAATAAAACCCGCTAGTTAGCGGGTTTAATAAAATATAATATTTTCTTGATTAAAACTATATGCTGTTTTACCATCTAATAATAAATTAGTTTGAATAAAAATTTCATAATCATACATCCCGGTTTCTTTATTCAACCCAATAGGTAAACTTTCTTGATATTTATAATAATTTCCTTGATCATCTGCTTCTTCAAACATATCTTTTGGAAATAAACAAACAATTTTATCCTCATTAATCTTTTTTTCTGTAAGTTCAATAATTTCAACATTACTTATATTAGCAGGATGATCATTTTTTCCTAAATAAGGAATATAGATACAAGTATTATTTAATAATGACAAAGCTAGCATATCAGCCTCTTGACAATCTAATAAAACTACTATATCCCAAATTGGATTTTCTAACCACTGTTCTTTAACAATCAAATTACCGCCTAATTCATTTGATGCATATCCAACTGAGTTATTAAAATATTGTATTTTTTTTGAAATATAACCATTTTTATTTCTTGGAATAATTGATATTTTTAAATCATGTAATTTTTGATAAAATTCTGGTAACCCTTTATCTTTAGTAGCATTATATCCTTGATATCCTAAAATAGCACCAAAAATTCCTAATAAAGCTACTTTATGAATATTTCCAAAAGTAAAATAATAGTTTGTATTTACTTCAGGTCGTTTAAAAAAAGCTGTTTTGCCACTTAAAGTAAATTTTAAAGCCTTCATATAGCTACACCTCTTTTTTAGTAACTATATGATAAATTTTTGCCTTTGAAATATTATTTTCTAAAATAGTAGTATGGGGATTATAATATATTTCAATATCTAAAATTCCTTCAATGTTTACAAACAAATCGCAATCAATAATTATTCTATTTTTTCCTTCATCTTTTTTAAAATCAATATATTGCGATAAATTTGGTAAATAAACATCATCTTTAGTTTCTACAAATAATGCAAATTCATTTTCACAACCTTCCTTTGAATTAGAAGAAAATGATGTTGCTGCAACTAATACAGTTCTTTTAAAATTTTGGTAGTCATCTTCTGTATAACCATCACTAACTTCCAGAGATACTAATTCATCATATGCTTTAGGATTAATAGAGAATGGATAAAAATAATGTGCTTCATTACTAACTATTTTAGTACCTAAGGTTGAGTTTTTAGCCTCAGATTCTTTTTGATCATCTTTGGAACCATCTCTAAAAGGTGATAAGATTTGTTGTTCTTCTGGTACACTACCTTCGTATTTATTTATTCCTTGTCCAAACTGTACTGCTCCAGTAATGGAAATATTATTTTTTGCTTCAGCGAATGTTGCTCCAAAATTTTTGACATCAACCGCCTGCATTAAATTTGTTAAAACTTCTTTGGTATCTTTACATTTAGTTAAATCCTTAACATTAAATAATTTTTCATATCGTTCTTTTAAAGAATTAGGAACTAAAGTTACACTACCATCTTTTTGTTTTGATAATTTCATTGATTTAATATATAAAACTTTTTTCCCTTCATTCTGCCACATTTTTTTCATTGGGTATTTCAAAGCTTTATCACTACCAAATACAGTCCCATCTGATAATGATTTAGGATAACCAGAAAAATCGGCATTCCAATTAGCCATAATTGAAGAAATTCCTATTACACCATATACTCTTTTATTCATCTTCGTTACCTCTCTTTTCATAAACTAAATTTTCTCCTAAATATCCTGCTATTAATTTATCATGATCTATTTTCTTGGTCTTATCATATTCCATGATCATTGCAATTAAAATACTATAACGATTTCTACCTTTTTTTAAATCGTAGCTATAGCGTTGATATAGCTGTCTTAATCTAGTTTTTAAAACATTATCATTTTTTATAAATAAAAACTGATTTATCATATCTTGCATATTATTTTTTGCTTTACTTCTATCTTGTAAATAAGATATAGCTTGTCCAACAGCAAAACTATATTCTTCATCATTTTCAATCCTTAATTGCTTTTCTGCATTGATTTTTTTACGTAAACTATCTCTTACATTTACCATATTTATCTCCTCATTATTAAAATATTTATTCAAACTAAAATACAAATTCAATTGTTTTTGCGCCTTTTTGAGATATCCTTTTTGTAAAGAATACTTAACCATATCAAAAGCAACATCTTTTAATATTGTATTAATATTTTCAATTCTTCCTAAATATCGCCATTGAAAAATCGCATCACGAGCTTTAACAATATTTTTTTTAAAAATACTATCAATCCCTTTTAAATCTTCAATTGGCGTAAAATAATTATTTTTTAAATATCTAGAAAATAGTATATCATCGATCAAATTTTCAACTTCAAATCTTTCATTATACAATTTATAACATTCATCACCTTGTACACCTATTACATCAACAAAATCAAAAGCCGGTTTTAATAAAGTAGTATAATTAGTTAAAGAATCTATATAATGAATTTCTAATTCTTTTCCTTTTTGAATTTTTAAATAAATTCCATTAAATTTTGCTTCATCTAATTTTTCTTGATTCTTTAAACAAATAATTCTTTTAAAAGCAAATTCATCATTATCAATATATATATTTGTCTTTCCTTCATTGGCACAATTCATTAAATAATCAAAAAACTGTTTTTCAATAATAGCCTTTTCTAAAGATATTAAATATGGTATTTTTTTTAAACGAGTTTTATTTTCTAAAAACGGTTTTTTAGCATTTAATTGCATATTATAGTTTGGCAATCCATATACAGTACTATTTGAATATATATTATGATCATTACAATTAAATATTTTTGTTAAAGTATAACGATTACCTTCATTAATATAAGTTTTATCACTTGCTTCAAAAAACACTTTTAAATATCCTTTTTCATCATAATTAACACCCTCAAGATTATATATATGATTTTTTAACCATTCTTCGTTTTTCTTTAAATCTTCCTGATTCAATTCATCTAATTCTAAACTAATAAAATTATACATTTTTAAATCCTTATCTTTATACTTTTCTTGAGGCGTTTTTAATACCTTAAAATAACGTTCAATTGCTTCATTATTCATTTTACCATTTTTAAAACTTTCCTTTTTAACAAACAAAGATAGATAATTATTCGAATGAATTGTTTTACTTGGATCCTGTGGTTTATTCATACTTATTAATTGACTGTAATAATCATAAAAACGAATCTTTTTTAAAATATCACTTGCTGGTTTTTCTTTAAATATACGTTCCTTTTTAGAATACTTAATTTTATAAGTATTATATGTTCCATCTTGATGAACTAAAACATAATCACCATCGGCAGGAACAATCGTATCTATTACCATGTTTTTATGCTCGTTTAATTCTTCTTCAAAATACTTCAAACATTCATCTAGCATATATTTCCTCCCCTTTAATAAAATTGATAATTAACCATACCAAAACCACGAGAATTAACTTCTCCAAGTCCACTTCCTACTGCTAACCACGCTAGCTTTTGAGCTGTTTCATTTTCTGCAATTTCAAGTTCCAGCATATCGCCTAATAAAGTAATATTTTTATATTTACGAGAAACAGGTACTTTGTTTTTAAAATTTAAATAATAATAAAATTGAAAATCTTCATCTAATTTGCAATTAAATAAAATGTTATATTTTTTTATTAAATTAATTTTTAAACGTTCTTCAAAATCATTTAAACATAAATTATTTTTCCAATAACCATTTTCTGTTTTTATTATCACTGGAGTTAGTGTATATATTTTTTTGATTAAATGTTGCTTTAAAATCTTTATTTCAGTAGTTAATCCCTGTAATTCATTAGTCCTATTACAAATTAAATTATCACTAAAATATTCAGCCAATTTATAATCAATTGTTCTGATTCTAAAAGTATAAATATTATCTGCTTTATAAATCTTATTTTTAGCAAGTGGATATAAACTATCAAATGTATAATATTTGTATATATTTTGTTCATGTATTTTAGCATAATTCTTATTTTTTACTAATATGCTATCGATAAAATAAGCTAAATAACTCTGTGTTTCATCAACTTTAATATCTTTTAATAAATAAACTTTTACTTTTAATTCATATATATCCATATTTTTCTCCTTTTTTATAAGCGCTTACATTTATTATTAAAAATTTTATGTCTTAAAAGACATAATTTTACAACTAATACTATCTATGTCTAAATTCTAACATTTCTACCTATATTATTCAATATATTTTAATTTTTTCTTAAATACATTTAAAATGATAATATATTGCTTTTTATTTTCAAAAGAACTATAATATAAATATATTTATCCTTTTATTAAACATATAATATTAACATTGAATGTATTTAAATTTTTAAATGTATTTAAGTATACAGCACTTATTTTAATATCAACATAGGATGTATAAAAATGAAATTTATTCATTATACAAACATGGAGGTTTAATATTCATGAAAAAATTATATTTATACTTAATCAAAAATACTAAAAAAATTAATTTTATTTGTTTAT
>CALVIE010000050.1 GCA_944329385.1 uncultured Bacilli bacterium | reverse complement strand
ATTTTTATGTGTTTAAAAAAGATAGCTATAATTTTTAGCTTATGTTTATTGATTTGCAATATAGCTTTGGCAAAGACCTTGCCTAACCCTGATACAAGTGCAGTGTCAGCTTGTTTGATAGATGCTGATGATAATGGTGTATTATACGGTAAAGATGAAGATAAAATAATGCATCCTGCTAGCACCACAAAAATAATGACAGCGATTTTAGCTTTAGAAAGTGGCAAATTAGACGAGCCATTAGTGATAACACCAGAAGCAGTGAATACAGAGCCTTCTTCTTTGGGTTTAAGATTAGGCGATAAAATAACTTTAAGAGAAGCTTTGACTGGTATGATGATAGTATCTGGTAATGATGCAGCCGTAGCTGTAGCGCAAACAGTAGCGGGAAGTGTACCAGCATTTGCTAAAATGATGAATGACAAAGCAAAAGAACTAGGGGCAGTAAATACGCATTTTCTAAATCCTCATGGACTTACAGCTCAAGGTCATTATTCTACTGCTCATGATATGGCAATTATTGCAAGCTATGCTATGAAAAAGCCTGAATTTAGAGAAATAGTAAGTAAAAAAGCATATAATATGAAATACATGGATGGTCATACTGAATATGTAACTACTACAAATCGCTTTTTAAAAAGTGGTTTTAAGGGTGCTAATGGTATAAAGACAGGTTTTACAAATGCAGCAGGAGATTGCTTAGTAGCTTCAGCTACACGTGGGCAAAAAACTTTGATTGCAGTATTTTACAATGATGATTATCGTTGGGACGATGCACCAGTTTGGCTTGAATTTGGCTTTAGTTTCTATGACCCTAGCGAGTTGCAAGATAAAACTGTAGTGAATAAACAAAATGTAATTAAATTAAATAAAATTACAGAACAAAGAATAAAACACAGTAGAGAAACAAATAAAAATTTAGCAGCTTTAGATGCTGCAATTGTTAACAGAGCTAAAAGCTTAAATAATAAAACAACAGATGTAGCAGATACAGCACAACAAACAAAAGTAAAAAATGTAGATGTAGCTGAAAATACAAAAGTAGAAGTATCTAGTGATGTAGACAATAATATAAATAATGATGAGTATAAAGATAATAATAGTAGTGAAGAGAATGTAGAAGTTGTTTCTGATGTAACAACAGATATGAATACAACTGAGACAACAAGTCCTGAAGAATTAAACCCATCATTAGAAAAGTATGTATATTGATAAAAAACTCTTTGTTAAATATTAATTTTAATATTTAACAAAGAGTTTTTATTTTTAGGTAAGAAAGACAAAGCTCCCAGTTTTGATATGTACTATCTTTAATGAACAAAACCAGTAAGAAGGGTGTATATCAAAACTGGGGGCTTTATTTTTAAGGTGTTACTAAATGAACATTATTATGTTTGAAATAATCGTTGTATTTTGAGGAGAATTTATTATCGGAGATGATATAGTCCATATCTTTTAATTTAGCAAAAGTAACTAAGGAAACTTGGTCTATTTTTGTAGAATCTACTAATAAAATTTTAGTTTTACTGTTACTTGTAAGATATTTTTTTATATCTCCTTCCATTGGAGATGCATTTGTAGCACCATTTTCAATAGAAATACCTGTAGCAGCCAAAAAGCATTTTGAGATATTAAATCCTTCTAAAAATTGGAGAACACTTGCTCCAACAAAGGCATTAGATGGGCGATAAAGAGTGCCACCAGTAGCAATTATATTCATCTGTGGATAATGAAAAGCTTCATTAATTACATAAACGTTAGCTGTTAAAATGGTAAGATTTTTCTTTTCTGCTAAATATGGAATCATATGCATTGTAGTAGTTCCAGAATCAATGTAAATAATGTCATTATCGTCTACAAGATTTGCAGCTAATTTAGCTAGCTGTTTCTTTTTCGTCTTATTTTTTATTTCGCGAGCAGCAAATGGTTCTGGAATATTAGTTTGATTTCGCATAATGCCACCATAGACTTTTTTGATGGTACCACGCTTTTCTAATTCAGCAATATCTCTACGAATTGTATTTTTAGATACATTAAAGATTTCACATAAGTGGTTAATAGATAAAGTATTTTGTTCCTCTAAGAGGTTTTCAATATCATTTAAACGAGTTGCTTTCATCTTATACACCGCCTAATTATAATATTATCAAAAAATATGGTTTCAAATGGGTAAATTTTGGTTAATTTAATCATTTTTTATAATTATATTATTATTATTTGTTTTTTTCAAGATATTTATAAAACAAAGATTTTATCGATTTTATAAGAGTTATATATTCTATAAGTTACTCAAATATATAAAAAATATATATTGAATCTATTGACAAAATTACAAAAATGTATTAACTTATAATCAAAAGATAATCATAAAATAATCATAAAATTAATATTTTGTATCCGGATTATATGGCTGGATTTTAATAATTAAGGAGTTGAATAGACATGGGCGTGTTTTTAGTTCCATCAAAAATCTTATCTGGTGTAGGTGCAATCAATGAATTAGGTGCTAATATTAAAGGAAAAGGAAATAAAGCATTAATTGTTACTGATAAATTTATGGTACAATTTGGTAATGTTGCAAAAGTTACCAATGCTCTTGATGCATGTAATATTGAATATGTAGTATATGATGGTATTAGTGGAGAACCAACAGATAAAATGGTAGCTGAAGGTGTAAAACTTTATCAAGAAAATGAATGCGATTTCTTGATTGGTTTAGGCGGCGGTAGCCCAATGGATAGTGCTAAGGCTATTGGTGTAATGGTAGCTAGTGATGCTAAAAAAATCAGTGATTTTATGCATAAATCAATAACTGTTAACGTACCATATTTAGTAGCTATTCCAACTACAGCAGGTACAGGTTCAGAAGCTACTCAATTTACAATTATTGCTGATACAGAAAATAATGTAAAAATGCTTTTAGCAGGTCCATCTGTATTACCAGCATTAGCAGTAGTTGATCCAGCATTTACAATGACAGCTCCTCCATCTGTTACAGCTGCAACAGGTGTTGATGCTCTTTGTCATGCAGTAGAAGCTTATACATCTAGAAAAGCACAACCACTTTCTGATACATTTGCATTATCTGCTATCAAAAAAATTCATAAAAATTTACCTATTTGTTTTGCTGATGGTAAAAATGAACAAGCTAGAATGCAGATGGCACTTGGTGCAACTGAAGCTGGCATAGCATTTAATAACTCTTCTGTAACAATTGTTCATGGAATGAGTCGTCCAATTGGAGCATTATTCCATATTGCTCATGGTGTATCCAATGCAGTATTATTACCAGCTTGTATGGAATTTGCTATTCAAGAAAATACAGCAAGATTTGCTGAAATTGCACGTATTATGGAAGTAGCAACAGATGAAACTGATGATATGACAGCAGCTAAAGCTTTTGTAGCTGAAGTGACACGTTTCTGTAAAGAATTAAATATTCCTTCTGTTGAAGAAATTTTAAATAAAAATGGATTTACAAAAGATGATTTCTTAGCTCAATTAGACAAAATGGCTACAGATGCATTAGATAGTGGTAGCCCTGCAAATACAATGAGACAACCAACTAAAGAAGAAATCATTGAAATCTACAAAAAATTGTTTTAATTGATATATAATTAAGGAGTAAAAACTATGGCATTAGCTAAATTAAGTGAGCTTTTGAGCTCTGTAAAAGATAATAGTTATGCAATTGGTTCATTTAATGTTTCAAATATGGAAATGGCAATGGGAGCAATAAAAGCAGCAGAAAAAATGCAAGCTCCTATTATCATTCAGATTGCAGAAGGAAGACTTAGATATTCTCCATTAGAAATTTTAGGGCCAATCATGATGGCAGCAGCAAAAAATACAACTGTGCCAATCGCCGTACATTTAGATCATGGTGGAACTATGGAAACAATAAAATTAGCTCTTGAATTGGGCTTTACATCTGTAATGTTTGATGGTTCTAAATATCCTCTTGAAGAAAATATCGCACGCACAAAAGAAGTAATTGCTTTGGCAAAATCCTATGGTGCTGATGTAGAAGCAGAAATTGGACGTGTAGGTGGAGCAGAAGGCGATTATAAAGCAGTAGATATTGCACTTACTAGTGTAGAAGAAGCAAAATGCTTTGCAGAAGAAACAAAAGTAGATGCTTTAGCTGTAGCTATTGGTACTGCTCATGGTAATTATAAAGAAACACCAAAATTGCGTATTGATAGATTAAAAGAAATTGCAGCTGAAGTTAGTTGTCCACTTGTATTACATGGTGGTACAGGTCTTACAGAACAAGATTTTAAAAACTGTATTGCAGGTGGTATCAAAAAGATAAATATAGCGACTGCTTCTTATGATAGTGTAGCTAAACGTTTTAAAGAAGTGGCAAAAGAAGTTCCAGATGCAAATTATTTTACATTTAGTGATGCTGCTGTAAATGCTACTTGTGAAAATATTATGAGACATATGGAAATATTTGGCTTGAAAAATAAATTATAATTCGGCAAATATATAGATTAAGGAGAGAACAACATGGCTTTAATAGAATTTGATCAAAATAAACCAATGGATATAGTTTTAATTGGTAGAGCTGCTATTGATTTTAACCCAAATGAAATACATCGTACTTTAGATAAAGTAAGAACTTTCACTATGTATGTAGGAGGTAGCCCTGCAAATATTGCTGTAGGTGTTAATAAACTTGGTAAAAAAGTAGGATTTATTGGTGCTGTATCTGATGATCAATTTGGTGATTTCATTATCAATTTCTTCAATGATAGAGGTATTGATACAACTCAGATCGTATGCTAAAAATGGTGAAAAACTTGGTCTTACTTTCACTGAAATTAAAAGTCCAACAGAAAGCAGTATTTTGATGTATAGAAATATGGCTGCTGATTTTGTAATTACTCCAGAAGATGTGTCTGAAGAATATATTGCACAAAGCAAAATCTTATTAGTATCTGGTACAGCTCTTGCAGCAAGCCCATCTCGTGAAGCTTGTCTTATGGCAATTAATTATGCTAAAAAGCATGGTACAAAAGTTATTTTTGATATTGACTATCGTGAATACAACTGGAGAAGTAAAGCAGATATTGCTGTTTACTATTCTTTAGTTGGACGCATGAGCGATGTTATTATTGGCTCTCGTGAAGAATTTAATTTAACTGAATATTTACCAGAAGAAAATGATGTAGCAGATTATGAAATAGCAGAAAAATATTTAAATTATGGTAATCAAATTGTTATTATTAAACATGGTAAAAAAGGTTCTGTAGCTTATGGCGCAGATAAAGAAGCTTTTAAAGTTGATTCTTATAAAATTAAACTTTTAAAATCCTTTGGTGGTGGAGATGCTTATGCTTCTGCATTTATCTATGGTCTTTTAGAAGGTTGGAGCTTAGCAGATTCTCTTCGTCATGGTACAGCACATGCAGCTATGGTTGTTGCTAGTCATAGTTGTTCTGAAGCAATGCAAGATGCACCAGCTATTGATGCTTTTATTCAAGAACATGCAGCTGAACAAGTTATTACTCCTGTTGAATGGAAGGTAGTGTTATAATGGCTGAAGCAAAATTTGGTAAAATGGGTGCACAATTAAAACATGGTTATAATAGTGCGACTATTTGTGAAAGCAATATGATGATGGACATTGGTATTCAAGTTATGAGTGCTGGTGAAAAACTTACTTTTAACGAACAAGCAAAAGAAGTTGCCTATGTAATTTTAACTGGTGAAGTAAAAATATCTTGGGAAAATAATACAGAAGTAATGAAACGTACTTCTTTATTTGATGAAAATCCTACTTGTTTGCATGTACCATTAGCTACAGAAGTTACTATAGAAGCTGTAGTAGATTCTGAGGTTTTAATCCAAAAAACAGAAAACGATACAAAATTTGCTCCTAAATTCTATCATCCAGAAGATGTACAAGCTGATGTCTTCGGTGGAGGTGTATGGAGCGGTACAGCAACAAGAACTGTTCGTACAATTTTTGATTATGAAAATGCACCATATTCTAATATGGTAAATGGTGAAGTTATCAATAGCCCAGGTCGTTGGTCTAGTTATATACCACATTTTCATCCACAGCCAGAAGTATATGTATATAAATTCGACCGTCCACAAGGTTTTGGTGCAGCTTTTATTGGTGAAGATACCTTCCGTACAGAAACTAATGCATATGTAGCAATTCCTGGTGGTGATATACATCCACAGGTAACAGCTCCAGGTTATGCTATGTGGTATAGCTGGATGATAAGACATCTTCCAGATGATCCTTGGGCCAAAACTCGTATTGTATGTGAAGAACATGCTTGGCTTGAAGAAGATGGAGCAGAAGCAAAAATTTGGGATCCTCTAAAGAAATAAAATAAATTAAAAATAGAAAAATGGAAAAGCTATAATTTTGAATTATCAAGATTATAGCTTTTTTGTTTTTAAAAATGTTTAAAAATATAAAATATTATTAAAAAGATAATATAAACCTATTTTTTAGTTAATATTATATCTATAGTGTTCTTTTATTATATGCTATAGTATTAATTGTAAAGGCAAGGTAGAAAACGAAATTTTATGTACATAAAGATAAATATTGCCCGTAGAAGCAAAATAGATATTGCAATCGGAAAAGAAAGGATTAGATAATAATGGCAAATACAGTTCGTCTTACAGTAGCACAAGCTTTAGTAAAATTTTTAAATAATCAATACATCGAATTTGATGGTAAACAAAATAAAATGTTTAAAGGGATCTTCACTATTTTTGGTCATGGTAATGTTGTTGGTCTTGGTGAAGCTTTAGAAAATGATCCAGGTGATTTAATTGTACATCAAGGTCGTAATGAACAAGGTATGGCTCATGCAGCAATGGGTTATGCAAAACAAAAAAGAAGAAAACAAATTTATGCATGTACTTCTTCTGTAGGACCTGGTGCAGCAAATATGGTAACAGCAGCAGCAACTGCAACTGCTAACTGCATACCAGTATTATTTTTACCTGGTGATGTATATGCAACTCGTCAGCCAGATCCAGTTCTTCAACAAATGGAACAACCACATGATTTATCTATTAGTACAAATGATGCTTTTCGTGCTGTATCTAAATATTGGGATAGAGTTACTCGTCCTGAACAGTTGATGAGTGCATGTATCAATGCAATGCGTGTATTGACTGATCCAGCTGATACTGGTGCAGTAACAATTGCACTTCCTCAAGATGTTGAAGGTGAAGCATATGATTATCCAGAATACTTCTTCCAGAAACGTGTTCATCGCATTGACCGCCGTCCTGCAACAAAAGCTATGGTTGAAGATGCAATTAAATTAATCACTGCTAAGAAAAAACCAATGCTCATTTGTGGTGGTGGTGTAAAATATTCTGAAGCTTGGGATACATTTAGAGAATTTGCTCATAAATATAATATTCCATTTGGCGAAACACAAGCAGGTAAAGGGGTTATCGTTTGGGATGATCCAATGAATTTAAATGGTCTTGGTGAAACAGGTTGTATAGCTGCTAATGAAATTGCTAAAGAAGCTGACCTTGTAATTGGTGTTGGTACTAGATATACAGACTTTACAACATCTTCTAAATGGATTTTCCAAAATCCAGAAGTTTCTTTCTTAAATATCAATGTTTCTGAATTCCATGCATATAAATTAGATGGTGTACAGGTTGTAGCTGATGCTAAAGTAGCACTTGAAGCTATTGATGCTGAACTTGAAAAAACTGGCTGGAAATCTTCCTATACTACAGAAATTGCTGCTGCTAAAGCAAAATATGTAGCAGAAACAGATCGTTTATACAACTTAGAATATACAGGTAAAGATTTTGTTCCAGAAATTGATGATGCTTTAGATACAGATAAAGTATATGAAGAATTCCACAATATTACAGGTTCCTATCTAACTCAAAGCCGTGCATTTGGTATTATTAATCAATTTGTTGCTAAAAATGGTGGCGTTGTAGTAGGTGCATCTGGTTCTTTACCAGGAGATTTACAAAGAGGTTGGCGTGTATATAACCCTAATACTTACCATGTTGAATATGGTTTCTCTTGTATGGGTTATGAAGTAAATGCTTCTTTAGGTGTAAAAATGGCTGAACCTGATAAAGAAGTATATACTATGGTTGGCGATGGTGCATACATGATGCTTCATTCTGAACTTCCTACGTCTATTCAAGAACATAAAAAGATTAATGTTATGTTATTTGATAATATGACATTTGGTTGTATTAATAATCTTGAAATTGAACATGGTATGGGTAGCTTTGGTACAGAATTCCGTTTCAGAAATGAAAAAACTGGTAAATTAGATGGTGGCTTTGTACCAGTAGATTTTGCGATGAATGCAGCTTCTTATGGTTGCAAAACTTATAAAGCAACAACTGTAGAAGAATTAAAAGCAGCTTTAGAAGATGCTGAAAAACAAACAGTATCTACATTAATAGATATCAAAGTATTACCAAAAACAATGCTTCATGGTTATGGTCATTGGTGGCGTGTAGGTCAGCCTCAAGTTTCTAAGAGTGAAACTGTTCGTAAGGCATATGAAGCACTTAAAGTAGAACTTGCAAAAGCTAGACAATATTAATTGAAATATTAAAATGAATAAAAGTCCCATAATTTTATGGGACTTTTTTAGTATAATTTATTGGAGTGTAATAAAAATGAAAGTAGTAGCATTTAATGGTAGCCCTAGAAAAGGCGGTAATTGTGAACAAGCGTTAAATTTTATGGGAGAAGTATTTAATAACAATGGTATAGATTTTGAAATTGTACAAGTTGGTAATAAAATGATAAGAGGATGTTTAGCTTGTTATCATTGTTTACAGACTGGCAGTAGTTATTGTGTGCAAAAAGATGATGTTAATGAATGGATTGATAAAATGGTAGAAGCTGATGGTATAATCTTAGCATCTCCAGTTTATTATGGTGGTATATCAGGTACAATGAAATGCTTTTTAGATCGAGCTTTTTTAGCTGCTGGTCATAAACTTCATCATAAAGTAGGAGCATCTATAGTAACTGCTCGTCGTTCTGGAGCATTAGAAACATTTCAGCAATTAAATGCGTATCTTAATACCATGGAAATGATAATGCCAACAGCAGATTATTGGAATAATCTTCATGGATTAGATGTAGGAGAAATAAATCAAGATATTGAAGGCATTGAAGTTGTACAAAAATTAGCTCGCAATATGGCTTGGATAATGAAAGTAATAGAAGCAAGTAAAGGCAAAATTGATCCACCAGAAACAAAACCACGTACTATGACTAATTTTATACGTTAGAAGTAAAAAAGAGTCTTGTTATCAAGGCTCTTTTTTTGCTAAACTAGAGAAAAGAATAAATATGTATTTTGAGGAGTAAA
>CALVIE010000049.1 GCA_944329385.1 uncultured Bacilli bacterium | reverse complement strand
ATTCTCCAGGTTTCATTATTAAATGTTATGTAATTATTTACATTTTTCCCTTTATAAAAATATCTTCCTTCTTCATAGGTATCTTTATATAGTCCATCACCGCTATCTACTATAGTAACATTATCTAAAATTGCATCTCCCCCTGTTTTAGGCGGAAAGCATACACTATATAGTTCATTTACCGCATCTTGAACATCTGTTGATGCCATTCCTGTTGTTTCATTATTATAAGTTACATTTTTACTATCGAAATATGTTATGGCTGATACTGATACTATACACACTAAAAAACTAAGTGTTAGGCCTATCATATATTTTTTAAAAAAATTTTTTATTTTTTGCATCTTGTTATTCCTCCCGTATTCTAATATAAAGATCGCATTTTTCTTTATCTTTGTCAATTTAAAATATCATCATGATAATGTAATATCTTTTTGTAAATGATACTATTTTATTGGTGATTAGATGATTGCAAATAGAATAAAATTACTTAGAAAAAACAAGGGGTTATCACAAAAAAGCTTTAGCTGATAAGCTTGGTATAACAAGGTCTAGTGTGAATGCATGGGAACAAGGTATTTCTGTCCCTTCTACACAATACATTGTGGAGCTAGCTAATTTATTTGAAGTATCAACTGATTATTTACTTAATTTCAAAAGTAGTAAAGCTATAAGTATTGAAGGGTTAAATGAGGAGGAAGTTAGAATAATATTATCACTTATTAATTATTTTAAATTAAAACAAAATTCCAAAGAAAAAATTAAAATATAACTTTACTTTTTGTAAGGTTTTTTTATTATTGATGCTTTTAATTTTAAATATTTTATATCTTCTTTTAGTTCATCAAATATTTTATTTATTTCATTTATATCCATAGTATTCACCGGCTTTATGGTAACACTTTACATTTTATTTTTCTATACATTCGACAATTGTAGATATATTTAGAACTTTTTATTTGAGTTTGCATTTTTTTACAAATATAGTATAATTGAGGTGGTGTTAATATGACAAAAATTATGGGGGCAAATTTTAGAAATATAAATACTTACGCTAACAGAGGTATGACATTAGAGGCGGATATAAAAGCTAGTAATGATTATTATCTTATTAATGATAAAGCGGTTATATATAAAAAACCAACGCCTATTACTATTTCAAAGGTTAATTATCCTTCGAGGCGTGAGGCAGTTATTAAAGAGGGATATTTTAGAACCCCATCAACAACTGATTATAATGGTATATATAAAGGAAAATATATTGATTTTGATGCAAAAGAAACTAAACTTAAGACGGCTTTTCCTTTAAATAATATTCATCCACACCAAATTAAACACTTGAATCAAATATATAAACATGGTGGAATTGGATTTTTAATTGTAAGATTTACAGTTCTTAATAAAACTTTTTTATTAACTATTGAGGATTTAATGAAGTTTTTAGATAATTATGATAGAAAATCTATTCCCCTATCATATTTTGAGAAAATGGGATATATAATTAAAGATAAATATAACCCTAGGGTTGATTATTTAGAAGTTTTGGATAAATTATATTTTAATGGAGGTAATGTATGAAAGATTTGGTGGTTTTTTTTAAAAAGGATAAATTTAATTTACTTATTCTTATTTTAGCTATAATTATTTTTATTTTAGGGATTATTGCTGTTAATATTTGGGTAGCTTTGATTGTTTTTCTGATTATTAATATTTTTTGGGTTATTCCTTTTATTAATTGGAAGAAAAAACTTAATAATAGAAAAAAAGTGAAAAAGAAAAATAAGGAAGAAGTTTTAGATGAGGAAGCTGAAAAGATAAGTTTAGCTCTAGAGGAAAGAAGTGAGAATATGGCTAAAAAAGGAAGAAAGAAGAAAAATGGAAAAACAAAAACTAAATTAAGTAAAAAGATTTTACTTGGGTTTTTGATTTTCTTCTTGATTTGTATTATTTTAGGAATTGCTTTCTTTATATTTATTGCAGTGACAGCAGGTAAGTTTGATCCTGATAAGTTATATTCTAAGGAGGCTAGTACTTTACTTGA
This sequence comes from uncultured Bacilli bacterium, assembly GCA_944329385.1. Lineage (GTDB taxonomy): Bacteria > Bacillota_I > Bacilli_A > RF39 > UBA660 > Coprosoma. Next base: position 7,399 of record CALVIE010000049.1, on the reverse strand, counting down.
TAGTGAGGGTAATGTGTATGCGAAACTTGGTACACAGATGAGGCAAAAGATAGATTATGAGGATATGAGTGAAGAGCTTGTTAATGCGATTGTAGCAACTGAGGATTCTCGTTTCTTTGAACATAATGGTTTTGATTTACCTCGTTTTATGAAAGCTTCTTTTGGACAGTTATTAGGTCAAAATGCAGGTGGAGCATCTACGCTTACAATGCAGGTTTCTAAAAATCAATATACTTCTGATGTAGCAACTGGCTTTGCGGGTATTAAACGTAAGTTTACAGATATATATATATCAATGTTCCAAATAGAACCTAATTATTCTAAGGAAGAGATTTTAGAGTTTTATGCGAATTCTTATTATTTAGGTAGTGGTTCTTATGGTGTTGAACAAGCAGCTGAAACATATTTTAATAAGGAAGCAAAAGATTTGAATGTATCTGAAGCGGCTATGATTGCAGGACTTTTCCAATCACCAGTTTCTTATGATCCAAATATTAATCCCGATAAAACAGAATCTAGAAGATTAGTTGTTTTAAGTTTAATGAAGAGACACGGTTATATTACTGATGAAGAATATAATATTGCGAAAAAAATGACTGTTGATAAGATTGTTATTAAAGGAAGAAGTGCGAATACTAGTAATAATAAATATCAATCATTTATTGATAGAGTTGCGGAAGAAGTAAGTAATAAAACTGGTTATGATCCTTATTCTTATTCAATGAAAGTTTATACGACAATGGATAGGAAAAAACAAGATGAAATTGCAGCTATTATGGATGGTTCTAATTACAAATGGGAAAATGATAAAGTTCAAGCAGGTGTGATTGCGATGGAGACTAAGACCGGAGCGATTGTGGCTATAGGTGGTGGACGTAATAAGACTGATGCAAGATCACTTAGTAATGCGACTGGTATATATAGACAAATTGGTTCAACGGCTAAACCATTATTTGATTATGGACCTGCGATTGAATATTTAAATTGGAACACTGACCACCCTATTATTGATGATAAAACTACTTACAGCGATGGAACTGAGATTAATAACTGGGATGGAAGATATAAAGGTATTATTACGATTAGACAGGCTTTGGTTGAGTCACGTAATATTCCGGCTTTGAAAACGTTTAAGAGTGTTAAAAATTCTGATATTAAAGAGTTTGTTACTAATTTGGGATTATCACCAGAGGTTGCAAGTAATGGTATGCTTCATGAAGCACACTCTATTGGTGGATATGGTAATCCAAACGATAAAACTGGTGAATCACCTATGACTGTAGCAGCTGCTTATGCGGCCTTTGGTAACAATGGTGTTTACAATGAGCCTCATACATTTACTAAAGTTGTGTTTGACGAAAGTGGCGAGACTTACGAGAATGATTATGAACAGACTAAAGCAATGAGTCCTGAGACGGCTTATATGGTTACTGATATGCTTGTTGATACCGGTCAAAATGCTTTAGGAAGATATAACAATATTAATGGATCACAGTTTGCAGCAAAAACAGGTACGACTAACTTTGATGAGAAAACAATGGAAGCAGCTCATTTACCAAGTAATGCGGTTAATGATTTATGGGTTGCTGGATATAATGCGGATTATTCTATTGCTGTATGGTATGGTTATGAAAATAGAAATGACGGTTATAACAGATTTGGGTCTAGTCAAAATTCTAGGTTATTTCAAACTGTGGCTAAAAATTTCTTTAATAAAGATACAAAGTTTGAAAAACCTGATGGAGTTGTAGAAGTTACTGTTGAGAGAAATACTGGTTATTCAATGCTTCCAAGTGAAAATACTCCTAGTGATATGAAAACAACTGAGTTATTTAAGGAAAATAGTAAACCAACTGAAGTTTCTGCAAGATTTAATGATTTATCAAATGTTACTGATTTAAAAGCTAGTGTAAATGGTAACAAAGCAACTTTGAGCTGGAAAGCTATTGGTACTCCTGATGCTTTAAATAGAAATTATTGGAGTCCACTTGTAGAAAAAGCGTTTGCTTTATCTAAAGATCAAAGTACTTATTTATCTTATATCATGTCATTTAATAGTGGTAGATTAGGTAGTGTGGTTTATAATGTATATAGTAAAGAAGCTAGTGGTCTTAGACTGCTTACAACAGTAAGTGGTACATCAGCTACAGTAAAACTTCCTAATACATCATCTCCTACTTTAGTTGTTAAGGCTAGTTATTCTAACTTTAAAGGAGCAGAAAGTTCTGGTGTTGAGGTTAAAGTTGATTATGAAGGAGTATCAGCTAGTGATGTAACGGCTACTTTGAATGGACGTTCAACTTATGAACTTACTGTGGGATCTATATATAATGAACCTACTAAACCTGTAACAGTTATGCTTGATGGTGAGGATATTACTGATGATGGTGATGTAGATATTGATTTAACTGTTACTGATGCAACAGAAACACCTATTAGTAATTATGGAACTGTGGTTGGTAAAACAGTTGGAACTTACACCTTTACTTATACAGTTACATATCAAGGTGAAGTTGTTACTACTTTGACAAGAACAGTTGTTGTTAGCGAGGGATAGTTTAGACTATTCCTTTTTTTTGCAATTAAAAACACCTTATTTTAGGTGCTTTTGGTATTTACAAATTTCTTTTAGTTTACAATTTTCACATTTGGGATTTCTGGCTAGGCAATAATATCTACCAAATAATACTAATTGATGATGTCTTTTGCAAAGATCTTTTCCTTTAAATTTTTGAGTTAGCTTTTCTTCTATTTGTAATGGGTCATCTTTTTCTTTAGCTAAGTTTAGTCTTTTACTAACTCTTGAAACATGGGTATCAACAGCTATACATGGAACGTTAAAAATATTGCTTAAAACTACATTTGCAGTTTTTCTACCTACGCCTGGAAGTGATTCTAAATATTTTCTATCATTTGGAAGTTTACCATTATAGTCTTTATCTAGTTTTTTGGCTATTTCTATTAAGTTTTCTGATTTTCTACGGTAGGTTCCAATTGGTCTTATGATATTTTGAATATCATTGATATTAGCTTTTGATAAATCTTTTACTGTGGGATATTTTTTAAAGAGAATTTTTGTTACTTCATTAACTCTTTTATCGGTTGTTTGGGCACTTAACATGGTGGCTAAAAGTAATTCATAGTCTTTAGTGTAATTTAGTTCACACCTTGGGTTTGGGAATAGTTCATCTAAGTAATTTTCAATCGTTATCATTGAGCCAGTCATATTCAAACACTTCTTTCTTTGGTTTTTGTTTATTTCTTTTTTCTCTTTCTGTCTTAATATCATTTTCTGTTTTGATGCCTTTCTTTTTCCACTCAGATAATATTTTATCAATATATCTTAGGTTAGTTACGCCATTATATATAGCTTCTTTTAAGGCAAGTTCAATGGTTTGTTCTTCATAATTATTATCAAGCCAAGCGCCTATAATTTCATATTCCATTGGACTTAGGGTTCTTCCAAATTCTTTTTCAAACTTATCATATATGGTGGTTTTTGGTGTTTCTTTTTTATCGTTCATCATAGTTAAAACGAGTTTTTTATACATTTCATCTAGGTCAATATATTCTTCACATACTTTACCCGATTTTACAGATATTTTAAGAACATCTTTACTGATTAGATTATCTATTAGTTTTAATGTATCAGGAAGTTTAATATTTAAATCTTTTGATATTTTTTCTGGGTCAAATTCGTTTGTTCCTAAAAGATAAATTAAAACAATTAATTCTTTATCGGTTAATTTTAGTTTTTTATAGTTTTGAAGTAGAGCCATAGGGACCATGATATGTCCATTTTTTAAAAGTTCTAAAATTTTTCCTGTCATATTAATCACCTTTCAATTTATTATAACTTAAATGGATGATTAGTTACAAGGGAAAGAGTTATAAATTTAGAAAATTAACTTTTAAGTTAGTTAATTTCTTATATAAAATATTTGTTTTATTTTTTGAATTTTAATTTATTTTGATAAGGTATATGGGTCTTCTTTAGTTCCTATGCCACTTACAGTTAAATTAGAAGAAAGATAAAGAACAGGTCTTACACCAAAGTAATCGCGGTTAGGATTTTGGTAACTCCAATCGCCAGTATCATAAACATTAAAAATGCTGCCATCATCTTTATCTGAAGATAATAATAACCACGAGCCATTTAAATTATACATCCAACTTGTATTCTTACAGCTATTATAATTATTTGATATTTTATTAAATGTACCACATTTGCTTTTATCACTATTGCTTCTTATATATTCACTGGATGTTGGTAAGGCTATTTTACCAGTCCATTTTATAGAATTTTCATCATCAATTTGGGCAGCTAAGTCGTCATTATTGTATTTAATTTCACCAGCATTAAAAATGCCAACTACTATTTGATTTTGGGCTTCTTCACTTAGTGATTTTAAATATGTCCCATTTAAGTAAGTGTTTAAACTTGCACTTTCCCAAGTATTATTATTGTTACTATCCCATGCTTTTTTTCCAATGTTGTCTAATTTTATTATTTTGATTGTATTATCTGGCTCTATAGATAGTATTTTCCATCCAGCTGTTTCATTATTAAATGTTATATAATTATTGGTACTTTTCCCTTTATAAATATATCTATTTTCTTCATATTCATCTTTGTATAGTCCTACTCCTGACGATACTATTTTTTCTTTATCAAGAATTTGCTCTCCTGTTGATTTAGAACCAACAAGACACATTTTATAAAGTTCATCTATTGCTGCTTGAACATTATTTGAATTAAGGCCACTTACAGAATTATCATAAGTGACATCATTAGATGGAAATAAGGTTGATGCGGATACTCCTATGGTACTAAAAACTATGGCAGTTATTATAAAAATAAATAGTTTACTATTTAAAAATTTTTTATTTTTTCTTTCATGGTTTCCCTCCTATTTTCTTTTTATATTATATCATATTTTTGTCGTATAGAATAGCATTTTTAAGTAAAAATATATTTTGTAGTTACAATTTAAATGGTGATATAATATGGAATTTAATAGAATTAAAGCTATTCGTGAAGATAATGATTTGACGCAAACTGGCATAGCACGTTTGCTTGGTGTGAATAGGAGTGCTTATTCCTTATGGGAGCTTGGTATTAATACAATTCCTCTTAGTCATTTGGTTGATTTTTGTAACAAATTTAATTTAAGTTTAGATTATATTTTAGAAATTAGTAGCGTTAAAAATTATACTTTGGTTAATAAAAATATAGATATGAAAATTTTAGGAGAACGTTTAAAGTTTATAAGAAAAAAAGAAAGAAAAACACAGGAAGATATTGCAAGGTTTTTGAATACTACCCACTCTACTTGGAGTGCCTATGAAAACAGTAAGGTATTAATTCCAACTATTTTTATTTGGAAGTTTGCGGTGGAATATAAGTGTTCTATCGATTGGCTTTGCGGGAGAATAAATTAAAAAGACCTAATTTTGGTCTTTATATTCATCTATAATGTAATCGGTTATGGAATCTTTATCATTGTGAAGGTGTCCATCTAATATTTTATCTTCGATGTCTTTTAAAATTGGTTTTAAAAATGAGCCTGCTTTTTTATTTAAAATATTACATATTTCTATTGGAGTCATTGCTATATCTAATCTACTTTTTATCGGAAGACTGGCATATTTTTCATTTAATTTTCTTTTATCAATATCTTTTAATTCGGCAGCCATGGTACAAATATAAAGTCCATAATTATATAGAGTATGATTATCTAATAAATCTTGGGATTTTACTTCATTGATTTTCCTAATACTTTCTTTTTCGATGGCATTAAAATTATATTTATCTAAGGCGTCTAATTCAGCCCATGTAACAATCATTGATGGAGTTATTTTCGCTTTTTTTAAATTAGGTATTTCTAGTGAATCGGTTAATTTTAAATCTATTAAAAGTTCTATTCCATAGGCTTTATTGGGACTTGAAAAAATTAAATCAAGTTCATCTTTTTTTCTATCTTTAGATATTTTTTTTAATAAATGACCATATTTTTTTATATAGATTTTTAATTTAGGGTCTAAGGTGAAGTTTAATGTGGTTGCGAATCTTATAGCTCTTAAAATGCGCAAAGCGTCTTCTTTCAGACTTATTTTAGGATTATTAACTGTTCTTATAATTTTATTGTCTAAATCTTGTCTAGCACCAATTAAGTCTATTTGTTTACCATCTTTATCAATACACAAAGTATTTATAGTGAAATCTCTTCTTTTAATATCTTCTTCTAAAGTATCAACATATTCTATTTTTTCTGGTCTTCTATGGTCTTTATATTTAATTTCTTTTCTAAATGTGGTTATTTCGAATTTTACTTTTTCAAATACTATTGTTACTGAACCATATTCCGAATTAGTTGTTACTACTTCGGAAAATATTTGATGAAGTTCTGCTGGCGTAGCATCAGTACATATGTCTATATCGGTGTATGTTCTTTTTAAATATAAATCTCTTGGATACCCTCCTACCATGTATGCGACATATCCATAATTGCTTATTTTTTCTAATAATTTTATTGCAGTTTCGTACATTTATTTTCTCCATTTTATTATTAAAAAAAGGCTTCAAAGCCTTAGTTTAATGCATCTTTTAATTTTGCGCCAGCTTTGATAGAAACAGCTGTTCTGGCAGGAATAGTTACAGCCTCACCAGTTCTTGGGTTACGACCTTGTCTAGCGTCTTTATGTTGAGTAGCAAATGTGCAGAAACCAGTTAAAGTAACTTTTCCTTCACTTTTTAATCCTTCAACAATTCCATTTAATACAGCATCTAATGCTCTTGTAGCATCTGCTTTAGTCATTCCTGTTTCTTCAGCAATATAATTTACTAAATTTTGTTTTGTCATTATAAATTTACCTCCCTTATATTGTTAAGCTATCTTGCTTACATTTACATGGTACCATGTTTAGCTAGAAAAATCAACATATTTTGACTTTTTTTTACGGTTTTATTTTTAGTTTTATTAATGTTTAACAGCTTATTTTTAAAGGGATTTAGTTTATTTTATACAAATGGTAATATTTTTGCGTATTAAATAACGATGGCGAAAAGATTTCCTGAACCTTTATTGACAAGTTTAGATAATGTTTGTCTTAGTTTGAATCTTACTGTTTCAGGCATTAATGATAGTTTTGCTTGGATTCCTTCTTGTACAATGACATCTAAACTTCTACCAAATATTTCACTTTTCCAAATGTTTTCACTATCAGAGTCTTTATCTTTCATAAGATAGTTTATTAGTTCTTTACTTTGTAGTTCTGAACCAATGATTGGTTCAAACGTGCTTTCAACGTCTACTCTAATCATGTGAATTGAAGGGGCGACAGCTTTTAATTTTATACCATATCTACTACCCTGTTTTATTATTTCCGGGGTGTCTAA
>CALVIE010000048.1 GCA_944329385.1 uncultured Bacilli bacterium | reverse complement strand
TTACTACTACCACCAATATAATCTGTAACCTCAAAATCATTCATCCATTTGGTATATCTTTCTATATCCTCATCAAATACACTTTTTGGCGATAAATATATCCTATCCCCTATTATTTTTTTAAAATATTTCATACTCTAACGCTCCTTCTATTTAAAATAAAATTCTCTTTCCTCTAAAACATCCATATCTTTTAAGTTTTTCTGTTTTAATCCCAAATCATAATAATACTTAGCCTTTTCCAAATCCATAGCCATCTCAAAGTCATCCACTAACTCTACATAAGGATAAATTGAATTACCTTTTTCATTAATTAAATCAAGCATAACCTTTTCTCCAGTCTCATATTTTCCCATCTTAAATAAATTATGTGTTTTGCATCTTAAACAATTTTCATAAATATTATCACCTAAATCAAAAGTCCTAATTAGTCTATCAATATAATCATTTATCAAATTTAAATCATAATCTTTCTTATCTAAATTTAAAATTACATCTTCAAAATCTCCAATTACATTATTTATAAAATCACCAATTAAATCTGCCTCATCTATCTCTTTTAAAGTATGTATATTATTTTTATCAGCATAATCAAAAATATAATTCATGGCCTTTAAATAATCACTTACAACATCTTTTACATCTAGTTCATCTTGATTATCATGAATATCCAAAAGCATTTGATTTATAACTGGGGCTTTAACTACTTTGTTATGAATAAATTGCTCATGGTACAAAAAAGGATTTGTTAAAACTTCTTTTGGAACATTTAAACAACATTTTTTATATTTCTTACCGCTTCCACATGGGCAAGGGTCATTTCTACCTATTTTCATTTACCAATCAATCTCCTTTGGATAATCATCATAATGTATATCATCCAGTGTACATTTTTCTTCCTTGCATATTTTTTCCATTCGTTTTTTCATCGCATAATAATCTTCATAATCTATATAATTGCATATATAATCAATAATATGCATAAATTCTTTTTCCCTTTGACCTTTTGTCATTTTAGCATAATCTATCGATATTATTTCAAACCACTGCGGAATAAAAGCATTAGTATACATATGAGCTTCTAATAACGATTTTTTTACTTTGTTAAATCTTCTTTCCGTAAGAAATTCACCAAGAGCATGTAAAACTAACGAATAAAAGAAATTTACCATATTTACATAAGGATTATATTCATTATTATCTTTTTTATCAACCTTACTAATAAAATGTTTTATCAAAATCATATCCAAGATTAAATCAGGCAAAAGATAATTAAAACAATAACATACGTTTTTATCTGTTATCTCTTTCTTTTTAAAACCAAACCACTGTCTTGAATTATCGCTCATAAAATTAGAAATTAAAATAGCCTCTCTATCACCTTGATATGCATGTCTCACATCATACAAAAATCCATATAAATGCCCCTGCATCATATACTCACCAATGTTACTAGTCTCGCCAACTATTAAATGATTAATAGAATCATATAGTAAATTCAAATCATCAAAATCTCCATATATTGTAAAACCAGCATAGTTTTCAGTCAATTCAGCTTTTAACACAACTATCACTCCTCAAAATCAATATTATTTTCAAAACACCATTCCCTAGCAAGCTCCTTATATTTTTTATCTCTAAACTTATACCACTTATCTTCTATATTATAATAATTACAAGTATCCTTAAATCTTCTAAAAGCACCTCTTCCTCTAATAGCGTTGCTTAACTCATTATGTATTTTTGTATTGTCAACGGTTTCTATAAAATCTTCCATCATCGAATACTCATTTATATCATATTTTGTTGGCAACATAATATAATCCTGTTCATACTTTTCATCAAATTCACAATCAAAATCACTATCATAATCAAATTTTTTTAGTTTTGGATTATAATAAACTCTAGAATCAATACCAGAAGACACAAACTCTAATGCCATAATCACATCATCGATTTTCATATAAGACACCTCTTTAATTTCATTATATATTAACAAATAATAAAAAGCAAATAGTAATACTTTCTCGTAAAAAGTTTTATCTAATATATCATCAAACACTCTCAGTATCTTCGCTAAACATTTCAATAGAAATATAACTAAATTAATTTTTTTGGTATCGTACTAACATTTTTTCACAAAAAAATACCAAACAAATATTTTTTGCACCCTATCTAAAAATAAACAAAAACATTACTAATAAGAAAAATATCAAAATAAATATTATACTAATCTTACTAACCCTAACTTTTTTCATATCATTTCTATCAAGCCTATCAGCACTTCCAATATATCTAAGTCCTAAAAGATTTCTTTTACTCAAATCCTCAGCCGTATATATTCCAAAAGCCATCGGATTATCATACTCTGAATATTCAAAATTCTTAATTTTAGCTAAACCCCAAAACATCATTAAATCTCCACTACATCCAGATATATTAAAAATAGAAAGCCAAATCAAAACCAAATTATCAGTCAAAATTCCAACAATATAAGTAATAACTCCAATAAAAATAAATGGAAAAAGTAAAGATATCAAAATATTCCTTTTACTAATATTTTGCTTACATAAGCAGCACATTATCCCCTTTTCTAAATGCACACCATAAGTAATGTTTTTATAATCTGCCCCATTTAAAACATAAGCCAAAGAATGTAATAACTCGTGCAAAAGCAAATAAGGAATAATTACCGCAAATACCAAAATCAAATCACTACTATTCATAAACATGCCATCATATAAAAATCCAGTTAAAATAAGCATTAAAACTAGTATAACTATAGATAAACATTGTAACCATAAGCCCTTCATTTCAAATAAATAGTATTTCTTTTCCATATCATACCACCTAAACCATTATCAAAATTATAACACGAAAATAAGATTACCACAAAGATAATCTTATTTTAAAATAATCAAACTATTCCTCTTTATTCTTATAAATTTTATATGAAACCTTATAACTTATAAAATACATTATCAAACTTAACACTATAAGAAAAGCCAAGCCAAAATTTTTTAACACACTTTCTAACTTTGTAATATCAATAGTAAATCCAGATTCTCTTATAAGAAAACCTACTCCTGTTCCTATTAAAACTAAAAATAGTAAAACAATAAACATTTGAATTCTACCTTTTTCCGCACCCCATTTAAAAATACTAGGAATCTGAATAGCCTGTATAAAAGAAACTCCAAAAAATCCACCAACAGTAGTAGCAAGCAACGTCTCAATACTTATATCTATAACCCTATCAGGCCTTACATAATTCATAATATTACCAATTAACAAAGTTAATACAAACCCAAGTAAACTACCTAATATAGTAGCTCCAATAGCCAAAATATATTTTTCTAAAACAATTTCCTTCCTAGTAACAGGTAAAGTCAAAATATATCTATTAGATTTTGCCATCTCATCATAACTAAATGTCGATAAAGAAATCATACCAACAATCATACCAATTATAATAGAACCCCAATATATCGCATCCGTTCCAATAATCGCAATACCGCAAAATAACACTACTATAATTAATGAAGTTTTATAACTTGCCAAATTATATAAATCTTTTTTAAGTAACCCTTTTATCATAATTATCTTTCTCCCTTTATGTAAAATAGCATTATATCATCAATAGATGGCTTATCAATAGAAGTAATACCATACTTTTTCTTAAAAACATTTTTATCATTTATTAAAATCTCATATTGATACTTTCCTTTTTTATAGCTCACATAATCTTTTTCGTTTATTTTAGAAAATTCTTCTTTCGTACATTTAGCAACACCATATTCTTCTAACAGTTCTAAAGTAGGAACATTTAAAACTATTTTTCCTTTATCAATAAATACTATGTAATCAGAAATATGTTCTAAGTCTGTTGTAATATGAGTAGATAATAGAATAGACCTTGTTTCATCTTCTTCAATATATTTTCTAAATATATCAAGTATCTCACTTCTTACAATTGGATCAAGTCCACTTGTTGGCTCATCTAATATTAATAATTTAGGATTATGAGAAATAGCTACCGCAATTTTTAATTTCATTTTCATACCACTTGAAAAATCTTTTACTAATTTATCAGTTGGTAATCCAAATTGTTTTAATAAATCATTATATTTATTTTCATCCCATGTTTGATAAAAATCTTTCATAACTAAGTTTATATGTTTAGGTGTTAAATAGGCCGACAAAAAACTATCATCTAATACCACCCCTAAATCTTTTTTTATTTCTTTTTCGTAAGTTTTACTCTCTTTTCCAAATATCTTAACCGTACCTTCCGAATTTATAATATTAAGTATCGCCTTAATAGTCGTCGTTTTACCCGCACCATTTTCTCCAATAAGCCCAACAACCATTCCACTTGGCACATTAAAACTAATCTTATCTAATAAAAAACCAGCATACCTTTTAGATAAATCTTTTATCTCAATATTATTCATTTATATTTCCTCCTCAAAAATCATTTTAAATAATTCAATCACTTCTTCCTTAGAAATATTAGATATTTTAGATACCTCATAAATCTTTTCAATATAACCTTGAATCTCCTTTAATTTTTCTTCTTTAATCAAATCCAAATTTTTAGGAGCAACATAGCTTCCTTTTCCCTGCACCGTTTTTATAAAACCAGCTTTTTCTAATTCATCATAAGCTCTTTTTACTGTTAAAAAACTTATCTTTAAATCATTAGCTAAACTCCTAACAGATGGAAGCATCTCCCCTTCTTTAAGCTCATTAGAAAATATCGCCTCTTTAATAGAATTTTCTATTTGTTCAAATATTGGAAGACCACTACTATTTGTTATAATAATATTCATTATCCACCTCCTGTTATATCTGTTATATTCAAATTATAACACTTTATAACAGTTTGTCAATACCATATTATATAAAGATTAAAAAAGACTATCATTTTATTGATAATCTAATTAACTTATTATTTTTTTCTTATTAACATTATTCCGAGCACTAAAGTAATTAATATAATCATAATTGGAGCAACTTTAAAGAAAATCCATTCAAACGAATGCCATATTGTTCCAATAACGCCCCACTCAAGATTACCATAATCCCACGATTGATATGGACTGCCTAGTATAGCTAATATTATAAAAAGCAATATTATACATATATCCAAAATGGTTAAAAAATTTATTATTCTTTTTCTTTTATGTTTCTGCATCATAGATAATTGTTCATTTATAACCTCTAATTTTTCTGATATTACTTTCACATCATTTTTTTCTTTTTCTAAAATGTTTTCACCCAAAATCTCACTAACTGGAGTTTTAAAAACTTCTGATATAGATATAAGCATTTCCGCATCAGGAACGGATAACCCTTGTTCCCATTTTGAAACAGTTTGCCTCACAACATTTAATTTAATACTTAACTCTTCTTGTGAAAGGCCACTATTTTTTCTTAAAATCTTTAAGTTATCTTTTAACAATTTAAACTCTCTCCTTTCAAGATTAAGTATATTATAAATAGGTTGTTGCTACAAGCAATGCATTTTAACATTATAGAAAACTTCCAATATTCTAATAACTTACTAAATTAAAGGAGCATAATGCATTTTATTTGGACCTGTCGCAAATTTTGCGACAACTGACACTTCTTTTAAAACCTTATTAACCCATTTTCTAAAAATAACACCATCAACGTGTAAATTTTGCACGTTGTTAGTTTTCATTAATTCTTTTTCCTTAAAAACGTTTATTATATGTCTTCTTATATTAGATTCCTCTCGGCCAAACAATTCAGCCATTTGTTTAACATTTAACCAAACAGTTTCATCTTTCACATTAACCTCAAGTTTTACTCCTTGATTTTCAAATAAAATTATTTCATTTTGTTTATTCAAAGAACATTCTCCTTTCTTCACTCCTACACCCAAATTGTATAATAAAGAAAATAGAATGTAAATAATTTTTACAATTTAAACTCTTGCTAAACAAAAAGATATGATTTACTCATACCTTTTATATAACCACTTATCTACAAATCACCCTTATAAAAATAAATCTTCATTGCCTTTTCGGAATATTTTGGTTTTGAAACATCTATATTCAAAACATTACCAATATAATAAATAATAAATTGTGAAGCAATTAATAAATCAAACTCAGCTAAAATCCCATCATATTTACTTTCTATTATAAGAGTATCATCCCCAAGATATTTTAATAACTCATTTTCATATTCAGTTGTCAACTTTTGCTTAAAATAAATTGAAAAAGTATTATTTAAGTTTTCATAATTAATAAATCTTCCATGTGAAAAATTTTTCTTCTCATGAATAATACAGTTAAATATACCAGATTCGGTAAACTTACTTTCTAAATCAAAACAAGCCGAATCAGTAAAATCACCGCGAAAAATATTTATTAATTTGTGCTCCTGCATTTTTAAAACACTACTTTTATTAATTATTTCTCCTATTTTTTCATTCCAATATTTAATTCTTTCTTTAACAAAATCATCAAGATTAATAGAGCTATTAGTATTATCCAAATAATACTTTAAAAATATTGCCGCTGGAGAAAGAGCCCCTTCAAAAGACAAAAAACCTCTTTCCTTACCCTTATTAGAAGATGTCCTATAACTAGATATATTTTTTAAAGGAATACCTGTTTTAAGTACTATGTTTTTAAGTTCACCTTTTGTAACAATATAAATATTTTCCTTATCTATTTCCTGAACACTATTAATAATATCATTGGTTGTACCTGAATAAGAAAATAAAATTACTTTATCTATATTTTTATTATTTCTATATAAAACATCTCTAGGATACATTGGATAAGTATTAGAGCCATATAATAAATTTATAACTTTAGAAGCAAAATATGCCCCAGCATAAGAACCACCAGTTCCAATAAATAAACAATTACTATTTTCGTTAAAACCTATATTTTCAAGTTTACTTATTGCATTAGAATGAATAGCATTAATAATTCTTGACTTTAAATTATTTATATTAATATTGCACCTCTTAATCTTTTTCCTTTCATGATAAAGAAAACTATCACACATGCAGTCATTATCTATTTTCTTAATCTTAAATAAAGAATTAATATGTCCTCTTGCTCCCATTTTAGAAACAACTTTAGAAGTAAGTCTATTAGAATTTTCATACCACTTTTTAAATAAAGTAAAGTCATAATTAAAATTACTCTTAATAGCATCCTTTATGATACTAGAGATAAATGCATCACCCGCTCCAGTTGAATCTATAACATCACCTTTAAAACTTAACTTAAAATCATACTCCTTACCATCATTAATAAAAGTCGCCCCATTTTCCCCATGGGTAATAGTCATTAAGTTAGGTTTTAAAACATTATAAAGCTCTATATCATTATTTAATTTTAATTTTTTTACTAAATAATTTGATACCCTCTCATTAAAATTAATTATTTCAAATTTAGCGCATAACTTATCTATTATTTCATCACTGGATAAATTTTCTAATTCAAAATATTGTCCCAAATCAATAACTTTTTTATTTTCAGTATTATTAATTATTATCTGATTTTTTTCATTTAAATTATCGAATACTAAAATATCATCATCATTAATATTTTTTAAAATATCTTTCGTATCAATTAAACTATCATTATACCATTTCTTATTATTACAAAAAGGGCATCTCTTTTTTGAAGTAAATGTTAATCTACCATTATCATCAAAATATGACACATGAAAGCATCTCGTTCTAACACCATTTAAAACACTAATATTCTTCAAATCAACCTTTAAACCATCAAGACTTTTAATAGCTATTTGGCCTTGCAAATCATCACCACAAACACCAAAAACAGCCGTCTTTATATTCATTTTTGCCAAATTAGCAATAATATTATGGGAAGTCATACCACCATTTATTCCAAGTAATTTTCCATCTTTATAATAATAATCTAAAACCAAATCTCCAATACTTACTACTCGCACTTTAATATCCTCCCTTTATATTTTTTGCAAGCCATTCATACATATATTTATCTTTAAATGCATGAGATGTTAAAAAATGATTATCATCTTTTACTATTTTTAACTCAATATTATTAGCTCCCATACTTTTTAATTTATTATACACCTCAATGCTTACATTAACATCAACCACATCATCATCATCATTATCACCATTACTATTAACTAGTGGTTTCTACTACCAAACCCATAGGAAACTTTCATGCTATAATTTTAAAACATGCGTTTGTACTAAAAATAGAAAGCATTAACTTTCTATCTCAATTTTGTTTTTCCGTTTTTATCTGTCAAATATACATTTCCATCGGCATGTGTTGTTACGTGAAAAACTTCTTTTCCATCTTTTTTTAACTGTGTAACATAATTGTCTTTTCCATTTTTATCTTTATATTTGGTAAGATTTACTTGACTAGTTCCGTTACCAGCATTACATGGATATGTAGTATGCCTACTGCTATTAGACATATATACTCCTCCTTATCTAATTTTATTTAAACATTGTGATACGGCAATACCTGTTGCAACTGATACATTCATAGAAGAATTGTTTCCAAACATATCTATATGTACGCTTGCATCAACAATGTCCAAAGCCTCTTGAGATACACCATTTTGCTCATTGCCAACTATAAAGGCATATGATTTTCCTTTTTCGAATTTATATTTTTGAATAGATATACTCTGATTCGTTAATTCTAAAGCCAATACTTTAATATCTTTATTTTTTAAATCATTAATACAACTTATTATATTTTTATTAATTTCATAATCAACATAATTCACAGTATTTCTAGAAACCCTTTTTACTTTTTTGCTTTCTAAATCTAATTTTTCAATATCACTACAAATAAAAATTTTTTTAACACCTAACGCATCTGATAAACGAAAGGCACTTCCAATATTTACAATATCTTCTATATTATCTAGAATCAAGTATATTGGAAATTTTCTCTGTTCATGTTTATAGTTGTCATGTGTTAATTGTATATTTCTCACATTAATCAGCCCTTTCTACCATATTTTCTAATGCTGATTCTACTGCAACTTTAAACATTTCCGCATATGAATGAAATTGAGTTGTAAGCTCTATATATCTATTCATATCATATGTTTCAAATAATTTGGAATTTGCAGTAAGTTCTTCATCCGTATAAGGAGAAAAATAAATAAACTCACCAAAACTATCAAAATTAGTATATGTTTTAAAAAAGTCATCAGTAAGATAATCACCTATCCTTAATTCCAGTTGAACATTATTATGACCTTTTAATAAAAAATCCATGCCCATTGGTAAACTCACTTCTATAGCCATAATACCACCTTCTTTTTTAGTTATACTATCACATAACATTATGAAAGTCAACTAATCTATAGCAATCACTTAAAAATATGTTGTTAATTTATGATAATGTTAGTATATGTTAACTTTTGATTATGTTAGTTCATATAAATAACTATGCTATAAT
>CALVIE010000047.1 GCA_944329385.1 uncultured Bacilli bacterium | reverse complement strand
AAACGCCCATATTATGGACGTTTCTTATACATTCAAATTGCACTTTATGAAACTGGAATTTATTTTTTCATTTCACGTAATTTTAATAAAATTAAAAAAATATTCCGTTAAGCTATACTTAACGTAAAAAATATGTTATACTTTTTCTAGAAAGTAGGGTAAGTATGAAAAGATTAAATTCAAAGCAGAGAAATTATGTAATAGTAGGGCTATGCATGATATTGGTAATAATGGGAATAGGCTATGCAGCATTTACATCTCAGCTAAAAATATCAGGAACAAGTAAAATTGCCACAGAGTGGAACGTGAAAATAACTGATATTCAAAGCAAAAATATAAGTGGGCAAGCTAAAGATGTATCTGCTCCAACATATACAGACACAACAGCAACTTTCAGTACTAGTCTAACATCTCCAGGAGATGCGATGCAGTATGATATTACAGTATCAAATGAAGGAAATATTGACGCCATATTAAATGATATTCAAATAAACGATTCAAATAATCCAGCAATTATTTTTGAAACAAGTGGAATAGAAAACGGAGATAAATTAGAAGCAAATCAAACAGATATTTTAACAGTAATAGTAAGTTATAATAGTAGTGTAACAAGCCAACCAGAAAATACAGAAAGTACTATAACTGTTACTCTAAATTATAAGCAAGATGATGGAATGGTTAATCCACCAGAGCCATCAAATCAAACGATAATAATAGGAGGACAACCAGTAGATGTGGTAACCTCAGGTGACGGATTATACGAAGATACTTATGAAGAAGGAAGATATATTTATAAAGGAAAAAATGTAAATAATTATATAACGTTTAATAATGAGGTATGGAGAATAGTGTCAATAGAACCAGATAAAACAATTAAAATAATGAGAGAAGCAAATTTAGGAGATAGAGCGTGGGACTCATCTAGTAGTTATGGAAAAAATAACTGGGCTCGTCCAGCCGATTTAAATACATATTTAAATGGAAGTTATTTGACAGGAACATTAAATGCGACAGCACAAAGTCAAATAGTGCCTAAAGATTGGAGTATAGGAGCAGTAACAGAAAATAATAATGATTTGGCAGATCAGATAAATGATGAGAAATCAACAACGTGGAATGGGAAAGTAGCATTAGTAACAGTTTCAGAATATCTAAGAAGTAATAGTAATCAAAGTAGCTGTGGAACATTTAGTAAAATAAATGATAATTATAGTACATGTCAAAATAGCAGCTGGATGTATATCAATGATACTTGGTGGACGTTGTCGCCTGATGCCGGTGGCTCTAACGGCGTGTTCCCCGTGCGTTCGTACGGCCACGTCAACTTCGACTCCGCTTTCATTTCGAGCAATGCGGTCCGTCCGGCCGTCTATCTATCATCAGAAGTAAAAATTACTGGAGGAGATGGAAGCCAAAGTAATCCATACGTTTTAAATTAATCATAGGTCATACCTATGGTTTTTAACTGCAAAAATATGTTATAATAAAAAAATGTAGTAGGTGATAAAATGGATCAAGAAAAATTTGGTAACTTTATCAAAGAAATAAGAAAAAAACATAATCTAACTCAAAAAGAATTTGCTGATAAATATCATGTCACATATCAAGCTGTAAGTAAATGGGAAAATGGCAAAAATATGCCAGACACCTCACTCATAAAGCAAATTAGTGAAGATTTTAATATAAGCTTAGAAGAACTTTATAATGGAGAATTCAAAAAAAGAAAAACCAAAAAACTAATTCCAATAATTATTGGAATACTTATCTTAATTTTATTGATAATAATTTTATATTTATTTAAACCAAACGATTTTCAATTTAAAACCCTATCAGCTAACTGCCCAAATTTTACTATTTCCGGAAACATTGCTTACAATAGTCAAAAATCCGCAATATATATATCAAATATTGAATATTGTGGTGGTGATGAAAATGAAAAGTATGAAAGCATCGAATGCATTTTATATGAGCAAAACAGTAATTCTCAAAACATTATTAGTAAATATAAATATCAAGAAAAAGAAAAAATAAGCCTAGAAGATTTCTTAAAAAAAGTCACCTTTACAATTGATAATTATGAAAAAACTTGTAAAGTCTATAAAGACGGTACCTTGTTTTTAAAAGTAAACGCTCAAAACAAAGAACATAAAATAACAACCTATGAAATACCTTTGAAACTAGATGAAAAATGTAAAACTCAACCTTAAGTTGAAATAAGTTCAACCATTGCGTTATTGAAATATTTTCAATTTTTAGGTAAACTTAAATTGTAGGAGGGATGAACATGAAAAAGAAAAGTATTATAATGTTAATAGTAAGTGTTTTGATTATCATAACTATTATTGTATGTGCATTTATATTTAATGATAAACCAAATACATTAAGCACATTACCAAAACCAGAAGTAACAGAAGGACTAAGAGGAGAATTTGGCGTTGATAAAAACATTAATGAAAAGACAATTGATAATTACCTAAATAGACCTGACTCAGTATATAGAGATATGCGTATGCTTAAAGACCCCGGTAATTATGAAGCTATAGGCGGGGATGCATATTTATCAGGTTTTGTCAAAGGATTTGAAGTAGTGCCACTTCCATATTTAGTCAATGTATCAGGCTTACCTGAAGAAGTTGGACAAACTTATCAAGGGAAAACATTATTTACAGAAAAAGATGGCAAATATACTGCCAATTATGAAGAATCAATGGATATATTAGAATACTTATTTCCAAAAGATAAATATATATTCCTAATGTGTGGAGGTGCCGGATATGCTGGCATGACAAAAAATATGCTGGTTGCCTTAGGGTGGAATGAAAACCAAATATATAATGTAGGTGGCTATTGGTACTACGAAGGAAATAATAATGTTTCTGTTAAAAATACTTCACACGAAGAAACAACCTATGACTTTTGGAAAATTCCATATCACGACATAGATTTCAATTCACTTCATGAGGTTTCAAATGAACAAAATGAATAAAAAATATATAATAATTGTTCCAGTATTAATGCTAATATCTATAACTCTAATCATATTAAAAAACACTAATACTCCTAAGTTTTACCTTGAAGATAAATATTATGCAGAAAGTAAATTCATAAATATAAACACGGAAAACTTAAACGAATTAATCAAAAATAAAGAGTCCTTTGCCTTATTTATTTATCAGCCTGCATGTGTTACATCATCTAATTTTGAAAAAGTTTTGACTGAATTTCAAAACGAAAATCAAATACAAA
Organism: uncultured Bacilli bacterium; assembly: GCA_944329385.1. Lineage (GTDB taxonomy): Bacteria > Bacillota_I > Bacilli_A > RF39 > UBA660 > Coprosoma. Next base: position 6,228 of record CALVIE010000047.1, on the reverse strand, counting down.
TATATAAGATAGCTTTTTCAAATATCAAAAATACCGAGCTTTCAAAAAATATAAAATATTATCCATCCTTTGCAATATTTAATAAAGGACAAATAATAAATTATCTAGATGCAAATAGTGATGATGATCTAAAATACTACGAAACAACTGATGAATTTAAAAATTGGTTTACAAATTATGTATTACTAAAACAAAATCAAAACATAAAAAAAGAAAATAAAAATACAAAAACTAATACTGCCGAAGAAAACAAAAACGATTTATTAGAAATAACTTTAGAAAACGTTACTTATGATGAAAATAAAGTAAATGTTTATTTATTCTATGGAAATACCTGTCCAATATGCAAAAATGAATTTGCTTTCTTTGATGAAATAAAAGAAGAATATGGTAATTATTATAATTTGTATACATTTGAAGTTTTTGAAAATGTAGAAAATCAAAACATTATGAATGCTTTCGCCAATGCTTTAGGAGATGAACCAACAGGAGTTCCATATACAGTCATTGGTAATACATCAATTATAGGCTTTGGCGAAAAAAATAAACAAAAGTTTATCGATACTATCAAAAACAATCATCAAAATAGCGAAGATATTTATTTTGATATAAAAAATAATTAGTAAAATTACTAAAAAGAATAACATTGATAATAGCAAAAATTTTATATATAGTAAAAAACTATTTATAAAAAGTTTATCAATAAAAAAGATTTAAAAGAAAAAAGTTTATGAATATAACAATGCAAGAAGGACCCCAAAATTATATAAGTAAATATTTAAAATATAAAACTCACGTTTGCTATAAAATTAAATTTATGTTAAAATGTATATAGATGAGATTTTCTCATATAATAAAAAGGAACATTCAATAATTCCATGTTGGATGGTGCCAAGTAATTTGGTTTGCCACCTAATCACAGATGTGTTAGGTGGCTTTTCATTATATTAATACTTTGTAAAGTAAAAATATCAGGAAAAAGATAAGTAAAATTAAAGAAAAAATTAAAAAATCTTTCTTAGTCATACTATCCCGCCTCCCTTCTAAATAGAAGATTGGCAGCCACCCAACTATTAAACATCCCTTAAAACAAGTATAATAAACCATGACACTAATTAAAGTAATTTATAATCACTTTTTGTTAAAAAACTAATTTGCTATAAAATTAAATTTATGCTAAAATGTATATAGATGAGATTTTCTCATATAATAAAAAAGGAACGTTCAATAATGCAATGTTGAACGCAACCGTTTGTTAGTTGCGCCTAAATCATCGCTGATGAGTTAGGCGCCGGTTCTATTTAAATAGTATTACAAATACTAAAATAAATAGAAGGAGAATTATGGCATAAAGAGATTTTTCTCTTTTAGTCATAAACATCACCTTCCTTTTTTTAGAAGGTCGCACCAACTCTATTAAATGTTACTTGAAACAAGTATAACAAATGATGACACCAATTACAATAACTCATAATCACTTTTTGTTAAAATTATTAAAACTCTACCACCAGTAGGTGTTCAAAATCTCCAAAGTGTTTTATAATGTAGGCAAAAGGAGATAAAATTATGAATCAAGAAAAAATTGGAATGTTTATTGCAAAGTGCCGAAAAGAAAAAGGATTAACTCAAAGTGTGCTTGGCGAAAAATTAGGAGTTTCAGCTAAAGCTGTCAGTAAATGGGAAAATGGTAAAAGTATGCCAGATATTTCCATTATGAAAGATTTATGTGATATTTTAGGAATCACTTTAAATGAACTATTTGCTGGTGAAAAAATAAAAGAAAAAGATATTCAAAAAAAATCAGAAAATAATCTTTTAAATTTATTAAAAATAAATAATATAATCAAAAATAAAAAGAAAACATTTATAATAGTTACGCTTATATTGCTTATATTATTAATTTTTATTATAGGTAAAATGTTACTTGTAGAATATGGCTTTATCTTTGATGATGACTTAAAATATACACAAATTTATATTCAAAACGAAGGTAATATTAAGGGTAATGTTGATATTAATAAATTTGGTAAAATAGATAAAGATTTTGATATAGGCGCTAATAAATATGGTATGGCCGTCTTTAAAAATCCTAGAAAAGCTTTCAAAACATTAAAGGAAAAATATAAAAATGGCATAAAATTAATCCAAAAAGAATTTAATCTGCCACCTCTTTCTAACTTCACATATAAAGGATATAAAACCTATGGATGGCAAGTAACAAAAGGCACTAAAAAAGATAAAGAGCAGGCGAGATTTGTCAGTAGTTTCTTAGATATTTATGAAAATAGTTTTAATTAAAGTTCTAGAACTCTATCTAGAATTTTTTTCTTTCCAAAATCATTGTCAAATAATATATTCATCATGTATAATGAAATAGATGTTAAAGGAGAGAAAAACATGAAGTTAGTTATTAAACATTTAAAGAAAAATTTTGAAAAAAAAGAAGTTTTAAAAGACATAAACTTTGAATTTGAAAAAGGAAAAATATACGGCTTATTAGGAAGAAATGGAGCTGGTAAAACAACCTTATTCAACTGTTTAAATGAAGATTTAGAGTTAGATGGAGGAGAGTTTTACATAAATGATGGATCTGATAGAAATATAAAACCAGAAGATATTGGTTATGTTTTATCAACCCCTAATGTTCCAGAATTTTTAACTGGAAGAGAATTTTTAAAATTCTTTATCGAAATAAATGAAAAAAGAATAAAAAACAAAAAAACAACCGATGAATATTTTGATTTTGTCCAAATAGAAAAAGAAGATAGAGATAAATTAATGAAAGATTACTCACACGGCATGAAAAATAAAATGCAGATGCTTGTCAATATTATTGCCTCACCAGACATCTTACTTTTAGATGAACCATTAACCTCACTTGATGTTGTCGCCCAAGAAGAAATGAAACAATTATTTAAAGACATTAAAAAAGATCATATAATTATTTTCTCAACTCATATCATGGAACTTGCTTTAGACTTATGTGATGAAATAGTTGTTTTAAATAAAGGAGTTTTAAAAGAAGTAACCAAAGATAACCTAGACACTGAAAGTTTTAAAGATAAAATAATTGAGGCTCTAAAAGAGGAATAATATGTTAGAAACTTTCATTACATCTTTTAAACTAAAAAACACTTACCGTGTAAATAGCGTTATCTATTCTATTAAACAATTGCCAATTATAAGAAAAATACTAAAAGATAGTTTATATAAAAATAAAGCTTTAAAAATAATTGGTAATATCATTAGTATACTTATGGAAATATGTACCATATTCTTAGGTAAACTCTTATACATTTTCTTTTGTATCACATCCATGTTACCAGTTTTTAAATTAGAAAGTGCAAATACATTTATTCATATATTTTTATTTCTAACTATTATTGGTGGCATCATGAACACCTATATGTTTAACCCTACAAAAGATAAATACTATGCCATGATAATCATGAATATGGATGCCAAAAAATATACTATTTCTAACTATATTTATTCCATGATAAAAACATTTATTGGCTTCATGCCATTTACTATAATCTTTGGACTATTATCTAAAATACCACTATATATATGTATAATTATGCCTATTTTTGTTGTCATGATTAAAATGATTTTCAGTGCCTATGTTTTAATAGACTATAAAAAAACTAAAATAGCTAAAAATGAAAATAAATTAGAAAAATTTACTTGGATAGTAATCTTTATTTTACTTTTACTTGCTTATGGGCTTCCTTATATAGGTATAGTCATTAATCAAACTTTTTTCCTAATCTGTTTTATCATTAGTTTAATTTTAGGCGTTTTATCTATCAAAATAATAAACTCATTTGATAAATATAAACAAATATATAAACAAATTTTAACAAATGAAAACGTTTATGCCACAGAAAATGCGAAAAACAGTCAAACAATTAAAGAAAATGTTTCTAAACAAATAGAGCTAGATAAATCATTCACAAGTAATAAACATGGTTTTGCCTATTTTCACGAACTATTTGTCAAAAGACATAGTAAAATATTAACCAAAGCTGTCAAAAAACAGTCTATGGTCATAATCGGTATCTTTGTCATTTTAACTATTGTAGTTTTAAAAAACAAAGATATAGCTAAAAAAGTAAATGATTTATTACTAATATATTTACCATACTTTGTTTTTGTAATGTACATGTTAAATAGAGGTACTACTGTAACCCAGGCCATGTTTATGAACTGCGACCACAGTATGCTTACATACCGTATATATCGAACTCCAAAAGTTATTTTAGGTGTATTTAAAGAAAGGCTAAAAACATTAATATTAATAAACTTAATTCCTGCTATTTTAATTGGAGCAGGATTAACACTCCTTCTATATATAACCGGAGGAACCATAGAAAAATTAAACTATATAATCTTATTTACCTCAATTATAGCTATGAGTATATTTTTCTCAGTTCATTATTTAGTCATGTATTATCTATTACAGCCCTATAATGTAAATACGGAAATGAAAAGTTCTACATATTCAGTAGTTCAAGGTTTAACTTATTTTGTGTGTTATTTCTTCATTGGTGAAAAACTTCAAACATTCTATTTTGGACTAGCTACTATCATTTTTAGTATAGTATATTCTTTAGTATCTTTAATTTTAGTTTATAAAAAAGCACCTAAAACCTTTAAATTAAGAGTGTAAAATGTTATATAAATCATATTATAAATCGCCTTTAGGTATACTTACTTTAATAAGTGATAAAGATACTTTAAATTATATTTTATTTGAAAATGATAGATTTTATGAAAACATAAAACCAAAAGCTATAGAAAAAGACTTAAAAATATTTACTCAAACAAAAAACTGGTTAGATAAATACTTTAACGGTAAAAACCCTAATATAAATGAGTTAAATATAAATCCCAAAGGAACTATATTTCAAAAAGAAATTTGGAATGTTTTAAAAACTATTCCTTATGGAAAAACCATTACTTATAAAGAAATAGCTAAAAAAATAAACAAGCCCAAAGCATATAGAGCCGTAGGAAGTGCCATAGGCCATAACCCAATTCCCATTATTATTCCTTGCCATAGAGTAATAGGAGCGAATAATAAACTTGCAGGTTATAGTGGGGGAATAGAAAACAAAATCAAATTATTAAAATTAGAAGGTGTATTATGAATAGATGTAGCTGGTGTAATTTAAATAATCCATTATATGTTAAATACCATGATGAAGAGTGGGGAGTCCCAATATATGATGATAAAAAGTTATTTGAACTTTTAATATTAGAATCATTTCAAGCGGGACTTTCTTGGGAATGCATTTTAAACAAAAGAGAAAACTTTAAAAAAGCTTATGATAATTTCAATATCAATAAAATAATAAATTATGATGAAAATAAAATAAAAAAGTTAAAAGAAAATAAAGGTATTATTAGAAATGAATTAAAAATAAGATCTTCAATTAAAAATGCCAAAATCTTTAAACAGATTCAAAAAGAATATGGTTCATTTTCAAACTATATTTGGTCTTTTACAAATAATAAAGTAATATATGAAACAAATAAAACTTCATCAGAATTATCTGATAAAATATCAAATGATTTAAAAAATAAAGGTATGACCTTTGTAGGAACAACTATAATATATGCCTACTTGCAAGCCACCGGCATCATTAATTCTCATGAAAAAAATTGTTTTAAGAGAGGGAAAAATGGATAAAGTAATTAACTTAACTATAGAATATATTGATCAAATATCATCAGATGGAAAAGTAACAGGTGGACTTATTAAATTCATAAATAAAAAAAATTGATAATGAAAAAACACTTGCTATGGATATATATGTTTTTCAAACGGGTTTTATAAGACACTTTAATACCCATATCATGGATAATTTATTTTTTGAAAAACTAAAGGAAAAAATAAATAATAATTATTCTAAATTAAAAGATTACAAAAGAGTAATTAAAGATAATAAAATAGAAATAACTAGAAACCGAAAAGAAACTAAACCATGCATAATAACAGTTGCTTATGAGAAGTAATTGTTTTTTTGTTACTATTCAAAGTTTAAAAAAGTATCTATAATAAAAAGGATTTTAGTAAAAAATGTCGTATATATATTATAGGGGATATTAATTATCCTATAATATTGAAAGGAAGATAATTATGCAGAAAAAATTTTATACGGCAAAAATTGATGCTATGTTTAAAGCTATCTTTTGTAATCCCAAGAATACTAATTTACTTAA
>CALVIE010000046.1 GCA_944329385.1 uncultured Bacilli bacterium | reverse complement strand
GGTTATACATCATCAGGTTCAAGGTGTGTAAAAACAACCACAAAAAATGCTTCATATAGCCCGCCTTATTACACATGTCCAAGTGGATATAGTTTATCTGGCAGTCTGTGTTATCCATATTAAGAAGGTAAAAAAACCTTCTTTTTCTATTATCATATTTCACATAATTTGACGTTTTCATTTGTTTTTTAAGCTTTTTTCTGTTATAATTCTAATGGTGATGATATGGCAAAATACGATGAACATTCAATAAAAATATTAGAAGGCTTAGAAGCTGTAAGAAAAAGACCAGGTATGTATATTGGCTCAACCGATAAAAGAGGACTCCATCACTTAGTATGGGAAATTGTCGATAATAGTATTGATGAAGCCATCAATGGTTATGGTAATAAAATAAATATCACTATTCATAAAGATGGAAGCGTAAGTGTTGAAGACTTTGGTAGAGGAATACCAGTTGGAATGCATGAAAGTGGCAAATCAACCCCAGAAGTAATATATACTGTCCTTCATGCTGGAGGTAAATTTGAAACATCTGGCTATAAAGTATCTGGAGGACTTCATGGCGTGGGCGCATCCGTTGTCAATGCTTTAAGCAAATGGATGGAAGTAACAATCAAAAGAGATGGTAAAGAATACCAAATCAGTTTTAAAAACGGCGGTCATTTAGATAAACAATTAAAACAAATTGGCAAGACAAATAAAACCGGTGTCAAAGTTAGATTTATGCCTGACGATGAAATATTTCAAAGCACTAACTTTTCATTTTCAACCATTTGTGAAAGAATGCAAGAAAGTGCTTTTTTACTAAAAAATATCACCATAGAAATATATGATGAAAATACCGATAGAAAAGAATCCTATCATTACGAAAAAGGTTTAAACGCCTTTGTAGAATACCTAAACACCGATAAAAAACCGCTTCATAAATCCTATGATTTCCATGGAATAAAAGATGGTATTAATGTCGAAATAGCTTTTCAATATACTGAAAGCTACTCAGATAATATCATATCTTTTGTTAATAATGTCAAAACATCAGATGGTGGTACCCATGAAGTTGGTTTTAAAACGGCCATCACTAGAATTTTTAACGACTATGCTAGAAATAATGGATATTTAAAAACTAAAGATAAAAATTTTGAAGGCTCAGACACCAAAGAAGGACTAACTGCCATCATAAGCCTTCAAATACCAGAAAAACTTCTGCAATTCGAAGGACAAACAAAAGGTAAATTAGGCTCACCAGCCGCCAGGACAGCAACTGATAGTATAACCACTGAAAATATTCAATTTTTCTTAGAAGAAAATAAAGAAATAGCCACTAAAATATTAGAAAAAATGGTTAAATCAAAACAAGTAAGAGAAGCCGCTAGAAAAGCAAGAGATGAAGCTAGAAATGGTAAGGGAAAAAATAAAAAAGAAAAATCCATCAGCGACAAATTCACCCCAGCTCAATCTAAAAATCCAAAAATAAATGAACTATTTTTAGTCGAAGGAGATTCAGCCGGCGGTTCCGCAAAACAAGGAAGAGATAGAAAATTCCAAGCCATTTTACCATTAAGAGGTAAAGTTATAAACACCGAAAAAGCCTCATTAACTGATGTTTTATCAAATACTGAAATAAATACCATGATAAGAACAATCGGAGCTGGAATTGGTAGTGACTTCAAAATTGAAGATTGTAACTACGACAAAGTTATTATCATGACCGATGCTGATGATGATGGCGCTCATATTGCCATATTGCTTTTAACATTCTTCTATCGTTTTATGAAACCATTAATTGAAAATGGCCATTTGTACATCGCAATGCCACCCCTTTATGCTTTAAAAAATGGCAATAAAGTTTATGGATATGCTTGGGACGATGAAGGAGCCGAAGAAATTAGAAAACAAAATAAAATAAAATTAGAAAAACAAAGATATAAAGGATTAGGTGAAATGAATGCCGAACAGCTTTGGGAAACAACCATGGATCCAAATAAAAGAAGCTTAATTAAAGTAAACCTAACCGATGCTTCCTTAGCTGAAAGAAGAGTCAGCGTTCTTATGGGTGATAATGTTGAACCTAGAAAAAAATGGATTGAAGAAAACGTTGAATTCACTTTAGAAGATAATTATGCAAAGTAGGTGATATAATTGGAAGAAGCAGTAAAAAGAATATATGATTACTCATTAGAATACATCATGGGTGATAGCTTTAGTAGATATGCCAAAGCTATCATTCAAGATAGAGCCCTTCCAGACGTTAGAGATGGGCTAAAACCAGTTCAAAGAAGAATTCTTTATGGCATGTATAAAGATGGAAACACGTATGATAAACCAACAAAAAAATCCGCTAAAGCTGTCGGAAACATCATGGGTTATTATCACCCCCACGGTGACTCTAGTATATATGATGCTTTAGTTAGAATGAGTCAGTGGTGGAAAAATAACCTTTGCTATGTTGAAATGCAAGGAAATAATGGATCCATGGATGGCGATGGTGCCGCTGCCATGCGTTACACCGAAGCAAGACTTACAAAAGTAGCTGGAGAACTTTTAAAAGATATAAATAAAGACACAGTTTTAATGAGTTTAAACTATGATGACACCTTATTAGAACCTACCGTTCTTCCTGCAAGATTTCCAAATTTGCTCGTCAATGGAGCTACCGGTATCTCTGCAGGTTATGCCACTAATATTCCACCACATAATTTAGGAGAAATCATCGATGCCACAATCAAACGTATTGATAGTCCAAACTGTAAACTAGACACCATATTAGATATTGTTAAAGGGCCAGATTTCCCAACTGGTGGAATTGCCGAAGGATTAAAAGGAATTAAAGATGCCTTTACAACCGGAAAAGGTAAAATAAATGTCAGATGTAAATATGAAATAATAGGCCCTAAATCAAAAAGACAAATCATCATAACAGAAATACCTTACGAAGTAAATAAAGCCAATTTAGTTAAAAAAATCGACGAAATTAGAATTGAAAAGAAAATAGATGGCATCCAAGAAGTTAGAGATGAAACTGATAGAAACGGTCTTCAAATTGCCATCGACTTAAAAAAAGATGCCAATGAAGAATTAATAATCAATTACTTGCTTAAAAATACTGATATGATGGTTTCTTATAATTATAATATGGTAGCTATTGTCAACCGTAGACCAATGATCTTAGGTATCCTTCAAATACTAGATGCCTATATTGCTCATCAAAAAGAAGTTATCACAAAAAGAACCGAGTTTGATTTAAAAGTAGCCCAAGCTAGAATGCATATCTTAGAAGGCCTAATTAAAGCATTATCAATATTAGATGAAGTAATTAAAGTTATTAGAGCTTCTAAAAATAAAGCTAACGCCATTGAAAATTTGCAAATAGAGTTTGATTTTACAAAACCACAAGCCGAAGCTATTGTCAACCTACAGTTATATAAACTAACCAATACCGATGTTACCGAATTAAAAAAAGAAATGGAAGAAAAACAAAAAGAAATCACTATTTGGACACAAATTCTAGAAAACGAAGAAGCCTTAAAACATGTCATGAAAACCGAGTTAAAAATGATAAAAAAAGAATATGCCACACAAAGAAAAACAGAAATAAAAGATGAAGTAACCGAAATTAAAATAAATGCCACATCATTAATACCAAAAGAAGATTGTATCGTTGTTTTAACAAATGAAGGTTACGTCAAAAGAGTATCTTTAAGAAGCTATTCAGCCTCTAATAATGATGAAACAGGTTTAAAAGATAAAGACTATAAAACAGCTGTATATGAAGCAAACACTATGGATACCTTACTTTTATTCACATCACTTGGAAACTTCCTTTACGTTCCAGTTTATGAAATACCTGACCAAAAATGGAAAGACTTAGGTAAACATATTAGTAACATCATTAAAATAAGTAGTGATGAAAATATTATTGCATCTTACCTAACTAAAAACTTTAAAGAAAATGTAAACTTTATTTCATTTACACAAAATGGCATGGTTAAAAGAACAAATATCAAAGATTTAAAAGTTCAAAGATATACAAAACCAGTAAATCTAATGAAATTAAAAAACAAAGACGAAGTAATATCTGTAGTTAAAGATAAAGAAGAAGTCTTTATTACAACTCATAACGGCCTTGCCCTTAGATATAAAACAAGCGAAATCCCATTAACTGGTCTAAGAGGTAGTGGTGTCAAAGCCATTAACTTAAAAGATGATTATGTGATAAGTGGACAATCATTTAACCAAGCAGAATATGTTTTATTCATCACAAACAAAGGAACTGGTAAAAGAGTTAAAATAGAAGAATTCGACCAAATGACTAGAGCTAGAAAAGGGCTATTAGCCATAAGAGATGTTAAAACAAACCCTTATAAACTAATAAACGCTTTAATTATTAATAATAAAAGTGAAATTGGGATTTTAACAAATAAAATAACCTATCATAAATATTCTGAATTTCCAATCTGTGATCGCTATCAGACTGGTTCCATCATTACTAAAGAAAAAATAAAAGAAGTCTTTATCAAAACTGAATTAATCTCATCTAAGGATTTAGAAAAAGCTTCTGAAAATGAACAAAAAGAGAAAACAAAAGAAGAAAATAATTCACAAAATGAAGAAATTAAAACTAAAAAAAATCAAGAATCTCAAATATCCTTAGATCAAATAGATAAACAAATCTTAACTATCGATGACTTTCTAGATGACTTTGGAAAATAAAAATTGGCTTTTATAAAAAATACTGACTTAATCAGTATTTTCTTTCATTTTAATATATATTTTTATTCCCTCTATGTTTCATAAGTTCAAAATTTAAAATTAATCTACCAGTTCTCCCATTCCCATCTAAAAAAGGATGAATAGTTTCAAATTTTAAATGAAATAAAATAATTTTTTCAACTATGTCTATTTTGATTTATTTATACCAGTTAAATAAATCTTCTATTTGTATCTTTATTAAATATGGTTCCGCCGTTTTCGCATTAGTACCTAAAATTCTAACAGGAACATTACGATATTTTTCTGACCTGTCTTTAAAACTAAACTATGAATATTTAAAATTTCAGCCTCATTTAATTCTTTTATTAAATTTTCAATATAGTATAAGCATCTTTATTTTTACCACATTTTCTTATAGATAGTATAACGTATTTTATTTAAAACAAAAACATCACTTTTCATTTTTTCTTCCAGTTAAATAATCTAAAGAAACATTAAATTTAATAGAAAAATTAAATAAAAACTCTAAAGGAATAGCTCTGTCACAGTTTTCATAACTGCTGTAAGTTCGCTGCGGAATATTAAGTAAACTTGCCATTTGCTCCTGTGATAATTTTTTCTCTAAACGCATTTTTTTTAAAATATTTGCCACAGTAAAAACATCAAAGCAGACATTACTGTGAAAAATTTTTTCATCACTAATGCCAAATAAATAATCTAAACTAACCCCAAAATAATTCGCAAATCTAACCGCCATATCCACACTCATATTACTTCGACCATTTTCCCGATTGCTATAAACATCCTCAGAAACTCCAAGTATTTTACTCATATCCTTTTGAGATAAATCATTATCAATTCTCATATCGTGAAATCTTTTAAGATTAAATACCATAATTACACCTCTATATTGATTGTAAATGGTATTTTTTTTATTATTGTTTTTTCCGCAATAATGTGCTAAAATTAAAATAAAGGAGAAAGTAAATATGAAAAAAATATTAAAAAACAGAATATTTATATTTGCACTTGGAATTTTAATAAGTAGTAGTATCAGCGTATTAGCCCAAACATATTTTCCGTCTAATGATGTAACTTATGATAACACACAAAGTGGCCTTTCATCAAATGATGTCCAAGGGGCGATAGATGAACTATATAATGTATGTTTTCCGCCAGAACCTATAACCCCAGATGATTTGATAGAAGGGGCAGTAACAACAGGAGATGGACTGTATAAAGATGCATATGAAGAAGGAAGATATTTTTATAGAGGAGCCAATGTAAATAATTATATAATCTTTAATAATGAGGTATGGAGAATCGTATCAATAGAGCCAGATAAGACAATTAAAATAATGAGGGATGCAAGTATAGGAGATAGGGCATGGGATAGTTCAAATTCAAATAATTGGAAACGACCAGCCGATTTAAATACATATTTAAATGGAAGTTATTTGACAGGAACATTAAATGCGACAGCTCAAAGTCAAATAGTGCCTAAAGATTGGAGTATAGGTAGTGTAACATATGATAATAATGATTTGGCAGATCAGATAAATGATGAGAAATCAACAACGTGGAATGGGAAAGTAGCATTAGTAACAGTTTCAGAATATATAAGAAGTAATAGTAATCAAAGTAGCTGTGGAACATTTAGTAAAAATAATGATAATTATAGTACATGTCAAAATAGTAGCTGGATGTATATCAATGATACTTGGTGGACTTTGTCGCCTCTTGCCAGTTACTCTGGCGGCGTGTTGTTCGTGAATTCGAGCGGCGGCTTCAGCGACAACAACGCTGGCAGTACGAGCCGTGCGGTCCGTCCAGCCGTCTATCTTTCCTCTAGTGTTCAAATCACCGGAGGAAATGGAAGCTCAGAAACTCCTTATCAAATTAAGTAAAAGAGGAAAATCTCTTCTTTTTTTAATACTATGAAAATATAATTAATAGGAGGCGATATATGTATAATGTAATAAACCTGCCATATCCATATTACGTACTTGAACCAATCATTGATGAAAAAACAGTTAATATTCACTATAATAAACATCATAAAAAATATATGGAAAATTTAAATAAACTCACAAACTATAAAATGCCATTAGAAGAAATACCTAAAAAAATAGAAAATTTTCCTATTCAAAAAAGAGGAGAGATACTCTATAATGCAGGTGGTATATTAAACCATAATCTTTACTGGCAAAGTCTAAATCAAACCCCATCTATACCAAAAGGAAAACTATTAAATAAAATAAATCAAACCTATGGAAATTTTAATAATTTTAAAAAAGAATTTATAAATAAAGCAAAAATATTAAAAGGCTCTGGATACACATTTTTAGTAACTGATGATAATGGCAATATATCAATAATGAATATGTCTAATCAAGAAACACCTTATTCCTATAATCTAACCCCATTGTTTACCATTGACTTATGGGAACATGCATATTACTTAAAATATAAAAACGAAAAGAATAAATATATAGAAAATATATGGGCAAAAGCTAATTTTGATAATGCCACTAAAATATATGAATCATTATTTTAAATCAATATGCATACATTTTTTTAGGAGGAGATACTATGAAAAAATTAATACCATTTCAAAAAGAATTAATTTTCAAAAACTATGTTCATGAAATAACCAGTATTTCACTTGAACACAATCTAAAACTAAAAGAAAAAAACCAAATATCTGGTGAATTCATAATAAGCGGAACCTATAAAATGACTGAAGCTAGTATCAATGTTGACCCCTTTGAATATAAAATACCATTTGATATTTCCATTGATAAAAAATATGATGCCACAAACATTGAAGTAGACATCAACGACTTTTATTATGAACTAATCAATAATGAAACACTATCCGTTAATATCGAAATCATTATTGACGGGCTAGAGGAAAAGGAGGAACCTACCGTGCCAAAAGAAAAAACTATCACCCAAAATGATAAAGAAATTAAAGAAGAAACTAGAGAAGAAACTCAAACTATAGAACAAACAGCTAATGATGAAGAAATAACAAAATCAATTTTTGAAAACTTAGATGAAAATGAACGTTACTCAGTCTATAAAGTACATGTTATCACTGAAAATGATACTATAGATTCAATATTACAAAAATACGGTATTACAAAAGAAACCTTAGAAACTTATAACGATTTAAACGACATGCAAATAGGTAATAAACTTATCATTGAAGTCAATGAAAATTAATCAAATTTTAAAAAGCAAAGGATTAAAGCCAAGAAGTTATCAAAAAAAAGGCAAAACATTTTTAATAGAAACAAATGATGGTAAATTTATTTATAAAGAAGGAAAAATAAACCCGCAAATTTTAAACTATTTAAAATCGCGTAGTTTTGATTATATTCCTTCCTTTTTAAATAATCCAAATGATCCATATCAACTAGAAACTTATATTGAATCTTTAGACATACCAGAAGAACAAAAAATGTTAGACCTAATTAAACTAACCGCACTTCTTCATAGTAAAACTACCCATTACAAAGAAATAAACTTAGATTATTATGAACAAATTTATGATGATCTCAACAATAATATAAACTATTTATACCTATACTATACTGATATTATAACAGTAATTGAAACAAAAATATATATGAGCCCAAGCCAGCAACTTCTAGCCAGAAACATCTCAAAAATCTATGAAACTATAGATAATAACAAACAAAGATTAGATTCTTGGCACGCCCATATCAAAGAAAAAAGAAAACAGCGCCAAGTTGTTCTACATAATAACTTAAAATTAGAACACTTTCTAGAAACAGACACACCATACTTAATTAGCTGGGACAAAGCAAAAATTGAAAGCCCTGTATTTGATTTATATAAACTTTATCAAAACCATGCTTTGGACTTTGATTTTGAAAGCTTACTTCATGAATATGAAAACATTTACCCATTAAAAAAAGATGAAAAAGAACTTTTATTTATTTTAATATCTATGCCAGATTTAATAAATGTAAAAAATACTGAATATCAAAACTGTAAAGAAATAAGTAGATTAATAGACAAAATATATAAAACAGAAAACCTAATATCACCAAAAGAGTCTAAAAATCGCACAAAACAGTAAAATCATAAATAAAAATATTAAAAACACATTAAATCTTGTAACTATAAATATTGTAATCAAAATTTGATAAAAAAGAATAATCATACTAATTAAACAAATAATTGACCATTTACCTCTACCACACCAAAAATTTCGCATAATATCACCTGTAATATTTTATTCATCCACCTATTAAAAGAATATACCATAAGCCCACTTGAATAAACAAAATAAATCATGTATAATTTAATTAAAGAATAGGGGATGGACCTAATGAAAAAAAACGGCTTTATAACCTCCGCACTTTTATATGGAATACTATCATTATTTTTAATATTAATTTTAGGTACAATATCAATACTTGCAAACAGAAAACTAGCTAATGATAAAATAAAGCAAAGTGTCTTAAATGATGTTCAAAAAATAGAAACAAGTCCAAAATGTTTTGAAACAAAACCTAGTGATTTAAATAGTAATAATCTTCAAATAGTAGCTTATGATTCAACCTGTGAAAAAACTGTTTATATTCCAACCACCATATATGGACAAATTGTTGATTCCATAGGTCCAAATGCCTTTGCTAATAAAAAACTTATTAATGTTACAATTGAAAATACCATTAAACAAATATATATCACAGCTTTCAGTAATAACAATAATTTAACTTTTTATATAAAAAATACTTCCGATCAAATTAAAGGGGTCGGAACTGATGAAGAACTTGCTAATAATCAAGGTACCGCTTGGGGGGCTAAAAATGCCACTATTAATTGGGATGAATAACAAATTTCATCTTTTTTATATTTATGTAGAATTCTACATAATTATATAATAGAAAAGTCATAATTTCTATCTAAAAAAAAGTGGCTAAAAGAAGTAAAACAACCTGTTTAAACATGATAAGTATCTATAATGCCAAAAGAATATCCAATATTCTTAGAACTCAAAAAAGCGAAACATCTCAACATAAGGTAATAATATATAAAATTTATTTTCTAAAATCGCCCTTGCATAAAACAAACGAATAGTTTATACTTATAATAGTAGGTGAGAGTAATGAATAAAAAAGGATT
>CALVIE010000045.1 GCA_944329385.1 uncultured Bacilli bacterium | reverse complement strand
GAAGAAACCAAAGCTAATGGCCATAAAATGCTTATCTTTACAACCTACAAAAAAGCTTTAGACCTGATTATTCCAAAACTGAATAATATTGGCGTCTCATCTTACTACATCGACGGATCAGTCTCATCTAAAAAAAGAATGGAACTAGTCGATAAATTTAACAATGACGATACCGATGTTTTCATTATCACTTTAAAAGCCGGAGGAACAGGTTTAAACTTAACCTCTGCAACAGTTGTCATTCACTTAGATTTATGGTGGAATCCTCAAGTTGAAAATCAAGCAACCGATAGAGCTCACCGTATTGGCCAGAAAAATAAAGTTGAAGTTATCAGATTAATTACTAAAGGAACTATTGAAGAACGTATATTAGAACTTCAAAATAAGAAGCGAAAACTAGCTAATATGCTTATCGATGGTGAAGGACATAGTGAAAATCAGTTCTCTAAACTTACTGAAGATGACATTAAAATGTTACTTTCAATGGATAAAAATTAAAAAACTACTTGAAAAAAGATATATTTATTGATAAAATATATATGTCTTTCACATGGCGGAATTGGTGAAGGGGTTAACACGGTGGATTGTGGTTCCATTATGCATCGGTTCGAATCCGATATTCCGCCCCATTTAAGTAAACTACGGATTTAATCATAGATTAAATCCGATTTTTTATAATAAAACAAAAATTAATTATTTGTATATAAATATAAAAATAATATGAAAATTATAGTATAATGAAAATAAAGTAGAATAAGTGGGTGTGTGTTATGCGTAATAAAAACATTAAAATAAAAACTAAAAAGCATAAAATAGTTAATATTGTTTTAATAATTGTATTTATTGCTTTTGTATTGACAAGTATTTTAGTGGGTTATCAATTGTATATTAGACAAAACATCTCTAAACATATAAAAAACAATATAACTATAGAATATGGTCAGATTATCACTTTAGATGATATTTTAAAAGAAAATGATTACAAAGATGTTAAAGTTAAGCCAAAACTTAAAGACATAACAAAAGTTGGAACACATAAAATAACATTAACCATTGATAACAAAAAATTTACAGTAAACATTAAAATAAAAGATACAACCCCACCAACATTAGAAGTCAAAGATTTAACTATGTTTATTGATGAAGAAATTCCCAAAGCAGAGGACTTTGTTGTTGCACTTGAGGATTTGTCTGGTGCAAAATTAGAAGATGTTTCGGTAGAAAAAACAGTAGGCGAACATGAAGTATATATTGTAGCCAAAGATAAGTATGGCAACAAAACAAAAAAAACTGCCAAGTTAGCCATTAAAGAAGATAAAGAACCACCTGTATTTTCTGGACTTTCCGATTTAAGTGTTTATGTCGGCAATAAACCGGATTTAAATAAAGGAGTTGAAGCCGTTGATGAAAGATTCGGCAATGTAGAATTTACTGTAGATGATTCAAATGTTAAATATAATACAGTAGGTAGTTACAAGATTTATTATAGTGCATCTGATAAACTTGGAAATTCGGTAACTAAAGAAAGAAATATAACCGTAAAACAAAAAGATCCGACATATATGATAAATAATTTTCCGACATATTCACAGTTTCCAAATTATCCAAATGGATGTGAGAGCATTGCTTTATATACCTTACTTAAATACTATAAAGTAAACGTTACCCCAGATGCAATTGTAAACAGGCTAAAAAAAGGTGATGGACCTCACTGGGAAGGTAATGTTCTTTATGGTGGAAATCCAGAAATAGAGTTTGTAGGAGATCCTAGAGCGAAAAACGGATATGGAGTTTATCAAAAACCAATTATTGATGTAGCTAATTATTATAAACCAGGAATGATAGATTATACAGGACATAGTTTAAATCAAGTGTTAGAACTTGTAAAAAATGGAACTCCTGTACAAGTTTGGGCATCAATTGGTATGCAAAATACAAAAGTTTGTACATCTTGGACATATAAACCAACAGGTAAAAAGATAAATTGGATTTGCCGATTGCATAGTATGGTTGTTGTTGGATATAATAGTAGCTATGTCTATGTATCTGACCCATATGAAGGGCAGATAGTAAAATATAGTCGCAGTCAATTTCAAAAAAAGTTTAATCTTTTTGGTAAAAGAGCAATATATTATAAAAGTTAGTAAAGGGAATGATGTAATATGAAGAAAAAGTTTATATTGATTATAATTATAATATTACTTATTATTGCAGAAGTATTTGTTCTTTTATCTTTGACTGCGAAAAAAGAAAACAAAAATGAGGAAACTATTACTCTTGATATAAATAGTGAACTTGTTCAAAAATTATATAAAATGGCAAATCCTAGCGATAATGCAGTATTACTCGATGATTTATATGGAAACAATAAATTAACAGATAAATATAAAATTGCTATGGGAATAGCCGATTATTTAAAAAATAACAAACCAATACCTGTGGAAAATCCTGAATATGTGTTTTACTATATTCCGGAAAATGATGTAGATGAACACATAAAATTTGTTTTAGGTGATAATGTTAAATATAAGCCACAAGATGTATTTATAATGAAAGATGATATTTGTGGACTTAATTATAATAAAGAACTTAAACGTTATGAAGATAGTGGTGGCTGTGGCGACATGGGTATGGAAAAATACTACCGAAAAATCGATTCAGCATTTACAAAAGATAATAAAATTTATATAAAAGAAAAATCTTTCTATGTTTATAATGATTGGGATGATTATATTAGCAAGGTATCTGTTTTTAGCAATTATGATAAAAAAGATATGTTAGATTATTTCGAACAAGACTCAAGTGAAGCATTAACTATTGATGAAGATAAGTATATAAATAGGGGTAGTGTTTATCAATATGAGTTTGAAAAGAGAGATAACAACAATAATTATATTTTTAAAGGTATTAAGAGAATAAAATAAAGGCATTCAAAACATTTAATAAACCACAATTTGAATTGACTTATAATATAACCATAGTTTCAGAAACTAGAGAAAGTTATACTATTTGAAGGGTAATAAATATTCCAAATATACCAAAATTAATTCAAAGAGATATGATTTACATCAAATTAAATCGTATCTTTTTTGTTTTTTTAAATACATTGATTTTTCTATGGAAAATGATATACTTATAAAGACAAATCAATTTATAATTTAAGTGTGTTAGATGAAGTATATACCTTTGTTATTCCGTTATGCATCGGTTCGAATCCAATATTCCGCCCCATTTTTGAAAGATTAAACCTATATGGTTTTATAATAAAAAGACTAGGAAATTCATTTGAAAATCCTAGTTTTTTTGTTCATTCTTTTTAATATATTCATCGATCTTATTAGAATATAGATTTTTAATATTTGAAACAAAGTTTGGTTTAAACTTATCTAAGTATTCTATAATCAAATCGGCATATTTGTCTATATTTTTATCTTTGACAATATCGGTTAAATACTTATTTATTCCTTTATTTCTATTTATCCTTTCGATATAAAAGGCTAGTAAATTAGTGTTTTCAATCTTTTCTTTTGCAACCAAAGCAATTGAATATAAACGCTCCCTTGTTGCAAAATATCTTGGCTTATAAGTTCTTACACTATTAGAAAAAAGTATTAAAAGGCAGCCCATGAAAAGCCTATCAGTACCATCGTTAGGAAAAGTTTTGTTAGTAAATTCTATAATGCTTTCCATATTACCTTTTTCATATTCATCGAATAATTCCATTAAAATTCTATCTATCATAAGAAATACACCTCTCATTCATTTGCCTTTATTATAACACTTCTTTAATCTAAAATAATAGAATAAACATATTGAATTTTATAATAAAATAATGAGAAAAATATTTTAAAAATCTGGATTTCTAATAAAAATTTTTTTTAAACATTAATGAATTATTTTCTGCTTTTATATTGACAACAAAAAGTAATATATGTAAAATATCATTTACTTTTCAAAAATCATTTGTTATGATATTTATAGGATAGAATAAGGAAGTGAAGGGTATATGGATAAGAAAAAAGGAATCTTTAAAGCAGAAGATTTAGCCAAATATCTTAATTATCTGCATAATCAAAAATATAAATGCAACATTTCACCATTAAAATTGCAAAAAGTATTATTCTTTCTTTTTGGTGAATGGGGTGCTTTCATCCAAAAAGCATCTAAAAGCAATGATGGAAAAGACCTAATAAAATTTTCTAAATATTTATTTGATGAAGATATAGAAGCGTGGGTGTATGGTCCGGTTGTTGGTGATGTTTATAGAAATTTTAATAATGAAACTATTTCTGATGAAGAACTATTCAATAATAATGATGACTTAAAATATGTTGGACACTTTATTAATGACTTAGCATCAGAATTATTCGAGTTAAGTGATTTTAGATTAGTTGAAATATCCCATCAAATGAAATGTTGGAAAGATGCTTTTATACCCGAAGAAACTTTTCATAATAATGTTATAGATAAGGATGACATTATAAATGAATTTGCTAGATAAAGGAAAATATAATCATAGTAAAATAGAATATCAAAAAAGTAGAAAAAAATATTTTGAGAAACCAATATCAAAAATAATATTCGTGCATGACTATTCAGTGAAAAGCGACGAATTAAAATTTACAAATTTTTTTCAAAGAACAACAAGTACTAGAAATAAAATTATAAAAGAGGTAATACAAAATTGTATTCAAAGCCCAAGCTTTTTTACACACTATTTTATAGGTGACGAGGTCTCTTTGAAGACAGAAAGAGACATTTATAAAAGGCAACGTCTTCATAAAATTATTGCATTGTATAATAATTTTCAAGCCGATGATGATAAATTATTTAAATATGTACCTAACACTTTATATCAAACCAAATATAGTACTGAAAGAGGATTACAGTTTATATTCGAACATAAAGATAATACATTATTTGTCTATTTAATTGATTTATATCATTTAGCTATTCCTAGTAGAAAAGATAAAAACCAAGAAAAAATGAGCTTGTCATACGAATATGAAAGCAAAAAAAAATTTAACAAAGGTATAGAAGAAGTTATCTTTAATAAAAGAGCAACTAAATCATAGATAAAATCCAGGAAATTAAAAGTCCTAGTTTTTTTATAATAAAAAGGACAAGTAAAAACAAATTTGTTATAATGATTGTAATGGGAGTAAATAGTAAAATGAATATAAAAAGATTATTAGAAGAAATAGATAAAGAAGTATATAATTGCCATAAATGTAGTAATTTAGTTGAAAAGTTTCCAAACTCATCAACTGTATTTTTAGGTAAAAATAATGATATTGTTTTAATAGGAGAAGCTCCAGCAAACAACGGATGGCGAAAAAGTCATAAGTTATGGAAAGATATAAATGGTAAAGTATTACCAAGTGGAGTTATTTTACAAAAACTATTTGATATCATAGATAAAGATATATTTGAAACTACTTTTATAGAATCAGTGAAATGTTATCCAGTTGAAAGAAAAAATCTAAAAATATGTTCTAATAACTGTAAAAGTATAATGTTTAAACAATTAGAAATATTAAACCCAAAATTAATAATTACTTTAGGAGAATTTCCTACTAGAAACATATTAGATTTTAAATTTAAAAAGTTTTCTGAAGTTGTAGGTAACATTTATGAAGTAAATGGATATAAAGTATTGCCCATATATCACCCTAGTCCAATCTCTCCAAAAAGTTATAAAGGTAATCTTCCAATATTTGAGAAACTAAAAAATCATATGAAAGGAATCTAACGTGAAAGGAATAGTTTTAATAGGCGCTTCTAGAGCAGGTAAAAGTACGTTTTCACAAATGTTAATGAAAGAACTTAAATCATGTCAGATTATATCAGGTGATTTAGTAAGACTTGCATACAGAGATGAAATATATAAATATAAAACAGTAAAAGTAGGACTTATGAAAGAAATCCGGAGTATCGAAAATTCTTAAAATCGTATTTTGATTATAGTGTTAAATATAGTGAAAATTTATACGTTATTCTAGATACCGTTGATTTTAAACCGGAAGATTATAAATTGTTTGAAAATAATATTATTATAGTTTTTGGTTACCCGGACTTAACTAAAGAAGAATGCCTTTCTAACTGGAGAACTTATCAAAGATTAAAAGATTGGACTAGAAATAAATCAGATGAAACACTTTTAGAAAAAGCTAAAAGAGAAATTGCTAAAAGCCAACAATTTGAAAAAGATTCAAAAAAATATAAGCTAAAATTTGTAAATACATCATTTAATAGAGAGAAAGTATTAACTGAACTACTTGGATGGGTAAAAAATGAGCTAAATAAAAAGTAATCATTAATATATTGATTTACTAATTATAAATTAACGTGCTATAATAATCCATAAATATCAGAGGTGATTAGATGAGTAAAAAAGAGTCAAACTATATTTTTTTTGATTTTTTAAACAAAGAAAACATAACAAAATTAAATAATTTTATAAAAAACAATCTCTGGCTAACTCCTTTAATATATATCGTGGGTACATTAACTCTTTTAATTAGAAATGAAAAGTATGGGTTACAATTCGCTCCAATATCATTATTACAATTTGCCTTGATATTGGTATATTTAGTTACTTTTTTTGGATTATATTTTTTAATAATACTAAATATATATGGTTGTTTTAATTTAATTAAAAGCAAAGAAAAACACAAAATATTTGGAATATTTTTATACGTTATTATTTATATGTTCCTTTTATATATAGTAGTTAATATTTTATTTTTGCTAATAGATGATAAATCAATTGTATTAAAAATCCTTTCTTTTTTATTTATATTATGGCCAATTATAAATGCTATATTAATTAAGAAAAATATTATGACTGATATTATCACAGTCATTTGCTTTACCTCTATAATTATGGAAATTCCAATGTCCATGGGTGGATTAAAAGGACAAGAGGTAATTTATCACTGCTTTGATACAAGAAAAGAGAATAAATATATATATTATGGAAATTATGAAGGATTATATCAATTTGTATCTAAGGGGAAAGTAATTTTACTTCCGATTGATAGTGGTTACATAGAATATAAAAAATAACTACACAAAAAGTAGTTTTTTTCGTAAAATCATTATTTTACTTTTAAAATCAACACATTTTAAAGCCTATGTGATATAATGATAAAGGTTATTTAAAGGATGTAGATAGTATGATAAAAGGAAAACCATTTGTAAAATGGGCCGGAGGAAAAAGACAAATAATAGATAAACTAAAAAAATACCTTCCAGAAGATTTTGATACATATTATGAACCATTTGTTGGGGGAGGAGCTCTATTATTTGAATTATCTCCTCAAAAAGCCGTAATAAATGATAGTAATGAAGAACTCATGAATGTCTATAAAGTATTATGTAACGAAGAAAAATTCAAAAAAATGTGTCATACTTTAAATCATTATGAGACCTCTCATTCAGAAGAGTTTTATTATGAAATAAGAAACAAAGATCGAAATAAAAAATCATTTAACAGACTAGCTGATTATACAAGAGCTGCTAGAACGATCTATTTAAACAAAGCTTGTTTTAATGGCCTATATCGTGTTAATAGTAAAAATGAATTTAATGTTCCATTTGGTAAAAAGAAAAAATTAAATACCTATGAAGGAAGTAATCTTATTACAGTTAGTAACTATCTAACTATGAATGATGTAAAAATTCTATGTTGTGATTTTGAAGAAGCTGTCAAAGATGCAAAAAAAGGAGATTTCATTTACTTTGACCCTCCTTATGATTCAGATACATCAACCTTTAATAGTTATACTGAAACAGGCTTTGATAAAGATGAGCAAAGAAGACTTGCTAAAGTATATAAGGAATTAGACCAAAGAGGCTGTTATGTAATGCTATCTAATCATAATACTAAGCTAATTAATGAATTATATAAAGATTATAATATTCATGTTATTGAGGCCAAAAGAAACATAAATTCTGATGGTAAAAAAAGAGGAAAAGTTGAAGAGGTTATAATCACCAACTACAAAAGTATTTCTGAAAGCCAAGAGGTATTTAATGAGTAAATATTATTATGAAAAAGAAAACTTTAAATTAATTTTAGGTGACTCATTAGAAGAACTAAAAAAAATAAAATCAAAAAGCATCGATATGATATTCGCAGACCCTCCTTATTTTTTATCGGGTGACGGAATAACTTGTAGTGGTGGTAAAATGGTTAGTGTTAAAAAAGGTGATTGGGATAACAAAATTGATGTTAAAGAAAAACATAAGTTTAATAAAAAGTGGATAAGGATGTGTAAAAGAGTTTTAAAAGATAATGGAACCATTTGGATAAGTGGAACTATGCACAATATTTATTCAATTGGTATGGCATTAGAAGAAGAAGGTTTTAAGATAATAAATAATATTACTTGGAAAAAATTAAATCCACCACCTAATATAAGCTGTCGAGCATTTACTCATTCAACCGAAACAATACTTTGGGCTAAAAAAGATCTTAAAACTGCTAAACATAAATTCAATTATGAAACCATGAAAGAAATGAATGGTGGCAAACAAATGAAAGATGTTTGGGAAACATCATTAACTAAACCTAGTGAAAAGAAGTACGGCAAACATCCAACTCAAAAACCAGTAGAACTATTAAAAAGAATTATTTTAGCGTCAACAAGTGAAGGAGATTTAATCCTAGATCCGTTTAATGGAAGTGGAACAACAGGAATAGTCGCCAACTCACTTAATAGAAAATACATTGGAATCGAAAAAGAAAAAGAATATTTAGATCTTACAATAAGAAGATTTGAACATAGAAAGGAGTAAACCCCATGAAAAGAAACTTTAATGAATGGTTAAGTAAATTTAAAACGAGCATTTCTGATTATAAATACTATGTAGACTTTGATAAAATATATAAAAATATCGATAAAGTAAAAGTAGAACTCAATATTTTAAATTCATTAATTGGTAGTAAAAATATTGAAGAAGATTTTAAAAATATTATCTTAAAATATCCTGATACTTTATCTTGTATACCACTTTTACTCGCAGTTCGTTCAAGGGAAATATTTGTTAAAGAGGAAATTAATGAATACCTATTTAGATTTGATAAAATGGCTTACTCCATGGACGATTATATAAGATTTATGAGAGAAAGTGGACTGTTTGATTTACTTCAAAATCATATTATAAATAACTTATATGATTATGCCTTAGGTATAGAAGTTGGATTAGACTCAAATGGCCGTAAAAACCGTGGAGGTCATCTAATGGAAAATCTTGTAGAATCTTATATTAAAAAAGCAGGATTCATTAAAGATGAAACCTACTTTAAAGAGATGACTACTGATGAAATGAAAGAAAGGTTTAATTTAGATATATTATCTTATATTTCAGATGAAAGTCTTAATAAAACAATTGCCAGAAAAAGATTTGACTTTGTCATAGTTAAAAATAATCATTACTATTTAATAGAAACCAACTTTTATGCATCAAGTGGTTCAAAACTAAATGAAACCGCCAGAAGCTATAAAATGTTAGCAAGAGAACTATCTAATATAAAAGAAGTAACCTTCATTTGGGTAACTGATGGAATTGGTTGGAAAGATGTCAAAGGTAACCTTCAAGAAACCTTTAATGAATTAGATACTCTCTATAATATAAATGACTTAGAACATGGTGTATTTAATAATTTAAATTGGTAAAATACTTCTGAAAAGAAGTATTTTATTATATATAAATTTTGATATGCTATATAATATGCGTTTAAAGACATCAAAAATCCATTTTTAGACCACAATATGTGTAAAGATATGTATCCAGGAAAAAGCTCTTAAAGTGCCAAAAAAACGGCATTTGCAGCTTGATAATTTTTTTAACTTATGATATAATGAAACCGTCATAGGGTATAACATACAAAAAAAGGTATTTGCGCATTATACAAATACCCTATGCAAATGTAGTTGCAGCTACATTTACGAAAATCAAGAATATAGAAATCCTAATATAAAATCAATTTTATTAGGAAAACTATATAAACAAACAAGAGAATAAGGATAATAATAAAATAATTATAAGTCTCTCGTTCTATAACTATAATAACAAAAAAATGAAAAAAAATCAATAATTTGTTTGAATATTTTTAGTACAGTATGATTAATTTATGATAATGTCTTAAGTGTTAACTTTTGAAAATGTCCCAAGTCTGATATATAATATGTCACCGA
>CALVIE010000044.1 GCA_944329385.1 uncultured Bacilli bacterium | reverse complement strand
TATATGAGTGAATTTAAGAAGAAAGTAGAAGAATTAAATGATGATTATGAATTCAAACAATTTTTAACGCAAGAAGAAGATGAGAAAAAGAGGATAAGTACATTTGAAGCTATAGCTAGAGAAGAAGGCAAAGTTATTGGAATAAAAGAAGGTAAAACTATTGGAATTGCCGAAGGTAAAACTATTGGAACCAAATATAATGTACCCATAAATGTGGACACAATTAGAAGAAGGTATTCAATAAAATGGACATATCAAGAAGGAATAAAATCCTTAATTGTAGACACAAAAATATGGGTATTTTAATTTATTAACAGCTCTTATGGTGTTAATATGATTATATACCGTAGGAGGAATTATGAAAAAATATACACAAAAACAAATTAAAGAGTTAAAAACTAATCCATATACTTTACAAGTAAGTGATAAGAGAATATTTTTCACAATAGAATTTAAAAAAGTATTTTGGACAAAGTATCAAGCCGGAATGAGTCCTAGAGCTATCTTTAAAGAACTAAATTATAATCTCGATTATTTTGGGCAAAAACAAATAGATAGTATTGTTCAAAGAGTAAAAAAGGAAGCTTTGGCTGGAGAATTTACAGAAGGATATCAAAGATCTAAACGCATGAAAATAAAAGAGCCGGAATTATTAAATCCTGAACAGACATTACAACAAATGCAACATGAGATGCTATATTTAAGGCAGGAGGTTGAATTCTTAAAAAAAGTATTAAAGAAGGAAAAGGATCCCTAATATTAAATGATAATACAAGTTATAAATTTCAAATAATTTATGAAATGGTGAAAACTGAAAATAATGTTCTATCAGTTTCAGTGTTATGTGATATAGCTCAAGTATCTCGCTCAGGTTATTATAGATGGGTTAATGCTGAAGAAAAGAGGAAAGAATTAGAAGAAAATGATAGAAAGGATTTTGAATTAATATTAATTGCTTATCAGTATCGAGGATATGATAAAGGTGCTAGAGGCATTTATATGAGATTACTACATATGAATCCGCCAATTATAATGAATGTAAAAAAGATAAGACGATTAATGAAGAAATATAATTTGTTTTGTCCAATAAGGAAAGCGAATCCATATAGAAGAATGGCTAAAGCATTACAAACAAATAATGTGGCTGATAATATTTTAAACCGAGAATTTAAGAACCATGGTCCTAGAATGGTACTGTTAACTGATATTACTTATATTCCATATGACAATACAAGATGTTATTTATCAACAATTTTAGATGCATTTACTAAAGAAGTGTTGTCTTATGTATTAAGCGAATCGCTTGAAGTGGATTTTGTACTAGAAACAGTAAATATACTTGTAGATAAACATAGTGTATCATTAACCACTAAAACACTAGTACATAGTGACCAAGGATGTCATTATACTAGTTATAGTTTTATCCAAATATTAAAGGACAAAAAATTAAGGCAATCCATGTCACGTAAAGGAAATTGTTGGGATAATGCTCCACAAGAAAGTTTTTTTGGACATATGAAAGATGAAATTGATTTAAGTGATTGTAAAATTTTTGAAGATGTTAAAAAGATAATTGATGACTGGATGGATTATTATAATAACGATAGATATCAATGGGATTTAGCTAAATTGTCTCCATCAGAATATTATAAATATGTTACAACTGGAGAATATCCAATCAAAACAGGGAAAAGTAAAAATGTATAAATCCCTTCTTCTTAAAATTTAAAATTTGTCCTTGACAAAGGGTACATTTTAAAAGAAGCTAATATTCAAATAGCTAAAAAATTATTAAATAAGAAAATGTCTTTGGAGGATATTGTTGAAATTACAGGTTTAGAAATTAAGGAAATTGAAAAAATAAATACTGAAAATTAATTTTTTTGGTATTTTTTTCATTTAAAAAAAGAAAATTTGTTATTTTTATCGTATGTTTATATGTGAAGGGGGGGGTAGAGAGAATATTTATGATACAAATTACAAAAGAATATCTGAAGTAGTTAGATGAAAAAAAGATATTTAAACCATTTTTAGATTAACATATTTAACTGAGGCAGGTGTGCAAAAGATAAAAGCTATTAATTTTTGATTGATTTTGGTATATTTAAAGCTTTTTTAACATGTCTATATTGATGTATTGTTACAATTATAATGTTTATTCCTGTACTCCATACTAATGCCCAAAGTCCAATATGTGAAAAACAGAGAATTAATAGAGATATGGTTCTGATGATTGTTCCAATTAAGGTGCCATGCATAGCTTCTTTGGCTTTGCCCATTGCTTGAAGTGAGGCGGTTAGGGGAGCTTGAACATAATGAAGAAGGGCAATAGGGGCTAGAACTTTGATATAATCTATTCCGACAGTTGTATTATAAATTAGTTTCATAGGAATATTTGGTACTAATTCAAAAATTATGGTAGCAGGAATGCCTATTAATAGAGAGATAAATATGGCTTGTTTGATTTTATTCCAAACGTATTTATAATGTTTTTGAGCGTGTGCTTTAGAGATGTTTGGAATTAAAGCGCTTGATATGGCTCCTGTGAAAAAAGAAGGGAGTAAAATTAAGGGCATGACATAACCATTTATTATGCCATATTCATTTACTATGAAGTTATTTGAATAACCACTTTTAATTAAACCATAGGTTAATATGATAGGTTCAAAAAAGGCACCGATTGAACCTATTATTCTACTCATGGTAGTAGGTATTCCTATTGACATTACTTCTTTAATATTTGTTTTATCTGGTTTTATATCTTTTTTAGTTATTTTAAAGTTTTTTGGAATGAAGAAAAATAATACAAATATTGAAGTAAGCTCGCTGATAACGTTTGTTAGAACAATAAAAGCAACGGCGTATTCAATTCCATATTTTATAAAGATTGGTATGCCTATGATGATGGCAATAAGTCTTACAAAATCTTCGGTAACGTTTGATAATACATGGGGTAACATTTTTTGTTTCCCAAAGAAATATCCTCTTAAAATACTAGAAATACTGATGAATGGTAAAACAAATCCAATACAGATTATAGCCCAGTAACATCTATCTTCATTTAAAAGGTTATGAGAGATGAAAGATGCAGTTAAAAAAAGTAATATGATTATAATAATGTTTAAAGCTAGAGATATGGGTATTACAGAAAAAACTAAGTTTTTATTGTTTTTAGTATCTTCGGCTACTAATTTACTAATAGCGACTGGGAAACCTAATTGGGCAAGTGCCATAAGTAAGACAAAAGTTGGGGATATTAACATATATATTCCCATGCCTTCGGTGCCAATTAGCCTTGCTAAAACTATTTTTATAAACATGCTTATTATTTTAGTTAGAAAGCCACCAATTAAAAGTAATATTACTGATTTTAAGAAGATGTTTTTTTTCATATTAAAATATATGAAAAAAAAGACTGTTTATTTACAATCTTTTTTAGTTGTTTTGATTAATTTTTTTGCATTTTCTATATCATTTTTTATTTGCATTTGCATTTGATAATCTTCATCAGGATTTTTTTCCATTTCTTTTTGGTAAAGAGTATATAATATTTCATATTCTTCTATATCTAAAGGGTATATTGATGAATAATTTACATTAGTAGAGTAGGTAAAAGGGTTTTGATCAATTAACG
The DNA here is from genome assembly GCA_944329385.1 of uncultured Bacilli bacterium. Lineage (GTDB taxonomy): Bacteria > Bacillota_I > Bacilli_A > RF39 > UBA660 > Coprosoma. Next base: position 7,098 of record CALVIE010000044.1, on the reverse strand, counting down.
TATCTGTATTAATTATTAAAGGTGTATTGTTGATTAATTTGAATGCTGGTTTATTTCCGGCAACAAATTCTAAATCAAAATATTCGGGCACGCTTATAATTGGTGTAGCTAAGTTGCCCATAAATGCAAATTCGTTTTCACCATAAACGATATATTGGTTATTATTAATTTTAATATTAAACATAAAATCACTCCTTATGGGTTATAATAATATCATTTTTTTTAATGGAATGCAAATTTAGGTACTTTAAAATTAAACGAATTTAATATATAATTATTGATAAGGGGATGAAAATATGGATTTAGAATTTAATTCTTTGGAGGAACTTTATAATAGACTTAGACCTGCTTTGAATGCAAAGATGAGTGAGCTTTCAGCAAATGGTTATGGTTATTTGAAACCTGAGGATATATGGAATTATTTGAAAGAAAAAAAATGGAAAAGTAGCCGTGATTTGATGCTTAGTGATATGGTTAGTGATATTTTAAATGCGGATAATGTTTTGATTGATGGTTATTTTAAAGATAAAATTAATGAAAAAAACAGGAAGGTTTATTTGGATATTTAAGAAGGTGATTTTATGAGCAAGCATCTAAAAGATTTAACTATTAAAAAATTAATGGATAAAATTAAAACTTATATTTCTTCTGAAAAGGAACTAGAGGTTATTGATAGGGCTTATAAGTTTGCTTATGAAAAGCATTTTGATCAAAAGAGATTAACTGGAGAGCCTTATATAATACATCCTTTGAATGTAGCATATATTTTGACAAGGACGAATGCAGATTATGAAACTTTATCGGCGGCTTTGCTTCATGATGTGGTTGAAGATTGTAACGTTTCATCGGCAGAAATTGAGGAAATGTTTGGTCATAATATTGCAGTTTTGGTTGATGGAGTGACAAAAATTAATAAACTTAATTTATCTGGAACAACTGAGGCTTTAATTAATAATCAGAGAAAAATATTAGTTGGTTTATCTGAAGATGTTAGGGTTATTATTATAAAACTTGCGGATAGGCTTAATAATATGCAGACATTATTTGTTCATAGTGAGAAAAAGCAAAAAGCAACAGCTAGAGAAACTTTAGATATTTTAACACCAATTGCGGATAGATTAGGTATTAACAGTATTAAGCAAGATTTGGAGGAATTTTGTTTAAGATATTTAAAACCAGATGAATATTATGATATTGTTGAAAAATTAAATGCGACAAAGGCTGAGCGAGATAATAGTGTAGCAAAGATGATAGAAAGTGTATCTGAACTTTTATATAAACATGATATTAAGCATGAAATAAAAGGAAGATCTAAAAGCATTTACAGTATTTATAAGAAGTTAGAAAAAGGTAAGAGATTTAGTGATATATATGATTTGCTGGCTCTTAGGATATTTGTTGATACAGAGCAAGATTGTTATCAAGCTTTGGGTATTATTCATTCTAAATTTAGACCTAAACCTAAGAGGTTTAAGGATTATATTGCAATGCCCAAGACTAATATGTATCAGTCACTTCATACGACAGTATTTGGTATTGATGGACAGCTTTATGAAATTCAAATTAGAACTTATGAGATGGATAGGGTAGCTGAGTATGGTATTGCTTCACACTGGTCTTATAAGGAAAAAGGTTCTGTTAAGGCAGTGATGCAAAATGAGATGGAACAAAAATTACAGTTTTTTAGGGCCATTATGGATTTGAAAAAAGAGCAAGATAATCCAGAAGAGTTTGTAGATACAGTTAAGAAAGAGGTTTTTCAAAATACAATTTATGTATTTACGCCACTTGGTGATGTTATAGAACTTCCTAGTGGTTCAACGCCAATTGATTTTGCTTATAGAGTTCATAGTAATGTTGGTGATAAGGCAACCGGAGCGATTGTTAATTCACATATGGTTCCTTTGGATTATGAGCTTCACAGTGATGATATTGTTAAGATTATTACAAATAATAATTCACCTGGTCCTAGTAGAGAATGGCTTAATATTGTTAGAACTACGCAAGCTAAAAATAAAATTAAAGCATTTCTTAATAGAGCTAATAAGGAGGAAAATTTAAAGAAAGGTGAAGATTTATTAAGTAAGGAATTACGAAGACAAAAGATTAGTAATGATGAATTTTTTGATGATGAGAAGATTAAGAAGTTATTTAGTGATTTGAAATGTAATTCTTTAAATGAGCTTTATGGTAATTTAGGTAGTGGTAAATTAACTGTAAATACAGTAATGGATAATTACTTGAAAAAAGAAGTTAGCAAAGATGATAAAATTATCGAAAAAGCGACTAAAGGCAGTAATAAACAAAGTGTTAATAATAGTTTGGTTTCAATTGCAGGAATAGAGGATATTAAAGTTAATTTGGCTTCGTGCTGCAATCCTGTAATTGGTGATAGGATTGTTGGTTATATTACTAAAGGTTATGGAGTTACTGTTCATAGAATGCTATGTCCTAATGTAGCATCACTTGATGAGAGATTAATTGAGGTTAAATGGAATCAAAAGCAAAGTAAGCTTCCGACAAATATATTAGTTAGAGTTAATGGGCTTAATAATGCACTTATTAGTATTATTTCAAAAGCAGCTAATAATGATATTCCAGTAAGACAGTTTAGTTCTCATCGTTCTAAAGAAGATGAGGTTATAGAGATGACTGTTTTGGTTAATGATAAAAATCAGCTGTTAAAACTTATGAACGATATTAAAATGATTTCAGAAGTTACTGATGTAGAAAGGCTTATAAAATGAGAATTTTAGTTCAAAGAAGTTTAAAATCAAAGGTATCTGTTTTAGATAAGACAGTAGGTAGCATTGATAGAGGTTTAGTTTTGCTTGTGGGTTTTACTGAGGGTGATAATATAGCTACTATAGATTATATGATTAATAAGGTTTTGCACTTACGCATTTTTGATGATGAAAATGGTGTTATGAATAAGTCAATTTTGGATGTTGGGGGTTCAATTTTAAGTGTTTCACAGTTTACACTTTATGCGGACTGTAAGAAAGGATGTAGACCTAGTTATGTGAAAGCACTTAATAGTATAAAAGCTTTAGAATTATATAAAATATTTAATGAGAGATTAAATAAATATATCCATACTGAAGAAGGTGTGTTTGGAGCTGACATGCTTTTAGATATTCAAAATGATGGTCCAGTGACAATTTTGTTAGAAAAAGGTGATGATGTTGATAAAAAATAGGATAGATTTTAAATTAATTAATTTTGTTTTAATAGTTTTAGCAGTTTATTTGATTTATCAGACGAGAGATTTTTGGTTTGGAACTATCAGTTTAATTTTTAATATTATATTGCCTTTTTTAATAGCTTTTGTGATAGCTTATGCTTTTTATCCATTGGTTAAAAAGCTTACTGATAGAAATATACCTAAGGGTTTAGCTTTGTTTTTAGTAGTAGGTTCATTTTTCGGAATATTTTGTTTGGTAATTGCTTTAGTTACACCAACTATTATGAATCAGCTTACGAGTTTATTTAATGGTATTATTTCGTTTTTAAAGGAGCTCAGTTTTGATTACAATATAGATTTTAAAGATGTTCAAAATACATTATCAACAAGTTTTAATAATACTTTAGAAAAACTTGGCAGTTATATTTCTAATGGAGCTTTAAGTTTCATTGGAGTTTCTATTGATTATATTTCTAAAATATTTATCATTTTAGCTTCTTTTATTTATTTTTTAGTAGATATGGATAAGATTAGAAATTTTATGAAAGAATTTTTACTTAATAAATCTAAAAAAATATATAATTATGTGGCTTTGATTGATGAGGAGATGCGTAGGTATATTTTAGGATTTATGAAAATCGTGATTATTTCATTTTTTGAATATACTATTATTTATACTTTAATTGGACATCCTAATGCATTAATGCTTGGAACTTTAGCAGCTTTAGGAAATTTGATTCCATATTTTGGAGGTATTTTTACGAATATAGTGGCAGCTATTACAGCTTTTGTGATTAGTCCAGCACTTTTTATTAAAACCTTTATTGTATTTTTAGTTTTTTCAGCGGTTGATGGTTATGTTATAAATCCTTTTGTTTATGGTAATAGCAATAAAGTGCATCCACTTGTGGTGATTATTTCAGTATTCGCAGGTGGGATATTATTTGGGGCACTAGGTATTGTGATTGCTTTACCTTCAGCTATTATTTTAATTGCAACATTTAAGTATTTTAAAAGGGATATTATGAATATTAATAAACAAAGAAAGTATAAATTACAAAGAAAATAGCTTTTATGGCTATTTTTTGTATTTATGGTAAAAATATATAAATTTACCTAAATAAATTAGACAGAAAAAATAAGAAGATGATATAATAAAGATAATGAGAGATGAAAATGTTGTATTAAATAAAACTATAATTTTAATATTTCAGTTAATATAATGTTTTTTTTGTTTAAAAAATATATGAAAGAAATAAAACAATTTGTCTAAGTATAAATTTTGACAAATGAATCCTTTTAGTTAAAATTTATTATAGCTTTTGTTTAGAGGTAGTTAGATGAAGCAGTTAACATATCACGGAAGACGCAGAGTAAAAGAGAGAATTGAGATTAATGAACGTGAGGCGGTTTTTGTTAAAAGGGTTTCTAGAGATGGTAAAACTCCTAATATGTATAAGGGAGATTTTTATAAATATTTATGCACAAAAAAAAGGGGAGCACGTATAAAAGTATATAGAGAGTATATTTATATATTGTCAAAAACGAGCCGAAAATTAATTACGATGTATAAAGTTCCTTTAAAGTATTTACCTACTAAGAAGTATGAAATTCCTAGGTCAGTTATTAGTAAAACAATGATGGTGAATAGTTTTTTGAATAGAAAAGTTAAAGTGTATTTAAAAGATGATAGTGTTTATTTTGGTTATATTTTAGAGGAGTTTGTTGCGAATGAAACAGATGATGTAGCTTTTGTTTGCGGAGAAGAGATTGTTTATTTAAATATTAACGATATTGTAAAAATTAAGTGGATAAGAAACTGAAAAAATGTTTTGACTTTTGTCAGGTTATGTGCTAATATTTATGTATAAATTGTTGACGAAAGAATATTAAATATTTCCTCATAAAAAGCGAGCTTGGGTGGTGGAAGCAAGTTATGATAGTATTTAATTCCTACTTTCTGAGAGAAGTGCAAACACTTCCGGGTAAGACCGTTATTTTAAATTAAGTTAATTAAAGGATGGTACCGCGTTTATACGCTCCTTAGGTGCGATTCTTTTTTTGTTAGGAGGGATTTTTGTGAAATTAAGTAATAGTTTTTTTTACACTATTAGAGATGATATTAAAGATGAAGATTCTTTAAGTGGTAATTTATTAGTTAGAAGTGGTATGGTTAAAAAAGAAGCTAGTGGTGTTTATATGTTTATGCCTATGGGTCTTAGGGTTAAAAGGAAAATTGAAAATATTATTAGGGAAGAGATGGATAAAGCTGGAGCTAATGAGGTTTTGATGCCTGCACTTATTCCTAGTGATATTTTTCATAAATCACATCGTTATGATTCTTTTGGCTCTGATATGTTTAAGTTAAATGATAGAAATAATAGAGAGTTTTGCTTAGGTCCAACGCATGAAGAGTTATTTGTTATAGCAGCAGCAGAAAAAATTAAATCATATAGGGATATGCCATTTAATATTTATCAAATTCAAGATAAATTTAGGGATGAAGCTAGACCACGTTTTGGTTTGATTAGGACAAGAGAATTTACGATGAAAGATGCATATAGTTTTGATACCGATAGCGAGGCTGGAGAAGTTAGTTATCAGAAGATGGTAAAGGCTTATAAAAATTCTTTTGATAGAATGGGTATAGACTATAGAATTGTTCGTGCGGATACTGGCGTAATGGGCGGTGATTTATCAGAAGAATTTCAAGCGGTTACAGATATTGGTGAGGATGTTTTGGTTATGTGTGATAGCTGTGATTTTGGTTCTAATATTGAAGTCGCACCAGTTAAGGCTTTGGAGTTTAATAAGGAAGAAGTTAAAAAAATGGAGTTAATTTCTACACCTGGTGTTAAAACGATAGAAGATATTGTATCATTTTTAAATATTGATATTAAAAAAACAGTTAAAACTTTAGTTTATAACGTTGATGGTGAGATTATATTTGTTTTAGTTAACGGTAATAGAGATTTAAATGATACTAAATTACGTAAGCTTTTGAATGCTAGTAGTGTACAATTGGCAACAGAAGAAGAACTTAAAACGGTTACGTCTGCGTCTTTTGGCTCTTTAGGACCTATTGGTGTAAATACAAAAATAGTTATTGATAATGAGGTTTTAAATATGAGTAATTTTGTATGTGGAGCTAATAGAGATGGTTATCATTATATAAATGTGAATTTAAGTGATTTTGAGGTTTATATGCAAGGTGATATTGTAAATATTCGTGAAGGTGATGCTTGTCCACATTGCTCTGGCAGTATTTATTTTAAAAAAGGTATTGAAATTGGCAATACATTTAAGCTTGGTACTAAATATTCTTTAGCTTTAAATTTAAATTATTTAGATAAAGAGAATAATTTAAAACCAGTATATATGGGGTGTTATGGTATTGGTGTGGCTAGGTGTATGGCAGCAATTGCTGAACAAAAAGCTGATGAGAAAGGTTTAGTATGGCCTGTTTCGATCGCACCTTTTGTTTTAGGTATTGTTATTATTAATATTAAAGATGAGCTTCAAAGTTCTATTGCTAATAATCTTTATGAAGCGTTTAATAAAGAAGGTATTGATGTTTTGCTTGATGATAGAGATGAAAGGGCTGGAGTTAAGTTTAAAGATATGGAACTTTTGGGTATTCCTTATAGAATTACAGTTGGTAAGAAGGCTAGTGAAGGAATATTGGAATTAAAATCTCGTGATGGTAAAATTGATACTGAGATTTCTAAAGATGATATTATAAAAGAGATTAAAAAGTATGTATAAAAGTTCATTTATTTGAACTTTTTTCATATAAAAAAAGGAAAAACATTATTTTTGTCGTATGTTTATATATGTAGGAGTAAAAAAGGAGGAAAACATGAAAATAAAAGTTAAAAATAAAAAAGATGAATTTTATACGGCAAAGAATGATT
>CALVIE010000043.1 GCA_944329385.1 uncultured Bacilli bacterium | reverse complement strand
TGCTTCTAGTTCATCAATTAGACCGGCCGTCTATCTATCATCAGAAGTAAAAATCACCGGAGGAGATGGAAGCCAAAATAATCCATATACCCTAGGATAAATAAAAACTCAGAAATTGTAATCAATCTGAGTTTTTTTCTATATAATAAGCATAATACTCCTCTAAAGTAATATCATCCTCATAAATAATTTTAGCTGCCTCTATACCAACATATCTATAATGCCAAGGTTCATATTTATATCCTGTAATATCCTCTTTACCTTTTGGAAATCTTAAAATAAATCCATATTTATAAGCATTATTCTTAAGCCAAATAGCCTCATCAGTACCCTCAAAAGCATCACTTACTTCATTTAAATCAGTGCAAAGCCCGCTTTGATGCTCTGAATAACCAGGTCTAGCTGAATACTTATCTGCCGCCTCTTTACCATCTCTTTTTATATATCTATTGTATAAATTTACTTGATAATCATAACTCCTAAAAGCAGAAATATTATAAAGAATAATATTATCTAATTTTGCCGCATCAATCATCTTCATCAAGGCCTCTGCAGCCTCTTTTCTCATTTTGTTATTCCCACCTTTATTATATTGACCACCTAAACTAATTAAATCAGAGGGTGTATAATCTTCTTTTAAATGATAAAATTTATTTACTAAAACTAAATTACCATCATCTAAATTACTATCATAACTTTCACTATAAAACCCTAAGTCAGCTTTAGAATTGACAAATCCAACGATCTTTTTTGGACTTACATCATGACTATTACCATAATCTAAATATCTGGCCACATTATCATTAATATAATATTTTTCCTCAGTTAAACTTGCAAGCAAACTAGAAGCTGGATAATTATACAAATCATATCCAGAATTTACAATAACAATAATATCGTTAATATTCGCATCTTTATTTTTCAAATAATATAATATATAATTATCAAACAATTTCTCATCATAATCATCAGATGATAATATATCAATTAAACTTTTATCATATCCGAATTCTAAAATATCATTATAATTATCCTTAGAAACCTTTTTTAAAATAATAGAAATGTCATTATCTGAATATCCTTCATCTTTAAGCATCTCATCAATACTTTTACTTTTATTCTCACCATTATATAAAATTAAAAAAAGTGAAAATAAAGCTATAATCAAAACTAAAATGCTTGCTATCAACACTTTTTTCTTCATATTCACACCCTTAATTATCTAAATAATAAGCATAATACTCATCATAAGTTAAATCACTATCATAAACTTTTTTAGCCAAATCCTTGCCCACATATCTATAATGCCATGCCTCGTAGTTATATCCAGTAATATCTTCCTTATCCTTAGGATACCTTAAAATAAATCCATATTTGTAACTATTTTCACTAAGCCACTTAAACTCATCGGTACCTTCAAAACTTTCCATATTAGACCCTGGTGAAAATATATCTATAGAAAGTCCAGTTTGATGCTCAGAAAAATCAGGTCTAGCCGCATACTTATCCGCATATTCACGGCCTCTATTATCATCATAATCATCATAAATTTCCTTTTGGACCTCATAAGTCCTATAAGATGAATTGACGATCAAAGTTAGACCTTCTTCCTTAGCTGCATTAAACATCTCTTTAAAAGCATCATATACATCTTTTCTAATACTATTACCAGGATAAGAATACCAGTTGCTCATCTCCACTACATCGTCTGGTGCATACTTCTCAGGCAGTGATGTATACTTATTAACTAAAATCGCATAACCCTTATCCATATCAGCTTTCTTAGTATGTGTATAAGGCTCATAATTCGCCCCAACATTAACTAAAGAAATAACCTTAGAATAATCAACCTTTTTATCCTCATATACATCATCAATATATTTTATATACTCATCATAATTTTTCCAAAGAAAATACTTCTCTTTAATAAGTGGAATAAAATCATCCTCATACTTATGTTCCTTCGCATAAGTAATATATTTCTCATCAAATTTTAAAATACTTTGAATTTCACTCTCATTATAGCCGGCCTTACTAAGTAAATACTCATCACTAGTATAGTATTTATATAAATTTATGCCACAAATAACTAAAATAATAATCAAAATAAATATAGCTATAAAAATTATTGGACCTTTTTTAATTCTTCTTTTATAATACATATTATCACCTTTATTCACATTATATCATTTTTATATAAAATATACTATTAATAAAATCTTAATTTATCCCTTTACACATTGTCATAATTTGAAAGTCTTTGGAGAATATAACCTATCATAATATATAAAAGTAACATTTAAGTAAGATAAGATAACAAACCAAAATACAAAACAAATCCGAAATGTAAACTTTACACATTATTTGCATGCACACCTTTTTTCATACAATAAAAAAGTCATACATTTTAATAAAGTTTGCAAAAAGTTATTTACAAATATAACTGTTCGTGATATATTTATTGCAACAATGATAGAAGGTGATGGTATGAAAATATTAAAAGGTTATGTATTTAGACTTTATCCAACAAAAGAGCAAGAACAACTAATTAATAAAACTATAGGGTGTGCAAGATTTATATATAATTATTTTTTAGATGATAAAATTAAAGAATATAAGATAGCAGGTAAAAGTAAAAGTGCTTTTGATCAAATAAAATTAATCCCATCACTATCTAAAGAAAAAGAGTGGTTAAAAGAAGTAGATAGCTGCGCACTTCGAACAAGTTTGTTTAATCTAGAAGATGCTTTTAAAAATTTTTATAATGGTAGTGGTTTTCCTAGATTTAAAGCTAAAGGAATACATGAAAGTTATAAAACAAATAATATTAAGAGTAGTTATAAAGGTAATCATTATAATTCTATTAAACTTGATTTAAAAAATAAAACCATTACCTTACCAAAATTAAAAGAAGTAAAAATAAGAGGCTACCGAAATAAAGAAGTAATACCTGGTGAAATTAAAAGTGCGGTTATTAAAAAAGAAGCTGGCAGATATTATGTCAGTGTATTAATAGAAGAACCTTTAATAAAACCATCTTTTGTACCTAAAAGTATAATAGGAATAGATCTAGGAATAAAAGATTTAATAGTAACAAGTCATAATGAAAAAATAGAAAATACTATTAAAATAAATACAAAAAGATTAATTGGACTTCAAAGAGGTCTATCAAGATGTAAACTAGGAAGTAAAAACAGATATAAAATGAAACTAAAAATACAAAGAATGTATCAGAAGATAAGAAAAGCAAGAAAACATATGATACATAATATAACAAATAAACTAATAAAAGAAAATGACATTATAGTAACTGAGAATTTAGATGTAAAAAATATGCAGAAAAATCATTATGTGGCAAAAGAACTAAATGAAAATCCAATTTCTGAGATAATAAGAGTGCTTAAATATAAAGCTATTTGGAATAATAAGAAACTAATACAAATAGATAGATATTATCCAAGTAGTCAAATATGCAACATTTGTAATTATCAAAATAAGGAAGTTAAGAATTTAAGCATAAGAAAATGGGAATGTCCAAATTGTCATACAAAACATGACCGTGATTATAATGCATCAGTAAATATAATGTTCGAAGGCTTAAAAAAATATATGAAAACTATTGAACAAGTTATATAACAAATAAATTTTGGCAAACATAAAAAGAGTTAGGGTGGCGACCATCCGATATTGGTCTATGGAGGAATCTAAGATTCCCATGAAGTAGAAAAAGCTTATCGTGAGGTAAGTTAATGACAAAATTTATTTTGGCATTTTGTTCCAATATATCTATACAAAATAAAAAATAAATGGTACAATTAAACTGTACATAAATAGAGGGTGGTTATATTGAAGTACTTAGGTCTAGATTTAGGAACCAAAACCTTAGGTGTTTCTATATCAGATATAACAAAAACGATTGCAACCGCTTATGGTACCATTCATTTTGAAGAAGAAAACTATAATGAAGCCATAAGTAAACTATCAACTATTGTGGAAAAAGAACCTATTGAAAAATTCATCTTAGGGCTACCTAAAAACATGAATGGTACAGTAGGTCCAAGGGCTTTAACAACCTTACAGTTTAAAAAAAACTTAGAAGATACCTTTAAATTACCTGTTGAAATGCAAGATGAAAGGTTATCAACCAAAGAAGCCAGTGGTTATATGATAAAAGCTGATATGTCTAGAAAAAAAAGAAAACAAAAAATAGACTCACTCGCAGCCAATATCATTTTACAAACATATTTAGATAAAAGAAAGGATTGAAAAAATATGCAAGAAACAAAAGAAATCAAATTTAAAGCAATTGATGAAGAAGGTAGACAATTAGATTGTGAAGCTTTATTTTTATTTGAATCACCAGAAACTAAAAAGAATTATATCGTTTATACAGACCACTCAATCGACGATGAAGGAAATACTAAAGTATACGCTTCAATCTATGATCCAAAAGATTTAAAATCAGATGAAAATAATGAATTCGCGGCTTTACCTTTAAAACCAATTGAAACTGAAAAAGAATGGAAAATCATCGAAACAATTTTAAACGAAATGCAATCACAAATAGAATCTGCTAGCAACACACCAAACGCATAAAGAGTAGGGCTTTACCTTGAAAAAAGTTCGTAAATTTAAAGTGGGTAAATTCTTACTCTTTTTATTGCTCCTCATCATTATTATCTTCCTTATAATTATTGGAATATATAAATATCAAACAGGACCTGTAAGTAAAAGTACAGAACCTAAAATAATAACCATTGATGAAGGAGATAACTATTACACGATTGCTAGTAAATTAAAAGATAAAAACTTAATCAAATCAGAATTCTTCTATAAAGTTTATTTAAAATTTGTCAAACCGACATCACTATTAAATGGTGACTATGAATTAAATGAAGCCATGAGTGTTCAAGAAATTATCAAAGTTTTAAGTAATGAAAAAAGCCACAAAGACAATACAATTAAATTAACCTTTAGAGAAGGACTAAACATTACCCAAATGGCAAAAATTGTCGAAGAAAAAACAGATATTAAACAAGATGATTTCATAAATCAAATATCAGACCAAAACTATCTAAAAAAACTGCAAAAAGATTATTGGTTTTTAAAAGATGATATATTTAATAGTCAAATATATTATCCATTAGAAGGTTACCTATTCCCAGATACATACCATTTTGAACCAAGCGAATTAAACATAGACACAATCGTAAGAAGAATACTTGATAATACAAAAACAAAACTAGACCCTTATAAAAATACATTAGAAAATGGAACCTATAATGTTCATCAAATCTTAACCCTAGCTTCAATTGTCGAATTAGAAGCCGTTACTGAAACAGATAGAGCAACAGTTGCCGGCGTATTATATAATAGATTAAAAGATAACTGGTCATTAGGATGTGATGCCACAACCTATTATGCCGCTAAAAAATCTATGACCGAAAAACTTACTCAAAGTGACTTAACCGCTTGTAATGGTTATAACACAAGATGTACATCTATGATAGGCCTTCCAGTCGGACCTATTGATAATCCAAGTTTAAGCTCAATTAAAGCGACAATTAACCCAATAGAAAATGACTACTATTACTTTGTCGCTGACACTAATAAAAAAGTATATTTTACAAAAAATGCTAAAGAACATGACCGAATAATCTCTAAACTAAAAGATGAAGGCGTATGGGCAGCTTAGAACCACTAGAAAAGTACGCAAAAGAAAATAACGTTCCAATCATTCAAAAAGAAGGACTAAATTTCATAATTAATTACATTAAAGAAAACAAAGTAAAGACTATCTTAGAAATTGGAACAGCCATAGGATACTCCACTATAAACATGGCTCAAATAGATGAAAACATTCATATCACTACCATCGAAAGAAATGAAAATATGTATTCTATAGCTAGAAAAAATATAAAAAAATTCGGTTTAAATAAACAAATCACTTTAGTATTAAATGATGCTTTAAATGTAAATGTCACTGGCAAATATGATCTAATTTTCATTGATGCCGCTAAAGCTCAATATATAAAATTCTTTGAAAAATATAAACATAATCTATCAAAAAATGGGGCCATCATCACCGATAACCTAAACTTTCATGGCCTAACTAAACATCCTGAAGAAATTCAAAGTAAAAATTTAAAAGCTTTAGTTAAAAAAATCAATAATTATAAAGAATTCTTACAAACAAATAAAGAATTTAAAACAACATTCTATCAAGTAGGCGATGGCATATCAGTAAGTAAAATGGACTAATCATCCATTTTTTCTTAAAAATAATCTGTCTAAATTTCACATATTATGATATAATTATAATAGAAAAGGGGTAAAAAAATGAATGAAAGTGTTGATTTAACAAAAATAAAAGCAAGTGCACGTAAAAAACTAAATGGAAAATATAAAGTGCCAGTCATAGCCACATTAATTTATTTAATCATGCAAATAACCTGTTATATAATAGCTTCACTAATAAAAGAACCACCAATGGCTATATTTTTAAGTTTAATTGTCACAAGTTTATTTTATATGGGATTTCTCCAAATAATGATTAAAATAGCGAGAAGAAAAAAAGCAAGCCTCGATGAATTATTTCAAAGAACCGACACATTTTTCAGATGTGCAGCTATTACCATTGTTTTATTAGCCATCAATACCTTATTTGCTATATTACAGTACACATCCATTAATTCATTATTTGTCTTTATAACATATCAAGCAGATTTAAATGTAGCTCTATCATCATTCATGATTGTAGTTGGACTTATTTTAAGTATAATTATTGCTGTTTTTTGGATAACATTAGTTATTTGCTTATCTCAAAGCTATTTAATCTTATATGACCATGAAAATATGCCATTAGGCGATATATTTAGACAAAGTATGGATATGATGGACGGTCACAAATTAGATTATATAATAATGTGTATAACATTTTTCCTTTGGTTTTTACTAGGAATATTTACATTAGGTATCATATGGCTGTGGATAATCCCATACATGAATGTTACTATGGTTAATTTCTATGATAAAATAAAAAAAGATGTCAAAATAGAAGCTTAAAAAAGTGGTAGAAAAATATCACTTTTTTTGGTATAATTATTCAATCGGAGGGAAACTATGAATAAAATAGCTGTTATAATAAATAATATCGAAAATGCTATAGAAATAAAAGATTATACAGATGCCTTTTTTCTACCTATTAAAGATCTAAGCATAAACTATCCAAACACTTTTACTTTAGAAGAAATAAAAAAACTAAAAAAAATAAATAAAGAAATATTCATCATATTAAATAAAAATATCCACAATAATGAATTAGAAAAATTAAAAGAAACATTAAACAAAATAGAAAAATTGAACATAGATGGCATTATCTTCTATGATATTGCCATAGTAAACTTAAAACAAAAACTAAACTTAAAAACACCATTAATTTGGAATCAAGAACACTTAACCACTAACTATGGAACTGTAAATTATTGGTATGAAAAAGGTATTACAGCAGCTTATCTTTCATCTGAACTAACCAAAAGAGAAATTGATGAAATAAAAAAACATACAAAAGCAAAAATATTCATAAATGTCTTTGGCTATATTCCTATGTTTACCTCAAAAAGACACCTAGTTCAAAACTATTTAGATACCTTTAACCTAAAAACTAAAAATAATAATAATAAAATCATTAAAGAAGGTAAAGCCTATATAATAAATGACACAAAAGAAGGTACAACTGTCTATTCAAACTATATCTTAAATCCAAAAGAAAAAGACCTAACTGCCGATTATCTAGTTTTTAATAGTAATTTTATAGATAATAAAGACTTTAAAGAAGTCTTAATAAATTATAATAAAGAAGAAAACAAATTTCCAAAAGAAACAGGTTTTCTTTATAAAGAAACAATATACAAGGTGAAGTAAAATGAAAAAACCAGAACTCCTCGCCCCAGCTGGCGACTTAGAAAGATTAAAAATAGCTTTTATTTATGGTGCGGACGCTGTATATATTGGTGGTGCTTTTAACTTAAGAGCCAACGCCGATAATTTCAAATTAGAAGAAATAGAAAAAGGCGTCGAATATGCCCATAATTTAAATAAAAAAGTTTATGTCACTGTAAATATAGCTATGCATAATAAAGAATACGAAAAAATCGAAAATTACTTAAAACAGTTAGATAAAATAAACGTCGATGCCATTATAGTATCTGACCCAGCCATCATCAAACTAGCAAAAAATACAAATCTTCAAATCCATCTTTCAACTCAGGCTTCAACCTTAAATAAAGAGGCTACCGAATTTTGGAAAAAAGAAGGCGTAACTAGAATAGTTTTAGCTAGAGAATGTACAAAAGAAGATATAGAAGATATTAAAAAAAACATAAACATCGAACTAGAAACATTTATTCATGGTGCCATGTGTGCCTCTTATAGTGGTAGATGTGTCCTTTCTAATTTTCTAACCAATAGAGATTCAAATAGAGGAGGATGCAGTCAAATTTGTAGATGGGACTTTGATTTATATAACGAAAAAACTCAACTAAAAGGTGAAAAACCATTTACTTTTTGTACCAAAGATCTATCTATGGCCAAATATATTCCAAACCTTATAGACCTAGGTGTCGATAGTTTAAAAATAGAAGGTCGCATGCGCTCAATTTATTATATTGCTACCGTCGTCAAAGTTTATAGAACCCTTATTGATAATTATTGTCACAATCCTAAAAATTATGAATATAATTTAAAATATGAGGACATATTAAGAAGAGTTGCTAACCGTGACTCAGTCGCTCAATTTTTTGATAAAAACTATGGAAAAGATGTCCAGTACTATAATGGTAGACAGGAAATAACCAACCAAGACTTTCTAGGATTAATATTAGATTACGATGAAAACACTAAACTAGCTAAACTCCAGCAAAGGAACTACTTTAAAAAAGGTGATAAGGTCGAAATATTTGGGCCAAATAAATCTTTTGAATTTACTATAAATGAAATATACGATGAAGATAAAAAACCTATAGAAATAGTTAGACATCCAAAACAAATAGTTTATCTAAAAATAAACCAAAAAGTATCTGTCAATGACATGATGAAAATTAGTTGACAAAGCATAAAATATGTAGTAATATTTTATGAAGTAAATAGAGAGCTGAGGTGAAAAAATGACAAATACCGATGAAGTTTACGTAACTGAACAAGGTTTAGCTGACATGAAAAAAGAATTAGAATATCTTAAAATGGAAAAAAGACCGGCAGTTATTGAAGCTTTAAAAGAAGCCAGGGCCTTAGGCGATCTAAGCGAAAATGCCGAATACGATGCAGCTAGAAATGAACAATCAGAAACCGAAAACCGTATAGCTGTCTTAGAAAAACAAATTGAAAAAGCAATCGTAATTAAAAATGTTAAAACCGATAAAGTTTCAGTTGGTAATACCGTACAGTTAGAATATGTTGGCGATGACGATAAAGAAACATATACTATCGTTGGTATCAAAGAAGCCGACCCATTTTCTAATAAAATCTCTAACGAATCACCAATTGCTAAAGCCATTATGGGTGCTAAAGTTGGTGAAACAAGAGATGTAGATAGTCCAAACGGTCAGTACCAAGTAAAAATATTATCTATAAATTAAAAAGACTGTAATTGTGATATGAACCCCGTTTCTTGGACATAGAAACGAGGTTTTTATATAGTTTGGTAAGTAGTCGCAAAAATATTAGGATTAGTGCAAAATTCCATAACATATTTATTTTCCTTCCTGCAAATAATCACCCCTACGGTTTCATCATGAAAAGGTTTTCTAATGTATTTATTCACATATCCTATATATTTCATCACTTGCCCAATATATTCTGCCCTCATCTCTGTGACTTTAAGCTCAATAATTACAAAAGAATTATAAATATAATTAAAAAGCAAAAAATCTATATAATGATAATTATCACCAATTTTTATTTTCACTTCGTTGCCAATATAAGCAAACCCCATACCAAGCTCTTTCAAAAAATCATCCATATTTTCTAAAATAGACTGATGTAAAGCATATTCAGTTAACTTTTCATTTTTATTTTTAACCTTAATTAATATTGGATTTTTAATTAAAGTATTTACTTTTGACTCTTCTATATTAATATGCTTACCAAGTCTTTCATACTCATTTGATTTTATTCTTTCTCTAAGTTCTCTTACTGATAAATTTAATTTAGAAGAAATAGATATATAATATTTTATTTCATCAATATTAGTAAAAGTTAATAGCAATTTATAATGACTCCAAGTAAGAACATTAAATTGTTGCCACACTGTGGCAACTTTTTGAAAAAGTAAATAAAACTGACGCATTCTACTTAAATTAGTATAAGTATAACCTTTACCAAGTTCTTTAGTTAATTTTTCTGAGTATTCTTTAATTAATTTATTTCCATATTTGGCTCTTGCCTCACCACCCTGAGCTTCTACTATTAATCTTCCAACTTCAAAGTAAGCATTTAAATCACTTTTATTTTTAGAATAATCTTTTACTTTTTGATAAACTTCATTTTTCACTAAAACATCTTTTATTTCGTTATAGTAATTCATTTAATTACCTCTATATATAAACATACGACATTTTTATTAAAAATCCTTTTTTTAATATAATATTTAATCATTAAAAGTGCTTTATTATAATTAAAAACAATAATTATTCACCAATCTTTATCCTTTACCATACATATTCTAAAACTAATAGAAATTCTTTTTAAACAATGTCTATTACTTTTAGAACTCAACAAAAATCAATTTTCCTT